>NZ_JBSHGZ010000010.1:0-254249 GCF_053618075.1 Embleya sp. NPDC055664
GGCGCCCCCCCCAGCCGGGCCGCAAAACAAACCCACCCCGCGGTGGGGCCTCACCACCTCCATATCCGTTCCCCCCCGCCACCGGCGTTTTGTCGTCGTGCCCCGTGCCCCGGGTCGGGCGGGCGGCCGGGGCCGCCCGCCGCTCAGCCGAGGTCGGCCGGCTTCGGCGTGCCACCCGGGCCATCGCCCCGGCGGCGCCGCGGCAGGCGGGGCCGGAACCGCTCGGCGAACGCGTACCGACGCTCGGCCCGGCTCGGCCCGCCCCGGCGGCGCAACGACGGCGGGAGCAGGCTCGCCCGCAACCGGCGACCGCGTCCGGCCCGGGCCAGCAGACCCCGGCGGACCGCCCGCACGTCCTCGCCGAGGCCCGGCTCGCGGACCGGCGGGGTGGCCGCGTACAACAGCCGTTCGGTGGCGAGCGCGATCCGCGGCAGCGCCTCGCGGGCGGCGAGCACGGCCGATCCCGCCGCGAGCCGCCCGGTGTCGTCGGCGTCCCCGGCACCCTCGGCGGCGGGGGCGTCGACCGCCAGCACGGCGAGCAGCCGTTCGGCGGCCTGGCGCGGGGTCTCCGCGTCCGGTGCCGGGTGGCCCAGGTCGCGGGCGGTGTCCAGCACCTCGGCCCACCCGCCGAGCACCGGCCCGGCGCGGTCGTCGGCATCGACGTCGGCCGCCACGTCCCGGGTGAGCGCCGCGAACCGGCGTCGGCGAACCCGGGTGCGGACCAGCATCGGCGCCACCACGAGCAGCACCGCCAGCAGCACGGCGCCGCCGATCAACAGCACCCGGCCGGACAACCGCGGCCCGTCCGAGGAGGCGCCGACGGCGGCCGGCGCGCTGGTCGTGGCGGTCGACGGCCCGGCGCTCGGCACCGTCTGCGGCTGCTTGGTGGGCAGGTCGCCCGCACTGCCCGGGGTGGCCGACGGCGCGACCGGTGCCACGTCCTGCTGGGCGTAGGACGGCGAGTTGCCTCGGGAGGGGGTCGGCTCGAACCGGATCCAGCCCGCGCCGGAGAAGTACAACTCCGGCCACGCGTGCGCGTCGTGGCTGCTGACCTTGTAGCTCATGTCGGCCTGCTGCGTGCCGGGGATGAAACCGACCGCGATCCGCGCCGGGATGCCCAGGGTGCGGGCCATCACCGCCATCGCGGAGGAGAACTGTTCGCAGTAGCCGACCTTTTGCTCCAGGAAGTTCTCCAGTGCCGAGGCGCCGTTGCCGGGCGGGACCTTGGTGTCGTAGCGGAACTGGTTGGAGCGGGCGAACCACTCCTCCAGGTTGCGGGCCCGGTCGTAGGAGGTGCCGTTGCCGCCGATCCGCTGCGCCTGCTGGCGGATCCGGTTCACCATGTCGGGCGGCAGGTTCAGCGCCACGTAGGGCGCGAGCGCGGGCGGCGGCGGGCCGGCGGCCTTGAGCTGGGCGGGGGTCGGCTCGACGTCGAGGCTGGTCACCGTCCAGCCGAGGCCGCGCAGGCCCTGCTTGTTGTCGGCCAGCAGCAGGCGACCCTCGGGCTCGTAGCGCCAACTGCCCTTCACCTGGACCTGCGTCGCCGGGTAGGGCATCGGCAGCGAACCCTGGTCGTAGTCCCGGTCGGACTCGACCCGGGTGACCACCTCGGTGGTGCGCACCCCCTGGTCCAGGCCCGGCGGCTTGGGGAAGTCCTTCGGAACGTCGGTCAGTTGCCGCTCCGACGGCTGCCAGGAGCGGCCGTCGAACCGGTCGAGGGAGGAGATCCGCAGATAGATCGAGCCGGGCGAGGCGGAGCTGGTGCGATAGCGCATCAACTCCCGGTTCTCCGCCCGGTTCAACTCGTCGGAGAGCTTGACCACGGGGTTGATCGTGGTCAGCCGATGCGACTGCGGCCCGTTGTCGTTCTTGTCCAGGAGCCGGTTGGCGCTCAGCGGGATCAGCGCGGGCACCGCGACGGCCACCGCGAGCGCGGCCACGCCGATCCGGCCGCCGCCGCGGGCGGGTGGGCGGTACTGGCGCATCGGTGGATAGCCGGGCGGTATCGGCGGCGCCAGCGGCCTGCCCCAGCGCAGCAGCCGTTCGCGGCCCTCCGCGAGCAGCAGCAGGACGTAGGCCAGCGCCGCGACCAGGAAGACCGCCCAGCCGAGGCCGGACTGGGACAGCGCGGCGGGCACGCTGTAGAGCGCGAGCAGCGGCAGGCCCGCCGGCGCGGCCTGCGCGTAGGTCACCGCGATCATGTCCACGATCACGGCCACGCCGCCCATCACCGTGAGCAGGATCGCGACGATCCCGGGCGTGGCGGGCGCGGGCGTGCTGAACTCGCGAATGTCCTGTCCGCCGGTGCGCATCAACTCCACGAACGCGTCGACGCTGCCGGGGGTCGGGATCGGGCCGCTGGCGTCGGGGACGCAGACCAGGAGCAGGTAGGGCACCAGGGCGGCGAGCTGGGTCAATCCCACGATCGGGCGCGGCACCCGGATCCGCCGGGCCCCCTCGCCGACCAGGGCGACCAGCAGGATCGCGCCCAGTCCCTGGGCGATCCAACGGCCCGCGTCGACCAGCGGGAGCAGTGCGGACGAGGTCAGTGCGGTCGCGAGAGCCGCGACCAGGGCCAGACGCAGTCGGCCGGTCATGGCCGTTCCCCTCCGTCGACGGTGGAGCCCCCGATCGTGGGCGCCGTGCGAGGGCGCGGCGGCGGGCCCGAGGCGGCGGGCGTGGATACGGGCGCGGGGGCCGCGGGGGCGGCGGCGCGCGCGGTGCCGGCGTAGGACATCGAGCCGGCGGCGGCCGGGTCGCCCACCCGACCGGCCGAGCGCCACAGTTCGGACAGCCGGGAGCCGGCCCGGGCGGAGAGCACGCGCCAGCCGGCCTGGCGGAGCAGGCCCACCGCGCTGTCGTGCGGCAGCGCGCCGGGCACCCGGCCCCACGTGCTCACGTCCAGGACGATCGCGACCCCGCGCCCGGAGCGGTGCCGGGCCCGGCCGAGCCGCTTGACGTCGTCCTCGGTCAGCGCGCCGAGCACGGCGACGGTCAGCCCGCCGCCCGCCGGGTCGCGCAGCGCGGGCTCGGCCTGGTCCAGGGCGTTCACCGGCACCGTCTCCACCACCGCGAGCGCGTCGAGCAGGAAACCCTCCAGGTCGCCGGGCGCGGCCCGGATGCCCTCCAGGTCCCCGGCGAGCGCGTCGCCCTCGGCGTCGAGCAGGCGGGTGGTGTAGCCGCGCCGGCACAGGTGTACGCCCACCGACGCGGCGGCCGAGACCACCCATTCGAAGGACGAGGCCGGTCCGTCGCCGACGTGCGCGCCGGCGCGGGTGTCGATCAGTACGGTGGCCCGGTTCTGCCAGGCCTGTTCCTCGCGGCGCACCATCAGTTCGCCGCGGCGGGCGGTGGAGCGCCAGTGCACCCGGCGTACGTCGTCGCCGTGCCGGTACTCGCGCGGGACCACGTCCTCCTCACCGGACGCGGACACGTTGCGGGCGTGGCTGTCGCCGTAGCCGGTCCACTCGCCGCCCAGGTCCACCGCGGGCAGTGGCTGCACGGCCGGGGTGACCACGAGGGTGTCCCGGGCGGCGAAGGAACGAGTCAGCTCGCACATCCCGAACGGGTCGGCCATCCGCAGGCGCAGCGGCCCCACCGGGAAACGCCCGCGCAGATCCGAGCGCACCCGGTAGGACACGTGCCGGTTGCCGTGCGGCTCGATGCGGTCCAGCACGAAGCGGGGCCGCGAGCCGAGCACGTAGGGCACGTGGTCCTCGAGCATCAGCAGACCGGTGGGGATGCGCGAGACGTTGTCCACGCGCAGCCGCACCTGGGACTCGTGGCCGGCCGCCACCCGGGGCGGCTCCAGCCCCCGGGCGCTGGTGACCAGGTGCCGGGTGCGGGCGACGATCAGGACCGCCACCAGCGGCAGCGCGGTGAGCAGGAAGCCGACCCGCAGCAGGTCGCGTTGGCCCAGGACCACCGCGCAGATGCTCGCGGCGATCCCCGCCGCGAGGAAGGAGCGCCCCCGGGTGGTCAGGCCCGACAGTGCGGTACGCACGTCAGCGCGCCGCCCCGGAGCCCGTGCCGCCGAGGCGACCGTCGGACGGCACCGGCGCGTAGCCCTCGTGCGCGGTCGGCGCCTGCGTCGGGTACGGCCGGCCGCCGTTGTGGTGCGGGACGCCGCCCGGGTAGGGCTGGTGGGCGGGCGGCACCGGCGGGGCGGGCACGATCTGCGGCGCGCCGACCGCCCGCCCCTGGGCCGGTTGCGGGGCCTGGCCGGTGGGGGCGCCGGGGACCGGGACCTGGCGCACGATGTCGGCGACGATCTGCTCCGGGGTACGTCGGGCCATCTGCGCGTCGGCGGTGGGCAGCAGGCGGTGGGCCAGCACCGAGACGGCCAGGGTCTGCAGGTCGTCCGGCAGGACGTAGTCGCGGTTGTCCAAGGCGGCCGCCGCCCGTGACGCGCGGACCAGGTGCAGGGTGGCGCGCGGCGAGGCGCCAAGGCGCAGTTCGGGCGAGCGGCGGGTGGCGTTGACCAGGTCGACCGCGTAGCGCGCGACGGCCGGGGACACGTGCACCCGGCGGACGGCGTCGGCGAGGCGGACCAGGTCGCGCGCGTCGGCGACCGGGGTCAGGTCGGTCAGCGGGGAGCCGGCGCTGTGGCCGCCGATCATCCGCAACTCGGCGTCGATCGCCGGGTATCCCATCGAGACGCGGGCCATGAACCGGTCCCGCTGCGCCTCGGGCAGAGGATACGTTCCCTCCATCTCCACCGGGTTCTGCGTCGCGATCACCATGAACGGCGCGCTCAACTCGTAGGTGGTGCCGTCGACGGTGACCTGACGCTCGGCCATGCACTCCAGGAGCGCGGATTGCGTCTTCGGCGAGGCCCGGTTGATCTCGTCGCCCACCACGATGTTGGCGAAGATGGCGCCCGGCTTGAACTCGAACTCGCGCTTCTCCTGGTCGAAGACGCTGACGCCGGTGATGTCCGAGGGCAGCAGGTCCGGGGTGAACTGGACCCGACGCATGTCGCAATCGACGGATCGCGCGAGGGCCTTCGCCAGCATCGTCTTGCCGACTCCCGGAACGTCCTCGACGAGCAGGTGGCCCTCGGCCAGCAGCACCGTCAAGGCGAGGCGGACGACCTCGGGCTTGCCCTCGATCACGGTCTCCATGGCCCCGCGGATCCGATCGGTGGTGACCGTCAGATCCCCCAGACCGGCCTGATCGTTGAACGTCGACACCCGTGCCCCTCCCTGGAACCGCGTTGTGCACGCCCTGGGTCAGGGCCACAGGCCGATTCTCCCGGTAGCGTGCGCTGCCGTCACCCCGTTGGACGGCCCGGACAACGCGCATTGCGACTCCGGACGGTAGCCGACGCGGCATGGAGGGCGATCCGGTCGGCGCAAAAGGCTTCGGCCGAGACGGGTCGATCCCCTCGATGGTGCCGCGCCGATCCGGAATTCGGGTCGGCGGGAGAGGCGACGGAGCCTATGACTGCGCGGAGGCGCCTTCCGGTTGCACGTCGGAGAGCGGGAAAACCTCGCGCAGCAGGCCGGTGGTGACGTCGTAGACGAAACCGCGCACGGTCTCCCGGTGCAGGAGGAACGGGGAGCGGAGCACCCGGTTCATCGACTGGCGCACGTCGCCGTCGAGATCGACGAACGCCTCGACCGCCCACTGCGGGCGCAGGCCCGTGTCGGCCTCGAGTTCGCGGCGGAAGTCCTCGGTGACGGTGAGCATGCCGCACTGGGTGTGGTGTATCAGTACCACCTGCGTGGTGCCCAGGTGCCGCTGACTGATCGTCAGCGAACGCACCACGTCGTCGGTGACCACGCCGCCCGCGTTGCGGATCACGTGCGTGTCGCCCAGTTCCAGACCGAGCATCGCGTGCACGTCCAGGCGGGCGTCCATGCACGTGACGACCGCCGTGTGGCGGACCGGCATGGCGGACATACCGGGGTTCCGGTACTGCTCCGCGTAGAGGCGGTTGGCTGCGACAAGACGATCGACCATGGTCAGGACGTTAGCGATTGCCAGGCGGATCCGCTTCGTGGGGGGAGTCACACTGCCCACATGCAGATGATTCGTCGCAATTCTGAGCTATGAGTGCTAATCCACGAATGGGAGATTCGTACCGGGAGCCCAAGGGTGCAAAGGCCGAAACCCGCGCCCGATGCGGGGGAGTGGCGTGCGGGGGGCGCGCAATCGGGTGGTTCTTCTGCCTCACCCCTTCTGAGCTGGGCTTTTGTCATCAGTGGGAACAGAGTGACGCGCCCGAAAAGGGTTGACCGTGGGGTTTGGTGGAGTAGAGTGGCGGGAAATGGAGCCCACAAGCTCCTGACGGCGGCCGGAGGTGCTCGGTGTTTCTGGGCACATACGAGCCCCGGTTGGACGACAAGGGCCGGCTGATCCTGCCGGCGCGATTCCGGGACGAGCTGGCGGAGGGCCTTGTGATCACAAAGGGGCAGGAACGCTGCCTCTATGTGTGGCCCATCGCGGAGTTCACCCGGATCGCCGAGCAATTGGGTCGAGCCCCGGTGACCTCGAAGGCGGCACGCGACTACATGCGCGTGCTCTACGCCGGGGCCTCCGACGCGGTGCCGGACAAGCAGGGGCGAGTGCTGGTGCCGCAACCCCTGCGCGACTACGCGGGCCTGGACCGGGACAGTCGGGACTGCGTCGTCATCGGGACCAACACCCGGGTCGAGCTGTGGGCGGCCCGGACCTGGCACGACTACCTCGCGGAGCAGGAGCGGTCCTTCGCCGTGTTGTCCGAGGAGGTGCTGCCCGGTCTGATCTGAGCCGATCCGAGCGCGGCGACGCCCATCGCGTCTTCTCGGTTCCCGAGTCGCATCCTCACGAACGTGGTCTCGCCCGGCGCACCTGCGGCGAGGTCTCCACCCGCTCCGAGCTTTCTGGCACTCCTTCCCCGGTGCCAGAGGTCACTTCCCCAGACGAGCGGGCGGGGACCTGGCGGCACGGTTCGCGGCATGTTCCGCGAGAAGGTTGCACCTCGGCCTCCGGGCCCTGCCCGGCGGATCTTGGCGGGTCCGCGCCGCCCGGCACCGCACCTCGCCGCACCGGAGAAACAGCCGAATGGAACCACTATGCGGCTGCTCCTCCGGCACGCCGATGCACGGCACCGGACGACGCGGCCTGCTCCGCCGAGATCCGCCGGGCAGGGCCTAGACTGCGGGTTTCCGCACGACGAAGGGCCCGGAGTGAACGCGACGATGGTGGAGGGGCCGTGACGGCACCCGCCCACATTCCGGTCCTGCTGGAGCGGTGTGTCGACCTGTTGGCCCCCGCGTTGCGCGCACCCGGAGCGATCGTGGTGGACGCGACACTGGGCATGGGCGGACACAGCGAGGCCCTGCTCACCGCCTTCCCCGAGGTACGGCTGATCGGCCTCGACCGCGACCCCGAGGCGCTGGAGCGCTCGGCGGCCCGGCTCGCGGGGTTCGGCGAGCGGGCGACGCTGGTGCACGCGGTCTACGACGAACTGCCCGAGGTGCTGGATCGGCTCGGGATCGAGCGGATCAACGGCATCCTGTTCGACCTCGGCGTGTCCTCGCTGCAACTGGACCGGGCCGATCGCGGCTTCGCCTACGCGCAGGACGCGCCGCTCGACATGCGGATGGACCCGACCGTGGGCATCACCGCGGCCGACATCCTGAACGGCTACACCGCCGCGGAGTTGGCCCGGATCCTGCGCGACTTCGGCGAGGAGCGGTTCGCCCGCCGGGTGGCCGACGCGATCGTGCGCGAGCGGGAGAAGGAGCCGTTCACCACGAGCGCGCGGCTGGTCGACGTGGTGCGCACCGCGATCCCGGCCGCGACGCGGCGTACCGGCGGCAATCCCGCCAAGCGCACCTTCCAGGCCCTGCGGATCGAGGTCAACGGGGAACTCGCGGTGCTGGAGCGGGCGTTGCCCGCCGCCGTGCGGGCGCTCGCGCTGCACGGGCGGATCGTGGTGATGTCCTACCACTCGCTGGAGGACCGGATGACCAAGCGCGTGTTCGCGGCCGGCGCACAGAGCAAGGCGCCGCCGGACCTGCCGGTGGTGCCGGAGGAGTTGCAGCCGCGGTTCAAGCTGCTCACGCGCGGTTCGGAGCAGGCGAGCGAGCGGGAGAACGAGGCGAACCCGCGCGCGGCATCGGTGCGGTTGCGGGCCGCGGAGCGGGTGCGGGAAGACCGGTGAATCGACGCGGCGGACGGGGGAGCCGATGAGCGGCGCGGCGAAGACGATGACCCGGATCCGCCTGGCCGCGCGCCGGGCGAAGGGGACCACGCGCACGCCGTTCGTGGTGCTCGTGGTCGGTCTGCTCGGCGGCGGGCTGTTGTCCCTGTTGCTGCTGAACACCGCGCTCAACCAGGGCTCGTTCGAGGTGGGCCGGTTGCAAAAGCGCCAGGACCAGCTCACCGACGACCGCGAGGCGTTGCAGCGCGAGCTGGACGCCAGGGCCGCGCCCGGCGAACTCGCCCGACGGGCCCAGGAGCTGGGGCTGGTTCCGGGGGGCAGTCCGGTCTTCATCGACCCCGCGACCGGGCGAGTGCTCGGGGTGCCCAAGCCCGCAACGTCCAAGCCGCCGTTGGTACCGGAGGCCCCCGCGACACCGGCCGGTGCCACCGCCGCCCCGCCCGCCGGTGGGGGACCGGGCGTGCCGGTGGCCCAGGCCGGGGCCGATCCGGCCGGGGCTTCGGCGCCGGCGACTCCGGCGGCGCCGGCGGCGCCCGCCGTCGAGACGCCGGCGACCATCGCCCCGCCTGTCGCCGAGACCCCGGCGGCCCCGGCGACGCCCGCCGCGCCGGAAGCGGCTCGTTGACGCGAGGCTCCGCCGATCGTGTCGCCCGCCCGGGTGCGCGGTCCACGGGCGGGTCCGGGCCGTGGGGCGCCGCGCCGCGAGAGGGCGGCGCGATTCGACGTGTCGGGTCGGGGTGGCGGGCGGGTCGATGTGGTCGGGTGGAGGAGGGTGGGGTTTCGCCCGGCGCCGCGCGTTCGTCCGCTCGTTGTACGGGTGTGCCGCCGGGTGCGGTGCGCTGTCGCGTCCGCCCCGCTGTCGCGTTCGACTTGTTGTCACATTCGGCTTGCTGCCGCATTCGGCTTGAAGGGACCCCGCGTTGACCGACGGACGCCGTGACCCCCGTGATCCGCGTGATCCCGACGAGCCGCGTTCCGCCGGAAGGGGCCGCCGGGACGCCGGCGCCGACCCGGCCGGGTCCTCGGCGCGCCGACCCCGGTCGGCGGCCGACCGCACGGGTGCGCCGGACGCGCGCCGCCCGCGCCCGCGCGGTCAGGGCGACCCGGCCGCGCCGCGTGGTGCGGGTGCGCGCGACGGGGAGCGGGCGGAACCCGGCGCCCGAGCCGGCCGACCCGGGCGACCGCGCCGACCGGGCGACGAGTCGGATCCGCCCGCGCGGCGCACCGGGCGACCCGCGAGCCCCGACGCGCCCCGCTCGGGCCGGTCGCGCGCGGACGGCGGGTCCTCCGGGATCGGTTCGGGCCGGTCGCGGGGCGATGGCGCCTCGCCCCGGGCGGGGTCCGGGCGGGCTCGGGACGCGGACGGGGCCGTGCGTCGAGGGGCGGAGCGTGCTCGGGCCGAGGACGGCGCTGCGCGGCGCGATTCGGGTCGGTCGCGGGGTGATGGCGTGTCTTCCCGGGTGGAGTCCGGGCGTTCGCGGCGCGAGGACGAGTCCGCGCGTCGGGGTTCGGGGCGCGGCGAGAACGCGGTCCCTCGGGCCCAGGGTGCCTCGCCGGGTAGGCCGCGCGTGGACGGTGCGTCCTCCCGGGCCGACGGGCGGGCGCGGGCCGGGTCCGGGGAGGATCGTGGCCGGCTTCGGGCGTCGCGGGCGCGGGAGCGTGGTGGGGCGGAGAGTGGGCCCCGGCCCGTGCGGCGGGCCGGGGATGCCGCCGCCACGCGGGACGAGCGTTCGGCCGCCCGACGCCCCCGGCCGGTGGACGGCTCGGGAGACCGGGCCGGGTCGGAGCGGTCGAGGCCGCCTCGCACCGCCTCCGGTGAGGGCGCCGGGCGGCGGGTCCGCGAGGCTGCCCGGGCCGAGCGGGCCGGGGCTTCGGGGCGGGCGCGGCCGAGTGCCGCCCGGCCGGCTCGTCTCCCCGCCCCGCGTCGGCCCGTACGGCCCGCCCGGATGGGCGACCCGCGCAAGCGGCTGCGGATCGGGCTGATCGCGCTCGGCGTGGTGCTGACCCTGTTCGCCGGCCGACTGCTTCAACTCCAAGCCCTGGACGCGCCCGCGTACGCCGCGCAGGCCGCCGCCAAGCGCACCCAGACCGTCACCGTGCCCGCCGAGCGCGGCTCGCTCACCGACGCCTCCGGGGTGAGCCTGGCCAAGTCGGTGGACGCCTACGACGTCACCGCCGACCCCACCCAGGTGCAGAAGTACGACCCGCACGCCACTGCGCTGGCGCTGGCCCCGCTCGTGGGCGGCGACCCGGTGGCCATCGAGGCCAAACTGCGCACCCCCAAGTCCCGCTACGTCGTGCTCGCCCCACAGGTGGACCCCGCCGTGTGGAACACCATCCGCCAGGCGCAAAAGGACCTCGGCAAGGTGCGCCGTGACGACCTGGTCGGCATCTACTCGACCAAGCACAGCAAGCGGATCTACCCGGCCGGCCCGGTCGGCGCGAACCTGGTCGGCTTCGTCAACGCCACCGGCCACGGCGGCGGCGGCCTGGAGATGACCCTCGACGGCCAACTCGCGGGCAAGGACGGCCGCACCACGCAGGAGATGGTCTACGGCCGCCGAGTGCCCACCTCCGACCTCACCGGCACCCGGGCCGTGGCCGGCTCCGACGTGCAACTGACCGTCTCGCGCGACCTCCAGTGGTACGCCGAGCAGTTGATCGGCGCCAAGGTCGCCGAGACCAAGTCGGAATCCGGCACCGTGGTGGTCCAGGACGTGCGCAGCGGCCAGATCCTGGCGATGGCCACCGCACCCGGCTACGACCCCAACCACATCGGCCCGAACGACGTGCACAACCTGGGCAACCGGGCGGTGGAGGAGGCGTACGAGCCGGGCAGCACCGGCAAGGTGATGACCATGGCCGCGGTGATCCAGGAGGGCCGGGCCACCCCGGGCACCCACGTGACCGTGCCCAACCGGCTCGCCCGCGCCGACCAACTGTTCAAGGACGAGCACGACCACCCGACCCAGCAGCTCACCCTGGCCGGCGTCCTGGCCAAGTCCAGCAACATCGGCACCATCCTGGCCTCGGAACAGCTGGGGCCGAGCCGCGCCGAGGCCAACGCCAAGCTGCACGAGTACCTGACCCGGTTCGGCGTCGGGCAACCGTCGGGCCTGAAGTTCCCGGGCGAGACGCCGGGCATCCTGGCCCAGCCGCAGAAGTGGAGCGGGTCACAGCAGTACACGATCCCGTTCGGCCAGGGCCTGTCGGTCAACTCGGTCCAGGCCACCTCGGTGTTCCAGACCATCGCCAACGGCGGCGTGCGGATCGAGCCGAGCCTGGTCAAGGGCAGCACCGACGCGGACGGGAAGTTCAAGCCCGCCGCCGCGCCCAAGTCCACCGTCGTGGTCAGCCCGGAGACCGCCCGCCAGGTGAGCGACATGCTGGAGACCGTGGTCGCCGACGACGGCGGCACCGGCAAGAACGGTCGCATCCCCGGCTACCGCGTTGCGGGCAAGACCGGCACCGCCAACCGGTTCGACCCCAAGACCGGCCACTACAACGGCTACACCACGTCCTTCATCGGCTTCGCCCCGGCGGACAACCCGCAGGTCGTGGTGTCGGTGACGCTCCAGGCGCCGGGCATCGACGGAGGTGGCGGCAGCCTGTGCGCGCCGGTGTTCCAGCAGGTGATGACGTTCGCCCTGCAGAGCCGTCGGATCGCCCCGAGCGGCACCGCGCCGCTCGATCTCCCGATCGAGTGGTGATCGATGCCGGCACCAGGCGAGTGGTCAAAGCGCGGTAGCCTGCCCGCCGTGCCCAACCGTGATCTGCGCCGCCCTGCCGAGGTGCGCCCTCAACCGCTGACCGGCCTGGCCGGGTTTCTCGCCGTCCCGCTCACCGGGGGCCCGAGCGATCCGGAGGCGACGCTGACCGGCGTCACCCACGACTCGCGGGCCGTGCGCCCGGGCGATCTGTACGCCGGGTTGCAGGGCGAGCACGTACACGGCGCCGCGTTCGCCGCGCAGGCCGCGAAGGCGGGCGCGGCCGCGCTGCTCACCGACCCGGCCGGCGCGGCCCTGGCGGCCGACAGCGGCCTGCCCACCCTCGTGGTGGCCGATCCGCGCGGCCGACTGGGTGAGATCGCGGCCTGGGTGTACGGGCGGCCCGCCGAGCACCTGACCATGTACGGCGTCACCGGCACCAACGGCAAGACCACCACCGCCTACCTGCTCGACGGCGGGCTGCGCGCGGGCGGCGGCGTCACCGGGATGATCGGCACCGTCGAGACCCGGATCGGCGAGGAGGTGGTCCCCAGCGTGCGCACCACGCCGGAGGCCACCGACGTACAGGCGCTGCTCGCGTCGATGCTGGAGAGCGGCGTCACCGACGCGGTGATGGAGGTCTCCAGCCATGCGCTCGCGCTCGGCCGGGTCGACGGCACCGTCTACGACGTCGCACTGTTCACCAACCTGTCCCAGGACCACCTCGACTTCCATCCGTCGATGGAGGACTACTTCCTGACCAAGGCCGACCTGTTCACGCCGCGCCGCTCGCGACTGGGCGTGATCGACGTGGACGACGCGTACGGCCGCCGGCTCGCGAAGCTGGCGAGCGTGCCGGTGCTGACCGTGTCCGCGACGGGCGACCCGGACGCCGACTGGCGGGCCGAGAACGTCGAACTCGGCCCCGACGGCAGCCGCTTCACCGTGGTCGGGCCCGACGGGCACAAGGCCGAGGCGCGGGTGTGCCTGGCCGGCCCGTTCAACGTGTCCAACGCGCTGCTCGCGATCGTCGCGCTGACCGCCGGCGGCGTCTCGCTCGACGACGCCGTCGAGGGCGTGGGCCGCACGCCGGGCGTGCCCGGGCGGATGGAACGGGTCGACGTCGGCCAACCGTTCGAGGCCGTGGTCGACTTCGCGCACACCCCGGACGCGGTCGAGACGCTGCTGCGCGCGCTGCGCCCGGTGACCTCCGGCACGCTGACCATCGTGCTCGGCGCGGGCGGGGACCGGGACCGGGCCAAGCGCCCGCTGATGGCCGCGGCCGCCGCCCGGTTCGCCGACGCGGTCGTGCTCACCAGCGACAACCCGCGCTCGGAGGACCCGAACACGATCCTGGACGAGATGCTCGCCGGGATCGGTGCGGCCGACGCCTCGCCGGGTGCCGTGCTGGTCGAGCCGGATCGGGTCGCGGCGATCGCGCTCGCGGTGGACCGGGCCGCGCCGGGCGACACCGTGGTGATCGCGGGCAAGGGGCACGAACAGGGCCAGGAGTTCGCGAACGGGATCAAACACCCCTTCGACGACCGCGTCGAGCTGCGCGCGGCGTTGGCCAGAACCATGCACGCCGGCCCCGCGTCCCCCAAGCAGTCCACCGATGCGAGGATCGTGGCTCCCGCACCATCAACGCACACCCCGACGTCCGAGACCCCGAACCCAGGCGTCCCGGCGACCGGCACCTCGCGTGCCGAGGAGACGAACCAGTGATTTCCACCACTCTTGCCGAGATCGCCACCGCTCTCGGAGGGCGGCCGGCGGGCGGCGCGGATCCGCACGCGCACATCACCGCCGGGATGGTCGTGGACTCCCGCAAGGCCGGCCCCGGCACGCTGTTCGTGGCCGTACGCGGCGAGCACGTGGACGGGCACGACTACGCGCGCGCCGCGATCGAGGCCGGCGCGGTCGCGGTCCTCGCCGACCGCGAGACCGGCACCCCGGCGATCCTCGTCGACGACGTGGTCCGCGCGCTCGGCCGACTCTCCCGGACGATCCTGGACCGGCGTCCCGAGACCACGGTGATCGCGCTGACCGGCTCCTCCGGCAAGACGAGCACCAAGGACCTGCTCGGCCAGGTGCTCGCCCGCCGGGGCCCGACGATCGCCCCGAGCGGCAACTTCAACACCGACATCGGCCTGCCGATGACCGTCCTGGGGGTGACCGAGGAAACCCGTTACCTGGTCGCCGAGATGGGCGCGCGCCACGTCGGCGACATCGCCTACCTGTGCACGATCGCCCCGCCCCGGATCGGCCTGGTGCTCAACGTCGGCTCCGCGCACATGGGCGAGTTCGGCGGGCGCGAGGGCATCGCCAAGGCGAAGGGCGAGCTGGTCGAGGCGCTGCCCGCCGACGGCGTGGCCGTGCTCAATCGGGACGACCCGTACGTGCGCGCGATGGCCGCGCGCACCAAGGCCCGCGTGGTCACCTTCGGCGAGAGCGCCGAGGCGGACGTACGGGCCGAGAACGTGACACTCGACGAGCAGGGACGGGCCTCGTTCACGCTGTGCGTGCCGGAGGGCAGTGCGCCGGTGATCTTGCGCCTGTACGGTGAGCACCACGTGGCGAACGCACTCGCGTGTGCCGCGGTGGCACGCGAAGTGGGCATGACCGTCGAGGACATCGCGGCCGCCCTCGGCGCGGCCGGTACGATCTCCCGCTGGCGGATGGAAGTCACCCGCAGGGACGACGGGGTGACCGTCGTGAACGACGCGTACAACGCCAACCCCGAGTCGATGCGGGCCGCACTCAAGGCCCTGGTCGCGATGGCGGGTGGCAATCGTACGTTCGCCGTGCTGGGCGCCATGCGGGAGTTGGGCGAGGAGTCGCTGACCGAGCACGACGCGATCGGGCGACTCGCGGTACGCCTGAACATCCACCGACTGGTGGCCGTGGGCGGCAGGGAGGCCGCCTGGATCGACATGGGCGCGAAGAACGAGGGTTCGTGGGGTGAGGAGTCGGTGCTGGTGCCCGACGTAGAGGCGGCCGTCGAACTACTCCGGGGCGAACTGGCCCCGGGCGACGTCGTACTGGTGAAGGCGTCCCGAGGGGTCGCCCTGGAACGGCTCGCGGACGCGCTGTTGGCGGACGCCGCCGGGGACGACGTGAGCAACGCGGAGGTGCACGGGTGAGGGCCATCCTCATCGCCGGCGGCATCGCCCTGGTGTTGTCGCTGATCGGTACGCCGCTCGCGATCCGGATCCTGGTCAAGCGCGGCTACGGCCAGCTGATCCGGGACGACGGTCCGGCCGGACACCACAGCAAGCGCGGTACGCCCACCATGGGCGGCGCGGTGATCATCCTGGCCGCGCTCATCGGCTACGGCGCCGCCAAGGCGATCACCCTGGAGACGCCGAGCGCGTCCGCGCTCCTGGTGCTGTACCTGATGGCGGGCCTGGGCCTGGTCGGCTTCGTCGACGACTTCATCAAGATCGTCAAGCAACGCAGCCTGGGTCTGCGGGCCAAGGCCAAACTGGCCGGACAGTCGTTCGTGGGCATCTCGTTCGCACTGCTCGCGATCCAGTTCAAGGACGCGCGCGGGTTCACCCCCGCGTCCACCCACCTGTCCTTCGTGCAGGACACCGCGCTCGACCTGACGCCGGTGTTCTTCGTGATCTGGGCCTACATCCTGATCGCCGGCCACTCCAACGGCGTGAACCTCACCGACGGTCTGGACGGTCTGGCGACCGGCGCCTCGGTGATCGTCTTCGGCGCGTACACCTTCATCGGCGTCTGGCAGTACGGTCAGTCGTGCCTGAACGCGCCCGGCGTGGGCTGCTACGACGTGCGCGATCCGCTCGACCTGGCGATCGTGTCCGCCGCGATGATGGGCTCGTGTTTCGGCTTCCTGTGGTGGAACACCTCGCCGGCCAAGATCTTCATGGGCGACACCGGTTCGCTCGCCCTGGGCGGCGCGCTCGCCGGGCTGGCCATCCTGACCCGCACCGAGTTGTTGTCCGCGCTCATCGGCGGCCTGTTCCTGATCATCTCGCTGTCGGTGATCATCCAGGTGGGCTACTTCAAGATGACCGGCAAACGGGTGTTCAAAATGGCGCCGCTCCAGCACCATTTCGAACTCAAGGGGTGGACCGAAGTACTCATCGTGGTTCGGTTCTGGATCATCGCCGGCCTGTGCGCCATTCTCGGGATCGGCATCTTCTACGCGGGCTGGGTTACGGGAACGTAAGAGACGTGAGTACGAAAGACCTGAGCACCTTCACCCATCACGGTGCGCCGTGGGCCGAGCTGTCGTTCTGCGTCGCGGGCACCGGGGTCACCGGCGCGTCCGCGGCGCGGGCGCTGCACGGCCTCGGCGCCCGGGTCGTGGCGATCGACGGCAGCGCCGACGACAACGCGCGGCGCCGCGCCGAGGAGTTGGGCGCGCTCGGCGTCGACGTGCGGCTGGGCGACGACGAGACGCTGCCCGAGAACACCGACGTGCTGATCACCTCGCCCGGACTGCCGCCCACCAAGCCGCTGTTCGCCGCCGCGCGCGCGGCCGGCGTACCGGTGTGGGGCGACGTGGAGTTGGCGTGGCGGTTGCGGCCGCGCGTGGACCCCGCGCCGTGGCTGGCGATCACCGGCACCAATGGCAAGACCACGACCGTGCGGATGCTCGCCTCGATCCTGGAGGCGTCCGGCAAGCGGGTCGCCGCCGCGGGCAACGTCGGCACACCCGTGGTGGACGCGGTGCTCGCCCGCGACGCCGACGGCGAACCGGCGTACGACGTGCTCGCCCTCGAACTGTCCAGCTTCCAACTGCACTGGCTGCCGACCTGGGAGGAAAGTCCCAAGGACGACGCCGGCGCGCCGCGGATGCTGGCCGCGGCGGTGCTGAACATCGCGCCGGACCACCTGGACTGGCACGGCTCGCCGGAGGCGTACGCGGCGGACAAGGGCCGGATCTACGGCGGTTGCCAGATCGCCTGCGTGTACAACCTGGCCGACCCGCAGACCGAACAGCTCGTGCACGAGGCCGAGGTCGAGGAGGGCTGCCGCGCGGTGGGCTTCGGGCTCGGGCCGCCGGGGCTGTCGAACTTCGGGGTGGTCGACGACCTGCTGGCCGATCGCGCGTTCGTGGCCGACCGGCACAGCACCGCGGCGGAGCTGGCCACCGTGGGCGACGTGAACCCGCCCGCGCCGCACAACGTGGCCAATGCGCTGGCCGCCGCCGCGCTGGCCCGCGCCTACGGCGTGCCGCCCGTGGCGGTGCGCGACGGGCTGCGCGCCTTCCGGCCCGACGCGCACCGCATCGCGCATGTGGCCACCGTGGCCGGCGTCGACTACGTGGACGACTCCAAGGCCACCAACGGACACGCCGCGGCGGCCTCGCTGGCCGCCTACCGGGACATCGTGTGGATCGCCGGCGGCCTGGCCAAGGGCGCGTCCTTCGACGACCTGGTCTCCGGCGCGAAGAGCCGGCTGCGCGCGGTGGTGCTGATGGGCGCCGACCGCGCGGTGATCCGGGACGCGCTCGCGCGACACGCCCCCGATGTCCCCGTGGTGGAGGTTGCCGCGACCGACACTGGGGCCATGGAACTGGTCGTGGGCGAGGCGGCGGCGCTGGCGCGTCCGGGTGACACCGTGCTGCTCGCGCCCGCGTGCGCCTCGATGGACATGTACGCCAACTACGGCAAGCGCGGCGACGCGTTCGCCGACGCGGTCCGCGGGCTCGGGCCGGCGGCGGGCTGACCGGGCGCGATGGCCGCCGGTCCGCAGACTCGCGAGGCACACCCCGCGCCCGCCGACGAGCGGCGGCCGCGGGGCGACTCGCGGCTGCCCGCGCCGCGTCCGGCCGCCGGGGCGCGCCGGATCGGACCGGTGCGGCGGGAGTTGCGTCGGGCCATGGACAGTCCGCTGACCGCCTACTACCTGCTGCTCGGCTCCGGCCTGCTGCTCACCGTGCTCGGCCTGGTGATGGTGCTGTCCGCGTCGCAGATCACCTCGCGCACGATCTACGGTTCCTTCGACGAGATCTTCACCAAGCAGTTGATCGCGGTCGCGATGGGCTTCCCGCTGATGTGGATCGCGTCACGTCTGCCGCTGCGCTGGTACCGCCGGTTGGCCTATCCGTTCCTGCTCGGCTGCGTGGGCGCGCTGTGTCTGGTCCTGGTGCCCGGTCTGGGCATAGAGGTCAACGGCAACCGCAACTGGATCGGCTTCGGCTCGTTCCAGATCCAGCCCTCGGAGTTCGCCAAGCTGGGCCTGGTGTTGTGGGGGGCCGACGTGCTCACCCGCAAGCGCCGGTTGCTGGGCCAGTGGCGGCACATGTTCGTCCCGCTGCTGCCCGGCGCGCTGATCATCCTGTTTTTGGTGCTGCTCGGCGGCGACATGGGCACCGCGATGATCATCACCGTGCTGGTCCTGGCGCTGTTGTGGATCGCGGGTGCCCCGGGCCGGTTGTTCGCCATGGCGATCGCCGTGGTGAGCGTGCTGGCCACCGTGCTGATCCTGCTCAAGCCGCACCGGGCCGCCCGGTTCGCGGGTTTCCTCGACCCGTTCTCCGACCCCGACGGCAGTACGTTGCAGGCCGCCCAGGGCATCTATTCGCTGGCCACCGGCGGTTGGTTCGGCAGCGGAATCGGGACCAGCTATGGCAAATGGGGCACTTTGCCCGAGGCGCACACAGACTTCATCTTCGCCGTCATCGGCGAGGAATTGGGTCTGGTGGGGACGCTGTCCGTACTCACCCTCTTCGCGGCCCTAGGCTATGCAGGTATCCGCGTCGCGAGTCGGACGAAAGACCAGTTCGTACGGCTCGCCGCGGGTGGCGCGACCGCGTGGATCATGGCCCAGGTCATGATCAACGTCGGGGCGGTGCTCGGCCTGCTGCCGATCGCCGGAGTGCCGTTGCCATTGGTGTCCTACGGAGGTTCCGCCCTGCTTCCGACCATGTTCGCCGTGGGCATGCTGTTGTCCTTCGCCCGAGGTGAGCCAAAGGCCGAGGCGGCGCTCGCCGCACGCGGGCCCGGGGCGGTTCGTCGAGCGTTCGCGCGGATCCTGCCGCGCAGGGATGGGTGAATCAGGTGCATGTCGTCCTTGCCGGCGGAGGAACCGCCGGGCACATCGAGCCCGCTCTGGCCTTGGCGGACGCGCTGCGCCGCCAGAACCCGAACGTGGGTATCACGGCGCTCGGCACGGCCAAGGGCCTGGAGACCAAGCTCGTTCCCGCTCGCGGCTACGAACTGGCGTTGATCCCGGCCGTGCCGTTGCCGCGCAAGCCCACGCCCGAACTGATGACCGTGCCCGGCCGGCTGCGCGGCACGATCCGCGAGGCCGCGGCCGTGTTGGAGCGCACCCAGGCGTCCTGCCTGGTCGGCTTCGGCGGCTACGTCGCGCTGCCGGGCTATCTGGCGGCCAAACGCCAGGGTGTGCCGACCGTGGTGCACGAGGCCAACGCCCGTCCGGGCCTGGCCAACAAGATCGGTGCCCGCTACACCCGATTCGTCGCGGTGAGCACGCCGGACAGCAAGCTGCGCGGGGCCCGCTACATCGGCATCCCGCTGCGGCGCGCGATCGCCACCCTGGACCGCAACGCGTTGCGCGACGAGGCCCGGGCGATGTTCGGCCTGGACCCGATGCGACCCACGCTGCTCGTGTTCGGCGGCTCGCAGGGCGCCCGGCGGCTGAACGAGACGCTGGCCGCGACCGCTCGGCAACTGCTCGCCGAGGGGGTCCAGGTGCTGCACGCGGCCGGCCCCAACAACGAGCTGAAGATCGACTCGCCGCCCGGTGGACCGGCCTACGTCGTGGTGCCCTACCTCGACCGGATGGACCTGGCCTACGCGGCGGCCGACATGGTGCTGTGCCGGGCCGGCGCGATGACCTGCGCCGAGTTGGCCGCGGTCGGGCTGCCCGCGGCCTACGTACCGCTGCCCATCGGCAACGGCGAGCAGCGGCTGAACGCCCAGCCGGTGGTCAAGGCGGGCGGCGGTCTGCTGGTGGACGACGCCGACCTGACCCCCGACTGGATCCGCTCCTCGGTGCTGCCGGTGCTCACCGACGCGCGTCGCCTGCACGACATGGGCAAGGCCGCGGCCGAGTTCGGTCGGCGCGACGCCGACGAGGAACTGGTCCGGATGGTCCACGAGGCGATCGCCGCCGCGCGGTTGCCCCAGTAGCCGCCGGCCCGAGGAGCGTCCTTGCCCGACACGAAGGAGCGCGCGCCGGCGCGCCCGGCCAGGCCCGGCCGCGCGCCGCGGCGGCGCTGGACCAATCTGCGCCCGCTCCTCGTCCTGGTGCTGCTCGTGGTGCTCGCGGGCGCCGGGTGGGGGATCGTCTACCACTCCCCGCTGTTGGACGCCCGGACGGTGTCCGTCGGCGGGCCGGTCGTGCTGCCCAAGGACCAGGTCGCCAAGGTCGCCGCGGTGCCGGTCGGCGAGCCGCTGGCCGGGATCGACCTCGACGCGATCCGGGCCCGGGTGGCCGCGATCCCGCGTGTGGCCTCGGTCCACGTGGAACGCGACTGGCCGCACACGGTGCGGATCACGGTCCGCGAACGCACCACCGCCCTGGTGGTGCCGGACGCGGACCGCTACGCGGAGATCGACAAGGACGGCGTACGGTTCGGTACGGTGGACGCCGCGCCCACCGGGGTGCCGATCGTCAAGGTCGACGCCAACACGGTGAGTCGGGAAACGCTACGGGGGGTGGTTCAGGTGGTCTCGGCACTGCCGCCGCCGATCGCCCAGCGGGTACGGGACATCACCGCCCGGACGCGTGACGACATCGTGCTGGTGCTGGACAAGGGCGAGACCGTGTCGTGGGGCGGGGCGGAGGCGTCGGATCGCAAGGCGCTCGTGCTCGCGGTGCTGTTGACGCGGCCGGCGAAGTTCTACGACGTCAGCGCGCCCGACGCGCCGGTGACCCGAACCCAACCGTTTCCCTCGCTCGCGCCGCCGGCGCCCGCGCAGTCGTTGGCTCCGGGGGCGTCCGGCGCGGCGGTTTCGACCCCGAGCACGCCGTGACCGGGGGCGGAAGCACTCGGCCACTGCGATAAAACAATAGGGACAGGTTCGGCGTGTTCGTTGAACCGCGTCCGATGGGGACCTAGTGTCGGCCTAGCCCCAGGTTGACAAAGCAGTTATCCGCACTGTTCGGATCGGCGGTGTTCGATGCGAACGGGGCTGACTCTATACCTGAGGGTGAGGGTTTTGGTGGCTCGCGGAAATCGCGTCCCGACCTCCCCAAGTCGGCAAATGTCGGCATGCCGGAACCACGGCACGCCGACCGGAACTCGAGGCGAGAGGCCTTCGACGTGGCAGCACCCCAGAACTACCTCGCAGTCATCAAGGTGGTCGGTATCGGCGGTGGCGGGGTCAACGCCATCAACCGGATGATCGAGGTCGGTCTCAAGGGCGTCGAGTTCATCGCGATCAACACCGACGCCCAAGCCCTCCTCATGAGCGATGCCGACGTCAAGCTCGACGTCGGCCGCGAACTCACCCGCGGCCTGGGGGCCGGGGCGAATCCCGATGTCGGGCGCAAGGCCGCCGAGGACCACCGCGAGGAGATCGAGGAGGTCCTCAAGGGGGCCGACATGGTCTTCGTCACGGCGGGCGAGGGCGGCGGCACCGGCACCGGCGGCGCCCCCGTGGTGGCCAACATCGCCCGCTCGCTCGGCGCGCTCACCATCGGCGTGGTCACGCGCCCGTTCACCTTCGAGGGACGGCGCCGCGCGAACCAGGCCGAGGACGGCATCGCGCAGCTGCGCGACGAGGTCGACACGCTGATCGTGATCCCGAACGACCGATTGCTGTCCATCTCCGACCGGCAGGTCAGCGTCCTGGACGCGTTCCGATCGGCCGACCAGGTGCTGCTGTCCGGTGTCCAGGGCATCACCGACCTGATCACCACGCCCGGCCTGATCAACCTCGACTTCGCCGACGTCAAGTCGGTGATGTCGGAGGCGGGTTCCGCGCTGATGGGGATCGGCTCGGCGCGCGGCGACGATCGCGCGGTGGCGGCGGCCGAAATGGCCATCTCCAGCCCGCTCCTGGAGGCGTCGATCGACGGTGCCCGGGGCGTGCTGCTGTCCATCTCCGGCGGCTCCGACCTCGGTCTGTTCGAGATCAACGAGGCCGCGCAGCTGGTCAGCGAGGCGGCGCACCCCGAGGCCAACATCATCTTCGGCGCGGTGATCGACGACGCGCTCGGCGACGAGGTCCGGGTCACCGTGATCGCGGCCGGCTTCGACGGCGGGCAACCGCCGTCCAAGAGCGAGTTGGGCAAGCCGGCGGTGGCGCCGCCGCAGCCGCCCGTCCGCCCCGAACCGACCGGTCGCCAGGGCGGCTCGGGCATCGGGCAGGGCGTGCTCAACGACCCGCCGCAGACGACGTACCAGACCCCGACCACGCCGGGTCCGCGCACCCCGCTGGTGCCGGAACCGATCAAGGACGATCTGGATCTCGACATCCCGCCGTTCATGAAGTAGAAGGAAATCGTCGCCGGCAGTCGGCGACGCAAGAGTTCGAAACAATTCGACAGACCACGAGGTGGCCCGCACGTGTTCACGCGAAGGGCCGCTTCCGGCGGCGCCCGTTTCGCCTTCACCGACCGGTGGGGCGGCACGGGCGCCGCGCCGTATGACGAGTTGAACCTCGGCGACCACGTGGGCGACGACCCGGAGGTGGTGGCCGCCAACCGGGCGCGTACCGCCGAGGCGTTGGGGCTGTCGGCCGATCGGGTGGTGTGGATGAACCAGGTG
This sequence comes from Embleya sp. NPDC055664, assembly GCF_053618075.1. NCBI lineage: Bacteria > Bacillati > Actinomycetota > Actinomycetes > Kitasatosporales > Streptomycetaceae > Embleya > Embleya sp. NPDC055664. The sequence goes on from NZ_JBSHGZ010000010.1 coordinate 22,577, forward strand.
CACGGCGACACGGTGGCCGTGCTGACCGGTCCGAGCGCCGAGCCGGTGCCCGGCACCGACGCCGTGGTCACCGCGACCCGCGGCCTCGCGCTCGCGGTGCTGGTCGCCGACTGCACCCCGGTACTGCTCGCCGATCCGCACGCCGGCGTGATCGGCGCCGCGCACGCGGGCCGTCCGGGGCTGGCCGCCGGTGTGGTGCCCGCCACGATCGAGGCGATGCGCGGCCTCGGCGCCGACCCCGCGCGGATCGAGGCGTGGACCGGACCGGCCGTCTGCGGCGCCTGTTACGAGGTTCCCGAGGCGATGTGCGACGAAGTGTCCGCACTCGTCCCCGCGGCCCGCGCACGCACCCGCCAGGGCACGCCCGGGCTCGATATACCGGCCGGAGTGTGGGCGCAACTCGCCGCGCAGGGGGTCGTGTCGGGTGAGAAATCGCACATCTGCACGCGCGAGTCGGCCGACCATTTCTCCTATCGGCGCGACCGCGCCACGGGTCGGATCGCCGGCTACGTGTGGCTCGCCGAGGACTGACCCCGCCCGGGCGCGGCGGGCCGGCGTCGGCGACGATGGGCCCATGGACACGCCCGATTCAGCGACCGCCACGACCGCCCACCGGCGGGCCGAGCTAGCCGCCAACCTGGCCGACGTCCGGGCCCGGATCGCCGCTGCGTGCACCGCGGCCGGCCGCTCGCCCGAGGACGTCACCCTCGTCGTGGTGACCAAGACCCACCCCGCGAGCGACGTGCGCCTGCTCGCCGAACTCGGCGTCCGCGACGTCGGCGAGAACCGCGACCAGGAGGCCGCGCCGAAGGCGGCGGCCACGAACGATCTCGACCTTCGTTGGCACTATGTCGGCCAGTTGCAGACCAACAAGGCCAAATCGGTGGCCGGTTACGCCGATGTGGTGCACTCGCTCGACCGGATTCGGCTCGCCCACGCGCTGTCCGCGGCGGCCGAGCGGCAACAACGTTCGATCACCGCGCTGTTGCAGGTAAGCCTGGACGAAGACCCCGCCCGCGGTGGGGTGTCCGCGACCGACCTGGCCGAACTCGCCGACGCCGTGGCCGCGGCGCCGCGGCTGACCCTCGGCGGAGTGATGGCGGTGGCCCCGCTCGGCGTCGAACCCGCCCGCGCGTTCGCCCGGTTGCGAGAAATCGCAACCCGCCTACGCGAAGCCCATCCGGCTGCGAACATGGTTTCCGCGGGGATGAGCAACGACCTCGAAGCGGCCATCGAGGCCGGGGCGACACATGTACGCATCGGTACTGCGGTGCTCGGAGTCCGGCCCTCCCTCCGGTAGCGTCGCCGTGAAGTGGATCGCACGACCCACGGTGACCTCAGCCGATCCACCGTGAGACCGGAGGAAGCGGAACATGGCCGGCGCAATGCGCAAGATGGCGGTCTACCTCGGCCTCGTGGAGGACGATGTCTACGAGTATGACGATTACGATGAGGACGACATCGGCCAGGACGGCCGCGACCGGGTCGAGCGCACCGATCGTCGCGAGGAGCGACGGGACGAGCGTCGTGAGGAGCCACGTGAAGTACGCGAACCGCGTGGGGAATCGCGGGAACGTCGCGACGATCCCGTTCGTGGAGCTACTGCCCTCCGCGAAGCGGGGGCCCTTCGCGACGAAGGCCGCCTCGAAGAACACCGCGCAACAGTGTCCGCCATGCCCGAACGCCGTCCCGAGAGCAGCACACCGGTGACCGTACACAAAGTCGTCAGCGAACGTGAGCCCTACCGCATCACGACGCTGCACCCGCGTACCTACAACGAAGCCCGCACGATCGGCGAGCACTTTCGCGAGAGCACGCCCGTGATCATGAACCTGACCGAAATGGAGGACACCGACGCCAAGCGCCTGGTGGACTTCGCCGCGGGGCTCGTGTTCGGCCTGCACGGCAGCATCGAACGGGTCACCCAAAAAGTCTTCCTCCTATCGCCTGCTAACGTCGATGTGACAGCCGAGGACAAGGCCCGCATCGCTGAGGGCGGGTTCTTCAATCAGAGCTGAGGTGTGCGAAAACTGAGGCTAGGTGCGGTCCTGACCAGAGGGACGGCACACGAGGGGGCAGGTAAATGAGCATCGCGCTGGAGATCATCCGCATCGTGCTCTACTGCTTTTTGATCGTGTTGTTCTTCCGCTTGGTGATGGACTACGTGTTCCAGTTCGCGCGGTCGTACGAGCCGCGCGGGGCCATGGTGGTACTGCTGGAGGCGACGTACTCCATCACCGATCCACCGTTGAAGTTGCTGCGCAGGTTCATTCCTCCGCTGCGCCTCGGGGGTGTAGCACTCGACCTGTCCTTCTTCGTACTGATGATCATCGTCTACATCCTGATCTCCGTCGTGGGCAGGCTGTAAGCGGTACCGTCTGTCCGATGCCGACGATCACGCTGAGGTGAAGAGATGCCGTTGACCCCCGAAGACGTGCGTAACAAGCAGTTCACGACCGTCCGTCTCCGCGAGGGCTATGACGAGGACGAGGTCGATGCGTTCCTCGATGAGGTCGAGGGCGAACTGACCCGACTTCTCCGGGAAAACGAGGATCTGCGAGCGAAACTCGCGGCGGCGACCAGGGCCGCCGCGCAGAGTCAGCAGCAGGCCCAGCAGCGCAAGGAGCGCGAACGCCCCGACGCACCCGTCCCGGCAGCCATATCCGGGCCGACCCCGGTTCCCCCGCCGCCCCAGATGGGTGGGCCGCAGGGAATGCAGGGCGGCCAGCATCCGATGCAGGGCGGCCCGCAGCAGCTCGGTCCCGGTGGACCGCAGCAGCACCCCATGGGGGGACCGCAGCAGCTCGGTCCCGGCATGAGCGGTCAGCACCAGCTGCAGGGTCCGCCGCAGCACCAGTTGCAGGGCGGCCCCGGCATGCAGAGCGGTCAGCACCAGCTGCCCGGTCAGCAGCAGCACCAACTGCAGCCCGGTCAGCATCAATTGCAGGGCGGCCCCGGCATGGGCGGTCCCGGCATGAGCGGCCAGCACCAGCTCCAGGGCCCGCCGCAGCACCAGCAGCAGCTTCAGCAGCACCAGCTGCAGGGTGGCCCGCCGCAGCTCGGTCCGGGTGGACCGCAGCAGCAGATGGGCAACCCCGGTGGCGACAGCGCCGCCCGAGTGCTCGCGCTGGCGCAGCAGACGGCCGACCAGGCGATCGCCGAGGCCCGCTCCGAGGCGAACAAGATAGTGGGCGAGGCGCGCACCCGGGCCGAGGGCATGGAGCGCGACGCGCGGTCCAAGGCCGACGCCCTGGAGCGTGACGCGCAGGAGAAGCACCGCGTCGCGATGGGCTCGCTGGAGAGTGCCCGCGCCACGCTCGAGCGCAAGGTCGACGACCTGCGCGCGTTCGAGCGCGAGTACCGCACGCGGCTGAAGTCGTACCTGGAGAGCCAGCTGCGTCAGCTGGAGTCGCAGGCCGACGACTCGCTCGCGCCGCCGCGGACCCCGGCCACGGCCTCGTTGCCGCCGGCCATGTCGTCCGCGCCGGTACCGATGTCGCAGGCGATGGCTCCGTCCATGGGCCAGTCGATGTCCCAGCCGTCGTCGATGTCGCCGGCCATGACGCCGTCGATCGGGCAGCAGATGAGCCCGGCGATGACGCAGCAGATGTCGCCGGTGCGTCCGCAGGCTCCGCAGCCGCAGCAGATGCAGCAGCCGTCGCCGATGCGCGGGTTCCTGATCGACGAGGACCCCGACAACTGACCGGCCACTGAGCGTCGGTCGGTCATCCGAGAAGCGCCCGCCCCCTCCGGGGGGACGGGCGCTTCTCGGTTTTCCCGGTCCGGGTACGACACGGGCGGGGCGACCCGAGCCGCCCCGCCCGGCCGGTCAGACCTTGCGCAGCCAGAACCGCAGACCGAGCGCGGGGTCGCCGTGCTCGAACAACTCCTCGTCCTCCGGGGAGCCCTGGGCGAACTGCGTCGCCAGCACCTCCTCGGCGACCTGGCCGCCGTGCGCGAGCAGCGCCGACGTGGTCTCCTCCGACTCGTCCGCGGCCCACCACACCAGGATCCGGTCGGACACCTCCAGGCCGCTGTTCTTGCGAGCCTCCTGGATCAGCCGGACCACGTCCCGGGCCAGACCCGCGAGCCGCAGTTCGGGGGTGATGGTCAGGTCGAGCGCCACGGTCGCGCCGTCCTGGCCGGCCACCGTCCAGCCCTCGCGCGGGGTTTCGGTGACGATGACCTCCTCGGCCACCACCTCCACCGGCTCGCCCTCGACCTCGACCACCGCGGTGCCCGAGGTACGCAGCGCCGCCGCCAGGGCCGCCGCGTCGGCCGCCGCGATGGCACCGGCCACCACCGGGGTGCGCTTGGCGAACCGCTTGCCCAGGGCCCGGAAGTTGCCCTTCGCGCTGTACTCGACCAGGTCGCCGCCCGCCTCGGACAGCGCCGCCACCGAGACCACGTTCAGCTCCTCGGCGATCTGCGCGCGCAGTTCGTCGGACAATTCGTCCCAGCCGCTCGCGCCGATCAGCGCCCGGCCCAGCGGCTGCCGGGTCTTGACGCCGGAGTCCGCCCGGGTGGCCCGGCCCAACTCGACCAGGCGCCGCACCAGCGCCATCTGCCGCCCCAGTTCGGGCTGTACGAGGGCCGCGTCCGTGCTCGGCCAGGTCGCCATGTGCACCGACTCGGGGGCGTCGGCGGTGACCGGACGCACCAGGTCCTGCCAGACCCGCTCGGTGATGAACGGCACCAGCGGCGCCATCAGCTTCGTCACCGTGACCAACGCCTCGTGCAGCGTGGCCAGCGCGGCCGGGTCCGCGTTCCAGAACCGCCGCCGGGACCGGCGCACGTACCAGTTCGACAGGTCGTCCACGAACGCGGTGAGCGCCTTGCCCGCGCGCTGCGTGTCGTAGGCCTCCAGGGCCGCGTCCACGTCGCCCACGAGGGTGTTCAGCTCGGACAGCAGCCACCGGTCGAGCAGCGGGCGGTCGGCCGGGGCCGGGTCGCTCGCGCTCGGCGTCCAGCCGCCGGTGCGCGCGTACAGGGCCTGGAAGCTGACCGTGTTCCAGTAGGTCAGCAGCGTCTTGCGGACCACCTCCTGGATGGTGCCGTGCCCGACCCGGCGGGCCGACCACGGCGAACCGCCCGCGGCCATGAACCAGCGCACCGCGTCGGCGCCGTGCCGGTCCATCAGCGGGATCGGCTCCAGGATGTTGCCCAGGTGCTTGGACATCTTGCGGCCGTCCTCGGCCAGGATGTGCCCCAGGCAGACCACGTTCTCGTAGGACGACCTGTCGAACACCAGCGTGCCGACCGCCATCAGCGTGTAGAACCAGCCGCGGGTCTGGTCGATCGCCTCGGAGATGAACTGCGCCGGGTAGGACTGCTCGAACAACTCGCGGTTGCGGTACGGGTAGCCGAACTGGGCGAACGGCATCGACCCCGAGTCGTACCAGGCGTCGATCACCTCGGGCACCCGGGTCGCCTGCTCGCCGCACGCGGTGCCGTCGGCCGCCTTGGCCGGGCAGCCGAAGACGACCTCGTCGATGTACGGCCGGTGCGGGTCCAGGCCCGACAGGTCGCGCCCGGTCAGCTCGGAGAGTTCGGCCAGCGAGCCGGCGCAGATCAGGTGCCCCTCCTCGCACCGCCAGATGGGCAGCGGGGTGCCCCAGAAGCGGTTGCGCGAGAGCGCCCAGTCGATGTTGTTGTTCAGCCAGTCGCCGTAGCGGCCCCACTTGACCGTGTCCGGGTGCCAGTTGGTCCGCTCGTTCTCGCGCAGCAGCGCGTCCTTGACCGCGGTGGTGCGCACGTACCAGGACGGCTGCGCGTAGTAGAGCAGCGCGGTGTGGCAGCGCCAGCAGTGCGGGTAGCTGTGCTCGTACTCCAGGTGCCGGAACAGCAGCCCGCGGGCCCGCAGATCGGCCACCAGGGCCTCGTCGGCCTTCTTGAAGAACTGTCCGCCGACCAGCGGCAGCTCGGCCTCGAAGGTGCCGTCGGGGCGCACCGGGTTGACCACCGGCAGGCCGTACGCGCGGCAGGTCTCCAGGTCGTCCGCGCCGAACGCGGGCGCCTGGTGCACGACACCGGAGCCGTCCTCGGTGGTGACGTACTCCGCGAGCACCACGAAGTTCGCGTCCTCCAGCGGCAGCAGGTCGAACGGGCGCCGGTAGGCCCAGCGTTCCATCTCGCGGCCGGTGAAGCGCTCGCCGGTGGCCGCCCAGCCCTCGCCGAGCGCCTTCGCCAGGAGCGGCTCGGCGACCACGAGACGTTCGTTGCCGTCGGTGGCCACCACGTAGGTCACGTCGGGGTGCACCGCGGCGGCGGTGTTGGACACCAGCGTCCACGGCGTGGTCGTCCACACGAGCAGCGCCGCCTGCCCGGCCAGCGGCCCGGAGGTGAGCGGGAAGCGCACGTAGACCGAGGGGTCGACGACCGTCTCGTAGCCCTGCGCCAGTTCGTGGTCGGACAGCCCGGTGCCGCAGCGCGGACACCACGGCGCGACCCGGTAGTCCTGGGTCAGCAGGCCCTTGTCGAAGATCTGCTTGAGCGACCACCAGACCGACTCGACGTACTCCGGATCCATCGTCCGGTACGCCTTGGACATGTCGACCCAGTAGCCCATCCGGGTGGTCAGTTCCTCGAACGCGCCCACGTGCGTCATCACCGACTCGCGGCACTTCGCGTTGAACTCGGCGATCCCGTAGCGCTCGATGTCCGGCTTGCCGGAGAAGCCCAACTGCTTCTCCACGGCCAGCTCGACGGGCAGGCCGTGGCAGTCCCACCCGGCCTTGCGCGGCACGTTGTAGCCGCGCATCGTGCGGTAGCGCGGGAACACGTCCTTGAACACGCGCGCCTCGATGTGGTGCGCCCCCGGCATGCCGTTGGCCGTCGGCGGGCCCTCGTAGAAGACCCAGCGGGGGCCGTCGGCGTTCTGCGCGAGGGAGCGCTCGAAGATGTCGTTGTCCCGCCAGAACGCGAGGACCTCGTGCTCCATGGCGGGCAGGTCGACCTGCGCCGGTACCGGGCGGTACATGTGGCTTCCTTCCGCGGGCTGTGATGCGTGCCTACCGAAGGGACGAGACGGCCGTCGGCCGATCCCGCGGTACCACCCTTCTTGGCCGCGCGCCGCCCGATCTGCCTACCGTGCCCGGGCGGGCACAACCCTCTCGTCTGCGCGAGGGTCGGTTCTACGGGTCGCTCCGCAACCGGACCGACCTTTCCTCCGACAGCTCCGGGGTGATCTTCACCTCGCGCACACCCCCGGGCTCACACCGTCCCCGGGTCGCTGGCGGCTGCGTGCGACGCTACTCGTCCCCATCGACACCGTCTCGCTCTGCGGATTGTACGACCCGCGCGGACCCTCGCGCCTCCGAGTTCACCCGCCCCCAGGTGCATAACGATCCGCTCGGGAACCGGTAACGAACGGGACACGTAGAAGAGGGATAAGCGTGGTTGCGTCTGGGCACAACCGATTTACGTCGCCGCCCCGGCGCACTCTGTGACGGGACGGCGCGTCCGGTTGTCCGGGGCGACCCATCCCTAAGCGAAACAAGGGGGCCGTGAACATGACGGATACAGAGAAGGCGAGTGGCGGGCGGACGCGTCGTGCGACCACGACGGCCGCGCCGCGAGCCTCGGTACGGGGAGGAACGGGACGCACCGTGAAGGCACCTGCACACGTGACCACCTCGACCGCGACGCTCCCGACACCGCCGAGCGGGTTCCATGAGCCGACGATGTACATCGTCCGGCCGGGGGAGGACCCCTGGGACGACGCGGAGCTGCGCGAGGTGCGCGAGGGTCTGATCGAGACCGCGCACGAGTTGCGCGCCGAGATCGCCGTGTCGGAGAACGGCATCGCCGATCTGCTGCGCGACTCGGGGGAGGGCGCGGGCGACGATCAGGCGGACACCGGGACCAAGAACTTCGAGCGCGAGCACGAGATGTCCCTGACCAACAACGCGCGTGGCATGCTGCTCCAGTCGGAGAAGGCGCTGCGGCGCCTCGCCGACGGGACATACGGGGCCTGCGAGTCGTGTGGCTCGGCCATCGGCAAGGCGCGCCTGCAGGCGTTCCCGCGTGCGACCCTGTGTGTGACCTGCAAGCAGCGCGAAGAGCGCCGGTAGCCGCCGCGGCCGCCGGCGGCGCGTCCGAGGACTGGAGCACGCCATCGGCACCGGAGCGGAACGACGGGAAGACGCGGAGTCGCAGGCCCCCGCGGGGGAGCCGGACACCGGGGCGACCGGGGGCGGGGCGGACGGCGACGAGCCGACCGTGCCCGCCGGTTCGCGTACCCGTCGCTACATCCTGGTCCTGCTCGGGGTCGCGGCCGTCGCCTACGCCCTGGACCTGATCAGCAAGCTGATCGTGGTGAAGAAGCTCGAATACCACGCCCCGATCGACATCCTCGGCGACTGGCTCCAGTTCCGGGCCACCCGCAACGCGGGCGCGGCGTTCGGCATGGGCCAGGGGCTGACCATCGTGCTCACGGTGATCGCCAGCGCGGTGATCGTGGTGATCCTGCGGCTGGCCCGCAAGCTGAACAGCCTGCCCTGGGCGATCGCCCTGGGCCTGCTGCTCGGCGGTGCGCTCGGCAACCTCACCGACCGGATCTTCCGCTCGCCCAGCGTGTTCGAGGGCCACGTGGTGGACTTCATCGCGCCCAAGCACTTCGCGATCTTCAACCTGGCCGACTCGGCGATCGTGGTGGGTGGCTGCCTGATCGTGCTCCTGTCGTTCCTGGGCCTGCAGCCGGACGGTACGCGGGAGGGTGACGACGAGGGCGGGGACGAGGGCGCGGACGAGGCGACGCCGGCGGACGGGGACGAGCGCGCGGACGGGGGCAGGCGCTCGGACGCGGAGGCCGGGAACGGGGTCGCCGACGCGCCTGCCGGGGCCACTCGGGCGCCCGCGGCGGCGTCCTCCGGGACCGCCGAGCGGGCCGCCGGGGACCGGGACGGCGACCACGCCGTCGAGTCCGGTCCGGATGCCGGGCATACTCGTATCTCGTGACTGTCAATCCCGGCTCCCCCGAAATCCGCACGCTTCCCGTTCCCGACGGCCTCGAAGGCGAGCGGGTCGATGCCGCGCTCTCGCGGATGTTCGGCTTCTCGCGCACCAAGGCGGCCGAGCTGGCCGCCGCCGGGAAGGTGCAGCTCGACGGCCGGGCGGCGGGCAAGTCCGACCGGGTGGTCGGCGGAGCCTGGATCGAGGTCGAGATGCCGGGCGCGCCCCGGCCGGTGCAACTCGTCGCCGAACCCGTGCCCGGCATGCGGATCGTGCACGACGACGACCACATCGTGGTGATCGACAAGCCGATCGGTGTCGCCGCGCACCCCAGCCCCGGCTGGACCGGCACCACCGTGGTCGGCGGCCTCGCGGCTGCCGGCTACCGGATCTCCACCTCCGGCGCGGCCGAGCGCCAGGGCGTGGTGCACCGCCTGGACGTGGGCACCTCGGGGCTGATGGTGGTGGCCAAGTCGGAGCGCGCCTACACGCTGCTCAAGCAGCAGTTCCGCGACCGCACGGTGGACAAGCGCTACCATGCGCTGGTCCAGGGCCACCCGGACCCGCACACCGGCACCATCGACGCGCCGATCGACCGGCACCCCACGCACGACTACAAGTGGGCCGTGGTGACGGGCGGCAAGCCCAGCGTCACGCACTACGACACGATCGAGGCGTTCCGCGCCGCGAGTCTGCTGTCGATCAAGCTGGAGACCGGGCGCACCCACCAGATCCGGGTGCACATGGCGGCGCTGCGGCACCCGTGCGTGGGCGACCTGACCTACGGCGCGGACCCGACGCTGTCCAAGCGGCTGGGCCTGGAGCGGCAGTGGCTGCACGCGGTGAGCCTGGCCTTCGAGCACCCCGGCGACGGCACGTGGGTGCAGTACGAGAGCGGCTACCCGGCCGACCTGACCGCGACCCTGGAGCGGGTCACCGACAGCTGAGGCAATTGCCCGCCGGTCGGTGATTCGGCGGAGATTCGGGGAAGCCTCCAAGATCGAATCGCGCTCGATCGGTCTGGGGGTGGAGTGGGTCAGCTCACGCTGCTGTTCCTGTTGATGTTCGGCACGCTCTTGGTGGTGCCGCTCGCGGGCCGATTGCGGCTGCCGTTTCCGGTGTTGCTGACGCTGTACGGCGTGCTGCTCGGGTGGCTGCCGTTCGTGCCGAACCTGCGGATCGACCCCGACCTGCTGCTGCCGCTGCTGTTGCCGCCGCTGTTGTACGCGGCGGCGCAGCGGTCGAGTTGGCGCGAGTTCGCGGCCAACGCCCGGCCGATCACGCTGCTCGCGGTCGCACTCGTGCTGGTGACCACGGCGGCGGTGGCGGCCGTGGCGGACGCGATGATCCCCGGGCTGCCGCTCGCGGGCGCGGTCGCGCTGGGCGCGCTGGTGGCGCCGCCGGATCCGGTGGCGGCGACGGCGGTGGCCGGCAGTCTGCGGCTGCCGCGGCGGCTGGTGGCGATCCTGGAGGGCGAGGGGCTGTTCAACGACGTCACCTCGCTCGTGCTCTACCAGGTCGCGGTCGCGGCGGTGGTCGGCGGTACGTTCTCGCCCGTCGGGGCGGCGGGCATGTTGGCGTTGTCCGCGGTGGTCGGCGTCGGGATCGGCTTCGCGGTCGGGCTGGCCGGGCGGTTGTTGCTCGCCCGGCTGGACGAGCCCACGCTGCAGACGTTGCTCACGCTCCTGGTGCCGTTCCTGGCCTACGTGGTCGCCGACGAACTGCACGGCTCCGGCGTGCTCGCGGTGTTGACCACCGCGTTCTACCTGGGCTCGGTCGCCGAGGACGCGGACAACGTGGTCGGCCGACTCACCGGGCGCTCGTTCTGGGAGGTCGTCGACCTGGTCGTGACCGGTGTCGCGTTCGGGGTGATCGGCCTGGAGATGTGGGAGATCTTCCACGACCTGCGGGGCGATCGGGGCCGGCTGTTCCTGGAGGCCGGCGCGGTGGTGTTGACCCTGATCGTGGTGCGGGGCCTGTGGTTGTTCCCGGTCGCGGCGCTGGCCCGGCGGCTGCACGCACGGCTGCCGACCACCGGCGAGACCCAGACCCCGGATCCGCGCGAGACCGTGGTGGTGTGGTGGGCCGGGATGCGCGGCGTGGTGACGATCGCGCTCGCGCTGGCGCTGCCGCTGAGCACCGACGCGGGTGGGGCCTTCCCCGAGCGGCAACGGCTGATCGCGATCGCGTTCTGCGTGATCGTGGTGACGCTGCTGCTCCAGGGGGTCAGCCTGCCGTGGCTGGTGCGCCGGCTCGGGGTCTCGGAGACGGACGACGCGGAGAGCCACGAGGAGCGCCGGATCGCGGCGGCGGCGACGAAGGCCGCACTGCATCGGCTGCGCGAACTGGACGAGCAGCGCGACCTCCCGGACGAGATGGTGCAGCGGCTGCGGGCCCGGCAGAAGGCGCTGCTGGCCGAGCTGAAGCCGGAGGGCGCGGGCGAGGAACTGGCCGACGCGGTGGTCGAGCGCTCACGGCGGATCAAGCTCCTGCACGAGATCGAGGCCGAGATGACGGCGGCGGCGCGACGCGAGGTGATTGCGGCCCGGGGGCGCCGAGGGGTCGACCCGGCGGCGGCCGACCGCGTCCTGCGGCGACTGGACCTACGCAGCGTGCGGTGAGGCGGGGGCCGCCTCGGAGGGCCTTTTCGCCGAACTTGGCCGCTGTGAGTGGGGCCGTCCTCAAACGCCGGACGGGCTGGGTTTTCGGTTGCGTTCGGCGACGGGCGCTGCGGTCCGCAGGCGCCTGCGGCGAGCTGTCCTCAAACGCCGGACGGGCTGGGTTTTCGGTTGCGTTCGGCGACCGGCGCTGCGGTCCGCAGGCGCCTGCGGCGAGCTGTCCTCAAACGCCGGACGGGCTGGGGGCGGCTGGGCCCGGGAGGCCGCTCGGGGCTGCTGTGCTTCGGTTGGGTGCGGGCTGCGCCTTGCTTGCGGGCGGCCGGTGCGCAGCCGGCCGGACCCGGCAGCGGCCCACCACCGACTCGGACCAGCCGCTGCCGGTCGCTTTTTCGCCGACCAACACACCCGCCTCGTCGGGAGCGCCAAGTCTTGGAGCCCCGCACGCCGGGGGCGGCCCATTGCCGACTCGGGCAGGTTCCTGACCGGCCCTCCGTAGCCGAAGCGCGACTCTCGCCGAAAGCACTCGGAGGCTCCTCGGCGGACTCGACTCGGTTCGACCATCCTCCGGCCCCGCGCGTCGGCGACCAGTCGGGCCTGTCGGGGTACGCCGTGTGGGCGGGTACCGTTGGGGGTTTGTTGTGTGGGGATTGGTCTTCGGAAGGATTTGTTGTCGTGGCCCGCATTGTGTTGTTTCACTCGGCCTATGGGCTGCGGCCCGCTGTTCAGGATGCGGCCGGGTGGTTGCGGGGGCTCGGGCATGAGGTGGTGGTGCCTGATTTGTATGACGGGCGTTGCACCGAGTCGATCGAGGAAGGCATGGAGATCAAGGATGAGATCGGTGCGGACGAGTTGATCCGGCGGGCCGTGAAGGTGGCGGCCGGGCTGGGGGAGGGGCTTGTGTATGCGGGGTTTTCGCTGGGGGCCTCGATTGCGCAGAATGCCGTGTTCGCCGATCGCACCGCGGCCGGGCTCTTGATGTTCCACGGCACCTCCGACCTGCGTGAGGATGCCGTGACGGAGGTGCCGGTGCAGTTGCATGTGGCCGAGCCCGATCCGTTCGAGACCGAGGACTGGCTGGGGACCTGGTATCTGGGCATGCGCCGCGCCGGGGCCGATGTGGAGATCCACCGCTACCGGGGCGCCGGTCACCTGTTCACCGATCCCGGGCTGCCGGACTACGACCGCGAGGCCGCCGCGCGGGCCTGGGCGATCGCCTCGGACTTCCTCAACGAGATCGACTCGGCCGCGGCGGCCGCAGCGGCCAGCGACTGAGGCTTCTTGGCCAGGCTCACGTACTTGCGCGGGCCGGTCTGCGCGGGCACCTGCGGGGTCGGGCGCGCCTTCGCGAAGCGCCCGTTGCCGCTGTACGGGCCCACGGCCTCGTTGCCCAGCGGCGCGGGCGCGGTGGCGATGCGGGGCAGTGCGTACGGGTGTTCGCGGCGCAGGTAGTCGAGCAGCTTCTCGCGGACCTCGCAGCGCAGCGTCCACAGGTCGTCGGAGTCGCGGGCGGTGACCACCGCGCGGATCAGGATCGTGGTCGGCGTGGTGTCGGTGACGTACAGGCTCCAGCCCTGGCCGTCCCACAGGCCGGTGTCCTTGAGGATCCGGTGCAGTTCCTCGCGCAGTTCGCTCACCGGCGCCGAGTGGTCCAGGTGCAGGAACACCGTCCCGGTCATCCGGGTGTCGGTGCGCGACCAGTTCTCGAACGGCCGCGAGGTGAAGTAGGACACCGGCATCACGATCCGGCGCTGGTCCCACGTGTTGACCACCAGGTAGGTCAGGGTGATCTCCTCGATCGTGCCCATCTCCTGGTTGACCACCACCGAGTCGCCGATCCGGACCATGTCGCTGAACGCGATCTGCAACCCGGCGAACAGGTTGGCCAGTGCGCTCTGCGCGGCCAGACCGGCCACCACGCCGAGCAGGCCGGCGGAGGCGAGCAGGCTGGTTCCGATCGTCTTCATGCCCGGGAAGGTCATGATCATCGCCGCGAAGGTGATGATCCCGACGATCGCCACCGCGGTGCGTCGGATCAGCGCGATTTGGGTCTGTATCCGGCGTACCCGGCCGGTGTCCGTCGCGTTCGCCGCGTAGCGCTCGAACGAGGTGTTCACCAGCAGGGTGACCGCGTGCACGATCAGCCACGAGCAGGCCGCGATCACCGAGAGCACCAGGATGTGCCGGAGCATCCCCCGGCTGCGCTCGGGCAGCGCGGCGGCGGGCTCGGCGAGCAACAACATCGAGGTGCCGAGGGTCGCCACGATCGAGGCGCGGCCGCGCCGCGCCATCGACCACAGTGGTCCGGTCAGTGGTTTGCGGGTCTGAACTTCGCGGGCCAGGCGAGCCATTCCCCAGGTCACCAGGCCCGTGAAGGCGATCACCGAGACGAGCACGATCAGCGGGCGAAGTATGTGCCACACGTCCACGTCGAAGGCCTCCCAGGGGCTTGCGGTCAAACCCGTACGGTACCCGAGCCCGCCGAGGTCACCCATCGCCTCGCGGGGCGCGCGGGAAGCGCCCCGGGGGTTCGCGGGGGCGATAACGTGCGAGTTCGGGTGGTGCACGGCACGGAGGACGCGCGATGTCCAAATGGACCAGGATCGGCAGGGCCGGCTTCGGCGCGATGCGGCGCGGACAGCGGTTCCGCACCGCCTCCCGGGCCGCGGAGCAGCGCTCCGCCGAGGCCGGCGCGACCGCCTTCGACCCGGACGTGGACACCCGGCTCACCGCGCGCCAGACCGCCCTGCTGATCCGCTACCTGGTGGGCAAGGTGGTGCTGGGCCGGCTGGAATTCGTCTTTCTGGTCAAGTATCTGCTGGTGGTCGTCGGCCTTCCGGCGCTGTTCCTGTTTCCGCCCCTGGGGATTGCGCTGCTGGTGCTGTTCGGCCTCGCCGCGCTGGTCCAGTGGGTGATCTCGCGGGCGATCGGGCGGCTCGCCGCCTTTCACCGACTGGGTGCCGCCGAGGGGGAGTTGACCGACGCGGCGACCGTGTGGTGGCCCAACCTCAAGCGCGAGACCGCCCGGGTGGGTCTGCCGACCCGGCCGCTTCCGCTGCTGCGCCTGGCCGCCGCGCGGGCGACCCGACGGTTGGGCCCCGAGCGCGAGGCGGCGTTCGCGGCGATCGACTGGCGGGCGGTGCTGCCGCGCGACCAGTGGCGGCGGGCCCGGGTGCTGCTCGCCGAGGAGGCGGGCGGCGGACCGGCCGGGCGGACCGCGTAGAGTCGTCTGGTCGTGTGTCACCCCGCGCGCGCAACCTGACGCGCGTCGCGGGCCGCACGCCGTCACCACCACCTTCAGGACGACGCGCGGGGTCGGATGTACAAGCTGCCCGGAACGGACGAGCGGAGCGTGACCATTCCCGGCGAGCGCGCGAACGCCGACCCGTGCTTCACGGTGCGCGGCCTGACCCGGACCTATCGCACCGGGCGCCGGCGCGATCGGCACGTGGTCACCGCCAACGACACGATCGACCTGGACGTGCGCCGGGGCGAGATCTTCGGCCTGCTCGGGCCCAACGGCGCGGGCAAGTCCACCCTGGTCCGCCAGCTCACCGGCCTGCTCCGGCCCGACTCCGGCAGCATCGACCTGCTCGGCCACGACCTGGTGCGCCGCCCCGACGTGGCCGCCCGACTCGTCGCCTACCTCGGCCAGGAGTCCGGCGCTCTGGACGAGTTGACCGTCGCCCTCGCGATCGAGACCACCGCCCGGCTGCGCGCGCTCGACGCCCACCGGGCCCGGGTCGAGCGCGACGCGGTGCTCGACGAACTCGAACTCGGCCCGATCGCGGACCGCCCGCTGAAGAAACTCTCCGGCGGCCAGCGCCGACTGGCCTGCGTGGCCACCGCACTGGTGGGCGATCGGCCCGTGCTGGTCCTGGACGAGCCGACCACCGGCATGGACCCGGTCGCGCGCCGCGCGGTGTGGGCCGCAGTGGATCGCCGCCGGGCCGACAGCGGCGCCACCGTGCTCCTGGTCACCCACAACGTGATCGAGGCGGAGACCGTGCTCGACCGGGTCGCGGTGCTCGACGAGGGCCGGGTGATCGCGTGCGACACCCCCGGGGGTCTGAAGGCCATGGTCGGCGACGAGGTCCGGCTCGACCTGGTCTGGCGGGCCGACCCACCGATGGACGACCCGGCCGTCGGTATGCTCGCGCGCAGCGCGGTGCGCACGGGCCGACGCTGGAGCACCCGGATGGAACCGGGAATGGCCCGCGAACTGCTCGCCGGCGTCACCTCCGGGCCCGCGTTCGAGGCGCTCGACGACTTCACGCTGTCCACGCCGAGCCTGGAGGACGTCTACCTCGCGCTCGGCGGCCGCCACCAGGGACTGGTCAAGGGATGAGGGTGTCGACCCCAGTGAGTGCAGCGAGCATCGAGACCGCGCCGCCGCGTCCGGTCGAACCGGTCGCCCCGGCGGCGGGCACGCCGCTCGGCGCCGGGCTGCTGACCGTCTACCGCGCGCAGTTGTCCCGGGTGCGGGTCTCCCGGGTGCCGCTGCTGTTCGTCGCGGTGTTCCAGTCGGTGGGCATCATGATCCTGATGCGCGGCGTGGTGGACACCGGCAGCGACAGCGCCCGCGAGGCGGTGGTGGCCGGGTCCAGTGTGCTCGTGGTCGCCTTCGTCGCGCTCAACCTGCTCGCCCAGCACTTCGGCAACCTGCGCGCGGCCAACGCGCTCGACTACTACCTGACGCTGCCGGTGCGCCCGGCCGCCGTGGTGCTCGGCATCGCCGCCGCGTACGCGTCCTTCACGCTGCCCGGCACGGTGGCCACCGCGGTGATCGGCGCGCTGATGTTCCAGCTGCCGCTGGCCAACCTGTGGGTGCTGCTGCTGGTCGTACCGCTGTCCGGCGCGGCCCTCGCGGGCATCGGCGCGGTCTTCGGGCTGCTCGCCCCGCGCCCGGAACTGGCCACACTCCTCGGCCAGTTGGGCATGTCGGCGGCGCTGCTGCTTGGCGTGCTGCCGGAGGACCGGATGCCCGAGGTGATCGTGCTCGCCCGGGATGTGCTGCCGTCCTCCTACGGGGTGGACGCGTTCATCGCGAGCTATGGCGACCCGAACTGGGCGGTGGTGGCCGGCAACCTGGCGGTCTGCGCGGGGGTCGGCGTGGTGATGCTCTCGCTGGCCACCTGGGCCTTCCGGCGCAGTACCCGGGCGTAGCCGACGCCCCTTCGACCACCGGACACATCGCCGCGCGGGGCCGACCCGCGGGCTCGAGCCGTACATGGGACGCTGACCAGATGACGTCTGCCGGGGATATCGACCCCTACCCGTCGCCCGAGGGCGCGCACGTGGGCTTCGCGCCCGGGTACGACGCGCCCCCCTCGTTGTGGCGGCGCTACCGCACCGACGTGCTCGCGTTCGCCGCGGTGGTCGCGACCTGCCTGGTGGTGGGCGCGATCGTGGGCGTGGTCTGGGAGCAGATCACCCCCCGGGTGCCGCTGATGGCCACCAAGGAGGGCGTTTTCCAGGTCTCGCCCGAGACCGAGACCTCGATCGCCCTGGACGGCTGGTTCGCGGTGTGCGGCGTGGTGGCCGGCATCGTGCTCGCGCCGCTCGCGTTCTGGCGCTTTCGCCGACAGGGCGTGGCGACCGCGCTCGGGCTCACCGTCGGCGGGATCGCCGGCGCGTATCTGGCCTTCAAGGTCGGCGTGGCGCTCGGGCCGGACGGGATCGCCGACGAGGTGCGTCGGGTCGGCCTGGGCAAGCGCTTCGACCAGGAGCTGGACCTGAAGGCCAAGGGCGTGTTGCTGCTGTGGCCGATCGCGTCGATGGTGATCTTCCTCGGCCTGTCCGCCGGATTCGCCCCCGCCGAGCGCCGCGAGACGTTCCAGGGGCCGTGGCCGTGGGCGCCCCAGGGCCCGGGCCGCGACCACGCGCCCGGCCCGTTCCCGGGTTCGACCGTGTCCGCCCCGGTCGACCTCACCAAGCACGGGTCCGACGAGAGCTGACCCCGCGGGGCAGTCCACGCGGCCGACCCCTGCGGGGCAAAAGCCGCCCCCTGTGGGGCAAAGGTCGACCCCTGTGGGGCAAAGGCCCTAGACCCGCCCCACCGGAGCCGTCACCGCGCCCGTGAGCCGGATCAGGTCCGCCGGGGCCAGCTCGATCTCCAGGCCCCGGCGGCCGGCCGACACGTACACCGTTTCCAGCGCGAGCACCGAGGCGTCCACCACGGTGGGGTGCCGGCGCTTTTGGCCGAGGGGGCTGATCCCGCCGAGCACGTAGCCCGTGGCCCGCTCGGCCGCCGCCGGGTCGGCCATCGCCGCGCGTTTGCCGCCGACCGCGGCGGCCAGCGCCTTGAGGTCGAGCCTGCCCGCCACCGGGACCACCGCGACGGTGAGCGCGCCGTCCACGTCCGCGAGCAGCGTCTTGAACACCCGCGCGGCCGGCACACCGAGCACCGTCGCGGCCTCCTCGCCGTACGAGGCCGCGTCCGGGTCGTGGGTGTACGCGTGCGTCGTGAACGCCACGCCCTCGCGGGTCAGCGCCACCGTCGCCGGGGTGCCCTGTCCGCCCTTGGTCCTGCCCTTCGCCATGCCGGCGCGCCCTTCGGTCGGGTCGGTCGGGCCCGAGGCGATCGGGGCCGCCCCGGCCGGTCCGTGTCAGTTGGGTTCGATGTTCTGCCGCAACAACTCGATCGCCGGCAACGACGGCAGGTGGTCGAGCAGCGCCGCCTCGCGGCGCAGCAGTTCCACCTCGGCGGTCAGCCGGGCGGTCGCGTCCTCCGCCTCCAGGAGCCGCTGCTTGTCGTGCGGGTCGAGCACCACCGCGGCGGCCACCAGGTAGGACAACACGACCGGGTCGTCGGGCAGCTCCGGCAGGCTCATCGGGGTGCGCTGCTGGGCGGTGAGCAGCCGACGCTGATACTCGGCGAAAGCCCGGGTCGCGGCCAACCCGAGAACGTCGGCCCGCTCGCCGGGCGGATCGGCCAGGTATTCGACCTCGGCGTACAGATACGGCCCCGAGTCGTCCACCGAGACCAGCTCGAACCGGGTCGCACCCGTGGCCACCAGGTCGTAGCGGCCGTCCTCGTGCGTCTTGATCGTGGCGATCTCCGCCGTGCAGCCCACCGGGTGCAGCACCGCGAGCGGATCGCCCTGGATGTCGCCGACCTCACGCCCGGTGCGCAGCGCCACCACGCCGAAGCGCTGCTCCGCCTGGGGCAGCGCCTCCAGATCCCGGACCAGCGCGCGGTATCGCTCCTCGAAGATGTGCAGGGGCAGCACCAGACCCGGATAGAGCACCGAGTTGAGCGGGAAGAGCGGAAGCCGGTCGGTCACGGTGACCAAGAGTAGGCCCTGACCGCCGGAGCGCGCCGATCATTGATCTCACCCACGATTGAGCACCCGCGTCGCGCCCGCCGCCGCGGCCCCGGCGAGGATCCAACCGAGCAGGATCAGCGAGTAGGCGAGCCACTGGCCGAGCCCGGTCGGCTTCCACGCGCCGTCCTGACCGAGCGTCACCACCGGCAGGAGCAGGTCGAGGGTGTACCAGAACGGGTTCCAGTGCGGCGCCTCGTCCGCCTTCAACGGGGCCGGCGGATCGGCCGCGAACACCGCCGTGCCGATCGCCACCAGCGTGACCAGCCAGCCGACGGCGCGCACCGGCCGGTAGCCGTAGCCGATCGCCACGTCCTGCACATGGCCCCAGAGCCGGCCCGCCGGGCCCAACCCGGCGCGCCGCCGGCGCTGCTTGGCCAGCAACACTGTCCGGGCCTGCTCGTCCTCGCCGGCCGCGCGGTAGGCGGCGGCGAGCTGGTCGTAGGGCTGGGGGGTGTACTCGGCGGTGCCCCGCTCCACCCAGTCCACCCGCTGTCGCACGGTCAGCGGAGGCTCGGCGCGCAGCGTCGTGTACCGCGTGCCGGCCAGCACCAGGTCGCCGCGCGCGGGCCAGGAGCCCGGTCCGTCGGTGAGCGTGCCGAAGGTCGCGTCGGTGAGGACGATCCGTCCGCGCGGCGGCCGGACCGGCTTCATGTGCAGGTCCTGCGCGACCACCCGCGACATGGTCAACTCCTCGCCGGGATTCGCGCAGATCACCGCCCGCCCGAGCACCAGGCCGCCACCCAGGCGCGCGTCGTTGAGCCGGATCGAGCCGGTCGCGGCGAAGCCCGCGCTCAGGTGCAGCGAGTGCTCCACCGTGATCCGCCCGAGATCCATCGCCGACTCCCCCGGGCGCTCGACACTCGCCCCGTACAGCGTGACCCGCCCGCCGAACCGGCCGCCGTACAGGCTCACCTGCCCGCGGAAGACGCTGCGGTCCATCGACGAGTCCGCGCCCACATGCAGGCCGTTGGCCATCAACGCCACCCCGCGCCGGTCCGGACCGACCACGCAGTCGTCGATCCGCAGGTCGTTGTCCACACGCGAGTCCAGGATCCGCAGACCGCCCGCCACCTCGCAGCGGCACAGCGAGAGGTCGCCGTCCACCCGCATGTTGCGGCCCTGGATCTCGGTCAGCACGCAGTCGAGCAGATTCAGCGTCCGCGTGCTCGCCACGTTCAGCACGATCGGGCCCTCGAAGCGGCAGCCGATCACCGAGACGTAGACGTCGAGCCGCGCGCCGCCCAATTCCAGGTCGCCCACCACCCGGGCGCCGCTCAGCCGCAGTGCGGTGGTGTGACCGGGCTCGGCCTCCGGCGGCTGGAGCAGCAGCCGGGCGAGCACTTGGGCCCGGATCGTGCGGTCCGGCCCCCACGTCGCGCCCGTGCGCGGATCGTCGTCCGCCGGCACGCCCGTGCCCAGATCCAGCCGTTCGCCGCGCCGATACGCCTCCCACAGGCGGATCTCGGTCGCGCTCAGATGCCCCGGCGGTGTGCTCATCCGTGGTCCCCCGACACTGGAAGGCTGCTGCGTCCCGCCCATGATCGCGCGTCTCACTGTCCGACACACGAGGACGTATGGTTCGGCGCCGTCTCTACACTGGGGCAGGTGATCTCCCGTATCGACCTGCGCGGTCCCGCCTCGCGGGCTGTCCTGGACAGCCCCGCCGCACTGCGCGACGTGTTGCCCCGAGCCGAACTCGACGTCGAGGCGGCCCTGGAGAAGGTCCGCCCCCTCTGTGAGGACGTCAGGCATCGCGGCGTCGAGGCGCTGATCGAGATCACCGAGCGCTTCGACGGTGTGCGACTGACCGACATCCGGGTGCCCGCCGAGGCGATCGCCGCGGCCCTGGACACGCTCGCGCCCAAGGTGCGCGCGGCCCTGGAGGAGTCGATCCGCCGGGCCCGCGCGGTGCACCGCGAGCAGCGCCGGCAGGACGTGACCGTGCAGGTCGTGCCCGGCGGCACGGTCACCGAGCGGTGGGTGCCGGTCGAGCGGGTCGGGCTTTACGTACCGGGCGGCAACGCCGTCTACCCGTCGTCCGTGGTGATGAACGTGGTCCCCGCCCAGGAGGCCGGCGTCGCCTCGATGGCGGTCGCCTCGCCGCCGCAGGCCGGGTTCGGTGGGCTGCCGCACCCGACCATCCTGGCCGCGTGCGCGCTGCTCGGCGTGGACGAGGTCTACGCCGTGGGCGGGGCCCAGGCGATCGCGATGTTCGCGTACGGCGCGGGCTCGTGCGCGCCGGTGCACCTGGTCACCGGTCCCGGCAACATCTGGGTCGCCGCCGCCAAGCGGCTGCTCAAGGGCCGGATCGGGATCGACGCCGAGGCCGGGCCGACCGAGATCGCGGTGCTCGCCGACGACACCGCCGACGCCGGGCACGTCGCGGCCGACCTGATCAGCCAGGCCGAGCACGACACGCTGGCCGCGTCGATCCTGGTCACCGACTCCGAGGCGCTGGCCGACGCGGTCGTGGAGGAGTTGAAGGTGCGGGTGGACGCCACCCGGCACCGCGAGCGGGTCACCGAGGCGCTGGCCGGCCGGCAGTCCGGGATCGTGCTGGTGGATTCGGTCGACGACGGCCTCGCCGTGGTGGACGCCTACGCCGCCGAGCACCTGGAGATCCAGACCGCCGACGCGGGCGCGGTCGCCGCCCGGGTGCGCAACGCCGGCGCGATCTTCGTCGGCGCGTTCGCCCCCGTATCGCTCGGCGACTACTGCGCCGGGTCCAACCACGTGCTGCCCACCGGCGGCTGCGCCTGCCACTCCTCGGGCCTGTCCGTGCAGTCCTTCCTGCGCGGGATCCACGTCGTGGACTACTCGCGCGCGGCGCTCGCCGACGTCGCCGAGCACGTCAGCGTGCTGGCCGACGCGGAGGACCTGCCCGCGCACGGCGCGGCCGTGCGGGCCCGCTTCGCGACCGGCGAGCTGTCCGGCCTCGCGGCGTGGGAGGAGGGCGCGTGAGCGACCTGGACCGGCTGCCGATCCGCGCCGAGCTGCGCGGGCAATCGCCGTACGGCGCCCCGCAGTTGGATGTCCCGGTGCGGCTCAACACGAACGAGAACCCGTACCCGCTGCCGGCCGCGCTGGTGGCCCGGATCGCCGAGCGGGTCGCCGCCGCGGCCCGCGACCTGAACCGCTATCCGGACCGGGACGCGGTCGAACTGCGCACCGCGCTGGCCGACTACCTGTCCCGGACCGGCGGCTACCCGCTGGGCCCGGAGCGGGTGTGGGCGGCCAACGGCTCCAACGAGGTGCTGCAACAGCTGCTCCAGGCGTTCGGCGGCCCCGGGCGCACGGCGCTGGGTTTCGACCCGTCCTACTCGATGCACGCGCTGATCGCGCGCGGCACCGGCACCGGGTGGATCTCCGGCGCGCGCGGCGCCGACTACACGATCGACCTCGACGAGGCGCTGGCGCAGATCGCCGAACACCGCCCGAACGTGGTGTTCCTGTGCTCGCCGAACAACCCCACCGGCACCGCGCTCGCCGGCGACGTGGTCGAGCAGGTGTACGACGCCGCGCAGGCCGCCCGGCCGTCGCTGGTGATCGTCGACGAGGCGTACGTCGAGTTCGCGCACACCGCGTCGCTGCTGCCGCTGCTGGAGGGCCGGCCGCACCTGGTGGTGAGTCGGACCATGTCCAAGGCGTTCGGCGCGGCGGGCCTGCGGCTCGGCTACCTCGCGGCGGACGCCGCGGTGGTGGACGCGGTGCAACTGGTCCGCCTGCCGTACCACCTCTCCGCGGTCAACCAGGCCACCGCGCTGGCCTGCCTGGAGTTCGAGGACACCCTGCTGGGCTATGTGCGCGAACTCAAGGAACAGCGCGACCGGCTGGTCGAGGAACTGCGCGCGCTCGGGTGCGAGGTGACCGACTCCGACGCCAACTTCGTGCAGTTCGGCCGATTCGAGGACCCGCACGCGATCTGGGCGCGGATCCTCGAACACGGGGTGCTGGTCCGCGACAACGGGGTCCCGGGCATGCTGCGGGTGACCGCCGGCACGGACGCCGAGAACACGGCCTTCCTGGACGCGATGCGGCACGTTCTCAAAAGCGCGCGTCCGAAGGACTGAGAGAAAGTCGAAATCACCGCCATGGCAAGAACCGGTCGCGTCGAACGCGCCACGAAGGAAACCTCCGTCGAGGTCGAAATCGACCTGGACGGCTCGGGGAAGGTCGACGTCGCCACCGGCGTCGGCTTCTTCGACCACATGCTCGACCAGCTCGGCAAGCACGGCCTGTTCGACCTGACCGTCAAGACCCGGGGCGACCTGCACATCGACGCGCACCACACGATCGAGGACACCGCCCTCGCGCTCGGCGCCGCGTTCCGCCAGGCCCTCGGAGACAAGAAGGGCATCCGCCGCTTCGCGGACGCCTCCGTGCCGCTGGACGAGGCGCTGGCCCAGGTCACCGTGGACCTGTCCGGCCGGCCGTACCTGGTGCACTCCGAGCCGGAGCACATGGCGCCGATGATCGGCCCCGACTACGACACCACGCTGACCCGGCACATCCTGGAGTCGTTCGTCGCCCAGGCGCAGATCTGCCTGCACGTACACGTGCCGTACGGGCGCAACGCGCACCACATCGTCGAGGCGCAGTTCAAGGCGCTCGCCCGGGCGCTGTCGGACGCGTGCGTGCTCGACCCGCGCCGGGCCGGCGTGATCCCCTCGACGAAGGGCGCGCTGTGAGCACCGGCGCGATGGTCCTGATCGTGTTCGGGCTCTTCCTGGTCGGCGGGTGCATCTCGTTCGTCAAGCAGGGCCTGCCCAAGAGTGTGATCGCCCTGCTCGCCATCGGCGCGTTCTTCTCGATCGCGGCCGGCGTCCTGAAGATCGGATAGGCGCGTGCCCAAGAAGGTCATCGTCCTCGACTACGGATTCGGGAACGTGCGTTCGGCCGAGCGGGCGCTCGCGCACGCCGGCGCCGACGTCGAGATCAGCGCGGACCAGCACGCCGCGCTGAACGCCGACGGGCTGCTCGTGCCCGGCGTCGGCGCGTTCGCGGCGTGCATGGAGGGCCTGCGCGCGGTCCGCGGCGACACCATCGTGGACAAGCGCCTCGCCGGCGGCCGGCCGGTGCTCGGCATCTGCGTCGGCATGCAGATCCTGTTCACGCGCGGCGTCGAGCACGGGGTGGCCACCGAGGGCTGCGCCCAGTGGCCGGGCACGGTCGAGCGGCTGGCCGCCCCCGTGGTGCCGCACATGGGCTGGAACACCGTCGAGCCGCCCGCGGACAGCGTGCTCTTCCGCGACGCCGCGCCCGACACGCGCTACTACTTCGTGCACTCCTACGCGGTGCGCACGTGGGAGATGCCGGTGGTCCAGGACGGCCCGCACATCCCGCCCGGCGTCACCTGGAGCACGCACGGCACGCCGTTCGTGGCCGCCGTGGAGAACGGCGCGCTCAGCGCCACCCAGTTCCACCCGGAGAAGTCCGGCGAGGCCGGCGCGCACCTGCTGCGCAACTGGCTCGAGACGCTGTAGCCCGCGCGGCGCGCGTGCCGCGCCGCACCGCGATCGCCCCCGATCGCCCCGACCGCACCCCGCCCGAACTTCCGACCGAACTGCTGAGGATCCCAAGCGTCATGACCGAGACCCACCGCCTCGAACTGCTGCCCGCCGTCGACGTCGCCGACGGCCAGGCCGTCCGCCTGGTCAAGGGCGAGGCCGGGTCGGAGACCTCCTACGGCGACCCGCTGGCCGCCGCCCTGGCCTGGCAGAGCGCCGGCGCCGAGTGGATCCACCTGGTCGACCTGGACGCCGCGTTCGGCAAGGGCAGCAACCGCGAACTGCTCGCCGAGGTGGTCGGCAAGCTCGACGTCAAGGTCGAGCTGTCCGGCGGCATCCGCGACGACGCCTCCCTGGAGGCCGCGCTCGGCACCGGCTGCCGCCGGGTGAACCTGGGCACCGCCGCGCTGGAGACGCCGGACTGGGTGCGCTCCGCGATCGCCCGGCACGGCGACCGGATCGCGGTGGGCCTGGACGTGCGCGGCACCACGCTGGCCGGGCGCGGCTGGACCCGCGAGGGGGGCGAGCTGTTCGAGACGCTGGCCCGGTTGGACGCCGACGGCTGCGCCCGCTACGTGGTCACCGACGTGAACAAGGACGGCACCCTCGCGGGCCCGAACCTGCAACTGCTGCGCGACGTCTGCGCGGCCACCGACCGCCCGGTGGTGGCCTCGGGCGGGGTGTCCTCGCTGGCGGATCTGCGCGCCATCGCCGAACTGGTGCCGCTGGGTGTGGAAGGCTCGATCGTCGGCAAGGCGCTGTACGCCCAGGCGTTCACCCTCGAAGAGGCGTTGGAGGCGGTGTCCCGGTGACGGGAAGCGACAATTCGGCCGGGTCCGGTAGCTCGGCCGGCATCGAGCGGTACTCGTCCGGCGGCCCGTGGGAGGACACGTTCGGCTACTCGCGCGCGGTCGCCGTCGGCGACTACGTGCACGTGTCGGGCTGTACCGCGATCGTCGAGGGCAATCTGGCCCACGAGGGCGATCCGCACCACCAGACGCTCGCCGCCTTCCGGATCGCGCTGGACGCGCTCGCGCACTTCGGGCTCGACGCGGCGGACGTGGTGCGCACCCGGATGTACATCACCCACTCGCGCGACTCGGACGACGTCGGGCGTGCGCACGGCGAACTGTTCGGCGAGGTGCGACCGGCCGCCACGATGGTCGTGGTGGCCGGGCTGATCGACTCGCGGATGCTCGTCGAGGTCGAGGTGGACGCGTACCGGGGGAGGGCGTCGTGACGTTGGCCGTACGGGTGATCCCGTGTCTGGACGTGGACGCCGGCCGGGTGGTCAAGGGTGTCAACTTCGAGAACCTGCGGGACGCGGGCGATCCGGTCGAGATGGCCCGGGTGTACGACGCCGAGGGCGCGGACGAGTTGGTCTTCCTCGACATCACCGCCTCCTCGGGCAATCGCGAGACGACGTACGACGTGGTCCGGCGCACCGCCGAGCAGGTGTTCATCCCGCTCACCGTCGGCGGCGGGGTGCGCGCGGTCGAGGACGTGGACCGGCTGCTGCGGGCCGGCGCGGACAAGGTGGGCGTGAACACCGCGGCGATCGCGCGGCCGGAGTTGATCGCCGAGATCGCCGACCGCTTCGGCTCCCAGGTGCTGGTGCTCTCGGTGGACGCGCGGCGGCGCCGCGACGGCGCGCCGGGCTTCGAGGTGACCACGCACGGCGGGCGCACCGGGACCGGCATCGACGCGGTCGCCTGGGCGGCGCGGGCGGCCGGGTTGGGCGCGGGCGAGATCCTGCTCAACTCGATGGACGCCGACGGCACCAAGGACGGCTACGACCTGGAGTTGATCCGCCTGGTCCGGGCCGAGGTGGGCATCCCGGTGATCGCCTCCGGTGGCGCGGGCGCCCTGGGGGACTTCGTCCCGGCCGTGGAGGCGGGCGCCGACGCGGTGCTCGCAGCAAGCGTGTTCCACTTCGGCATGTTGCGGATTCCGCAGGTCAAGGACGTATTGCGGGAGGCGGGGCAGCCGGTGCGCTGAGCCGCGAACCGGGCGAGGGAGCCGACCGCGGGTGCGGTCGGCTTTTTCGTGACCGGATGTGCAATTTTTATTGCGAAAGATTTATTGCGAAAGAACTCTTTCACATTTATCGTGGGGTGATGAGCGAGCAGCCTCCGCCCCGACGGATGATCAAGGACGTACAGACCCTCAAGGTGTTCACCCACCCGCTGCGGATCTCGCTGCTGCGGATGCTGCACGCCGGCGGCCCGGCCACCGCGTCGATGTTGGCCAAGCGGGTCGACGCGACCCCGGCCCTGGTCAGCTACCACGTGCGCACGCTGGCCGCGCACGGCTTCGTGGTCGAGGACCCCGAGCACGCCGAGGACGGGCGCGAGCGCTGGTGGAAGGTGGTCGAGGACCTGACCTTCTCGCTCGGTGACTTTGCCGAGGACCGGGTCGGCCGCGACCTGTCCACCGGCATCGTGCGGGTGCTCGGCTCGCAGTCCGAGGACCGCTACCGCCGGTTCCTGGACGAGGTCGAGTCGTGGGGCCCGGAATGGGCGGGCGCCGCCTTCAGCGGTGCGCCGACGCTCCGGCTGACCGCCGACGAGCTGCGCGAACTGGGCGAGGAACTGCAGGAGTTGGTGGCCCGATACCGGGACCGGCAGACCCCGGGCGCGGAGCATGTCGAGGTCTACATCCGAGGTTTCCCGTACCGCATGTGAGCGCCGGGCGCCGTGCCCGCCGCCCTCGCCGTCCGCCGCCGCCCCATCGAGTACCGGAACGGGGAGCATCATGGCCGTACGCAACACCGCGACCGGAGTCGCGACCACGACGCCCCGACCCGCGCACCGCGACCCGCGCGTGCTGGCCTGGCTCGGCGCCTTCACCGCGTCGCTGATCGGCGACCAGATCTGGTTTCTGGCGCTGTCCTGGACGGCGGTACGCGGCGGCGACGGCACGCAGACCGGCCTGGTGCTGGCCGCCGGATCGTTGCCCCGGGCACTGCTGATGTTGCCCGGCGGGGCGATCGCCGACCGGTACGGGCCGCGCCGCGTGCTGATCGGCAGCGACCTGGTGCGCTGCGTGGTGATGATGATCGCGGCGTTCGCGGTGGCGGCGAGCAGTCCGGCGATCTGGCTGCTGATCACGATCGCGCTGGTGTTCGGCGCGGTGGACGCGCTGTTCATGCCCGCCGTCGGGGCGCTGCCGGTGCGGCTGACCGACCGCTCGCAACTGGTCCGGGTCCAGGGCATGCGCTCGTTGTCGCAGCGGGTGGCCACCGTGGTGTCCGCGCCGATCGGCGGCGCGGTGCTCGCCTGGGGCGACGCCGAACTCGCCTTCACGCTCAACGCGGCCCTGTTCGGGCTCTCCCTCGCGCTGCTGTGGCGGCTGCGCCCGGGGCCCGCGCCCGAGCCGGAACCGGGCACCGAGGAGCCGGAATTGGGCCTGCGGGCCGGGCTGCGCCACGTGTTCGGGCACGAGTTCTTGCGCCCGCTCCTGATCACGGTCGCGCTGATGGAGCTGGGCTTCACCATCCCGATGAACGTCGGCATCGTGCTGCTCGCCGACGACGCGGGCTGGGGGCCGGGCGGGATGGGCGCGGTGCTGGGCGGGTGGGGGATCGGTGCGGCGATCGGCGCGTTGGGGCTGACCGTTGCCGGACGGGTGCCGCGACCGGTGTTCGTGCTGCCGGTGGGGATGCTGGTGATGGCCGGCGGTCTGGTCGGCCTCGGTTACGCGCCCGGGGTCGGCGTCGCGGTGGCCTGCGCGGCGGTCCTGGGTGTGGGCACCGGCGTGGTGGGCGGGGCCGGGAGCGCGCTGGTGCAGACCACATGCGCGCCGAGTGCGCTGGGCCGGGTGACCGCGTTGCAGATGATGTTCGCGGTCGGCCTGATCCCGCTGCTGTACCCCGTCGGGGGCCTGATCGCCACGGAGTTCGGGCCCTCGGCCGTGTTCGCCGGCGGCGGTGCGGCGATGCTCGCGGGCATCCTGGTGGCACTGGGCAGCGGACCCTTTCGGCGTCGGGCCTGACTTCGGGTCACGGAAGGATTCCGGTCGCACAACGATCATCTGACTCGAAGTCAAGTAGTTGGGCCCGGTCGAGCGCGAGGTTCACCCGATCGGGCAGGCTAGGCACATGACGATGCCGCCATCACCCGGACAGGGTGGCTACCCCGGATACGGGCAGCAGCCAGGCCAGGGTTATCCGAGCAACCAGCCGTACCCCGGGCAGCAATACCCCCAGGGCGGACAGCAGTACCCGCCGCCGCCGCAGAACCCGTACGGCGGCGGCGGACCGCAGTATCCCGGCAACTACGGCGGCGGCGGGGGCTATGGCGGCGGCATGCCGCCGGGTCCCAACCAGGGCGGCTCCGGCAAGGGGCCGTTGATCGCCGTGGTGATCGCCGCGATCGTCGTGGTCGGCGGGATCATCGCCACCCTCGTGGTGGTCCTGGGCGGGGACGACAAGAAGAAGTCGGCGTCGCCCACGCCCGCTCCGACCACCTCGGCCGTGTCCTCGCCGAGCGCCACGCAGAGCGCGCCGCCCACGACCCGCCCGACCACCAGCCGCCCGACCGCGCCGCGCACCACCGCGTCCGGCGGCACGGACCCGACCATGCCCTCCGAGGTGCAGTACGTCGACCTGTCCAAGGGCGACTGCGTGACCCTGGACACCACCTCGGGCACCATCGACAAGAAGACGTGCACCAGCACGCACAACGGCGAGGTCATCATGACCTACGAACTGACCGGCAGCACCTACCCGGGCGAGTCGGCGATCACCGACCAGACCGAGACCAAGTGCACCCCGGCGCTGACCTCGGCGGTGAGCGGGCGCTCCGACGCCTCGCAGTTCACCTTCACCTACACCTTCCCGAAGCAGCCGGGCTGGGACATCGGTCGGCGCAAGGTGACCTGCATCGCGAAGTACAAGTCGGGGCAGACACTCACCAAGCCCCTGCGCTGACCGAGCGCTCGGCCCTTGGGGGAGGGATCGACGTGATGAGCAGTCCCGGCGGATACCCAGGCGGTGACCAGGGCGGTGGCAACCCGGGCGCCGGGGGCTACGGCAACTACGGCGGGGGAGGATACGGCGGCGGCTCCGGCGGTGGTTATCCGGGCGGCCCGGCGGGGCCCCCGCCCGCGAACCCGCCTCCGTCCCCGCCCTATGACGGTCCGACGATCGGCGGCCCGCCCTATCGCGCGGGCCCGCCCTACGGAGGCGGCGGCCCGCCGTACGGCGGAGGTCCGCCCTACGGCCCGCCCACCGGGCCGCCCGCGGGGCCGCCCGGCGGCGGTCGCAGCGGTCGGGTGGTGGCGATCGTGGTGGTCGTCGCGTTGGTGATCGCCGGCGGCGTGATCGCCCTGGTGGTGAGCCTGGGCGACGACGGCAAGAGCGACAAGGCCGGCCCGACGACGAGTGCGACCCGGCCCACGAGCGCGCGGTCGAGCGAGACCGCGTCGCCCACAGACTTGCCCGAGCCGCCCACGAGCGAGCCGCCCACGAGCGGGCCGCCCACGAGCGGGCCGCCGGCCACGGAAGCCGCCGGCTCGCCGCCGGCGACCAACCCCAACGGCAGCGTCGCGGTCCGCAAGGTCCCGCTCAGTCCGGGCGACTGCATCTCGTTCGCGGCCGGCAGCACCGACGTGAACAAGGTCGGGTGCACCACGCCGCACGACGGGCAGCACATCGAGAACGTCGCGCTGCCGGACGGCGCCTGGCCCGGCGACGGGGCGATGGACACCAAGGCGTCGGAGGTGTGCAAGCCGATCACCGAACCTGTGATCAACCGTCAGCCCGACGCCGCGCAGTTGACCTGGCTCTACATCTATCCGAAGGAATCGGGCTGGGCCTCCGGCGATCGTGAGGTCCAGTGCCTGGTGTCCTACTCGGACGAGACCAAGAAGCTGACGGCACCCCTGCAATAGCCTTTCGGCCGCGCACGATGCGGGGCGCGCTCGATGCCGGCCGCGCTCGATGCCGGCCGCGATGCACGGTGGCCGGCCTCCGGCCCGGTTGGCCTCAAGCGCCGGCCGGGCTGCTTGGCCTCAAACGCCGGCCGGGCTATTTGGCCTCAAACGCCGGCCCGGCTGCTTGGCCTCATGCGCCGGCCGGGCTGAAGGTGGGCTTGTGCGGGCTTGGAGGTTGCGGTTGGGCGCGGGTGTTGGACGGGTCGGGTGGTCTACGGTTCACCCGGCGTTCGAGGGCGACCCGGCCGGAGGCCGGCCTCCACGTGAGCGGGGTGCGTGATGTCTGGCCGTCGGCGACGTTCGTTGTCGAACGTGGCCGAAATCCCAGCCTGTCCGGCGTTTGAGGACAACCGGGCCGGAGGCCGGTTTCCGTGTGAGTCGGGTGCGTGGTGGTCGGCCTGTGGGTGACTTTCGTTGCCGAACGCGGCCGAAAATCCGGCCTGTCCGGCGTTTGAGGACGGCTGTGCCGGCGGGCCTCCGGGGGTGCGTGGTGGTGGGGCCGTCGGTGACGTTCGTTGGCGAACGCGGCCGAGATCTCGGCCCGTCCGGCGTTTGGGGACGGCCGGGGCGGGGGTGGGTCTCCGTGTGGGTGGGGTCAGGTTGGGGGTGGGGTGGGTTTTTGTTGGGCCGTCCAGGATGCATGCAGGCGGGTGTAGATTCCTCCGGCGGTGACCAGGCGGGTGTGGGGGCCGCGTTCGATCAGCTTTCCGGCGTCGAAGACCAGGACCTCGTCCGCCGATTCGGCCGTGGACATCCGGTGTGCGATGAAGACCGCGGTGCGGCCTCGGGTCAGGCCGTCCAGGGCTCGGTTGATCCGGACCTCGGTGGCCGGGTCGACCGCCGAGGTCGCCTCGTCCAGGACCAGCAGGTCCGGATCGGCGATGTAGGCCCGGACCAGCGCGACCAACTGCCGCTCGCCCGCCGACAACGACTCGCCGCGCTGGCCCACCCGGGTGTCCAGGCCGGCGGCCAACCCCGCGAGCCAGTCGGCCAGTCCCAGGTCGGCGAACGCGGCGACGATCGCCGCGTCGTCCGCGTCCGGCCGGCCGTACCGCACGTTCTCCCGCAGCGTGGCGTCGAACAGGAAGCCCTCCTGCGGCACCATCACCACCCGCGCGCGCAGCGACGAGAAGCGCACCCGGGTCAGGTCGACGCCGTCGAGCAACACCCGGCCCTCGTCCGGGTCGACCAGGCGCGTGAGCAGCTTGGCGAACGTGGTCTTGCCCGAGCCGGTCTCGCCGACCACCGCCACCCGGGTCCTGGGCGCGAGCGTGACGTCCACGTCGTGCAGGATCCGCGGGCCGCCGGGATAGCCGTACGAGACGTGGTCGAACCGCACCTCGACCGGGCCGCGGTCCAACTCCTCGCCCGCCTCGCCCGGATCGGCGATGTCCGGCTCCGCGTCCAGCACCTCCAGCACCCGACGCCAGCCCGCGAGCGCGTTCTGCGCCTCGTTCAGGATCTCCACGCCCATCTGCACCGGGCCCACGAACAACGTGACCAGGAACAGGAACGCGACCAGCTCGCCCACGCTGAGCTGCCCGTCGATGCCCAGCCACACCCCGACGACCACCACCAGGCCGTTGGCCAGGCCGACCACGAACTCGCCCATCGGGAAGGTCAACGCGACGAACAACTGGGCCCGGGTCTGCGCGTCGCGGTGCGCGTCGACCGACTCGTCGATCCGGCGCGCGGTGCGCTCCTCGATGCCGTGCGCGCGCACGATCGCGGCGCCCACGACCGGCTCCGAGATGGCGCCCAGCATCCGACCCATGGCGACGCGCACGTGCGAGTACGCGGCGGCGATCCGCTTCTGCACCGCGCGCATGAAGAAGTACAGCGGCGCGAAGCACACCCACACCAGCAGGGTCAGCTGCCAGGAGTAGACGAACATCAGCACCGTCACCAGCGCGATCTGCCCGACGCTGACGATCAGCAACAGGCCGCCGAACTGGATGAATCGGCTGATCGTGTCCACGTCGCCGGTCACCCGCGAGACCAGCGAGCCGCGCTTCTCCGACTGCTGGTGCAGCGTGGACAGGTCGTGGATGTGCCGGAAGGCGGCCACCCGCATCGTGGACAGGCCGCGTTCGCTGGTGCGGTACAGCCGCACGTTCATCGCGTACGCCGACACCGCGGTGACCACCACCGCGAGCGCGGCGAGCGCGGCCATCGTGCGTACCACGGTCAGGTCGGGACCGGCGTCGGCGCGCAGGCCCCGGTCGATGGTCTGCTGCACGGCCAGCGGCACCACGATCCGGCCGGCCGTGCCGATCACGGCCAGCAGCAGGGTGACGATCAGGCCCTCGGTGAACTCCGGGGTCATCCGCAGGCCGCGGCGCAGCACGCTCAGGCCGGACTCGGTCGGTCGGTCGGCGTCGGGGCCTATTCGGGAGCCCGACCCGCTCTTCGGTTCGGGTTCGGGTGCGGCCGGCTTGGGCACGGCGGTGGCGATACTCATGAAGCCGTGGCCTCCTCGGCCTCGTCGACGTCGATGTCGGTGTCGAGTTCCTGCTCCGCGTCCTCGCGCGCGGCGCGTTCGTACGCGTTGACCAGGCGGCGGTAGCCGACCGAGCGTTCCAGGAGCGTGTGGTGCGGGCCCCGGTCGAGCACCCGGCCGCCCTCGATGTAGACCACCTCGTCGGCGAGCGCGATGGTGGCCTTGCGGTAGGCGACCACGACCACGGTGGCCGGTCCCGCGTCGCGCAGCCCGTGCAGGATGGCGGCCTCCACACGCGGGTCCACCGCCGAGGTGGCGTCGTCCAGGACGAGCAGGCGCGGCCGGCGCACCAGGGCCCGGGCCAGCGCGATCCGCTGGCGCTGGCCGCCGGAGAGGGTGGTGCCGCGCTCGCCGACCTGGGTGTCCAGGCCCTCGGGCAGCGCGGCGACGAAGTCGGCCTGGGCGATCCGCAGCGCCTCGTGTACCGCGGCGTCGTCCAGGTCCAGGCCCAGGGTGATGTTGTCACGGACGCTGTCGTCGAACAGGAACGCCTGCTGTGGGACCAGCGCGGCGGTGGCCGCGATCCCGCCCCGCCGGT
The DNA here is from genome assembly GCF_053618075.1 of Embleya sp. NPDC055664. Classification (NCBI taxonomy): domain Bacteria; kingdom Bacillati; phylum Actinomycetota; class Actinomycetes; order Kitasatosporales; family Streptomycetaceae; genus Embleya; species Embleya sp. NPDC055664. The sequence goes on from NZ_JBSHGZ010000010.1 coordinate 55,951, forward strand.
AGTCGCGCAGGTCGGTGCCGTCGAGCAGGATTCCGCCGTCCACCGGGTCGACCAGTCGGACCAGGAGCGAGACCAGGGTGGACTTGCCGGAACCGGTCGGGCCGACGACGGCGATGGTGCGCCCGGGGTCGACATCGAACGCCACGTCGTGCAGCACGTCGGTGTCGTCGGTGTAGCCGAAGCGCACCGCGCGCGCCTCCAGGCGGGCCGGACCGGCCGCCGCGTCGCCGCCCTCGATCTCGCCGTAGGTGTGCTCGCCCTCGGCGTCCAGCACGCCGCGGACCCGGTCGTAGCCGACCACCGAGCGCGGCATGTCGCCGAGCAGCCAGCCGATCGCCCGGACGGGGAAGGCCAACAGGGTGAACAGGTAGGCGACCTGCACGAGGTCGCCCGGCGCCAGATCGCCGTGCGAGACCCGGACCGTGCCGACCACCAGGACCAGCAGCACGCCGAAGCCGGGCAGCGCCTCCAGGATCGGGTCGAACAGTGCCCGGACCCGGCCCACCGCGATGTTCGCGTCGGCCAACTCCCGCGACGCGGCCGCGAACCGGGTGGTCTCCTCGCTCTCCCGGCCCAGCGTCTTGACCACCAGCGCGCCGTCGAAGCTCTCGTGCGCGATCTCCGCGACGTCGGCGCGCAACTCCTGCGCGCGCATCGCCAACGGCCCCTGCCTGCGCTGGTAGACGATGTTGAGCGCGGCGATCGCCGGGAAGATCACGAAGCCGACCAGGGCCAGCGCCCAGTCGGTGATCACCATCGAGATCGCCGCGACGAACAACATCACCACCACGCCGGTGGCCATCGGCAGCGGTGCCACCGGGTTCCACGCCGCCTCGACGTCGGCGTTCGCGTTGGACAGCAGCGTGCCGGTCGGGTGGCGGTGGTGCCAGGCGAGCGGCAGCCGCAGGTATTGCCGGGTGACCCGGCGGCGGAAGGTGGCCTGGAGGCGGTACTGCATCATGCCCGCCCACAACCGCCGACCGATCACGCCGAACGCCTTGAGCAGCGCGACGCCGAACACCGCCGCGAACGCACCGATCAACGCGCCCGCCGTGGTGTGCCCATCGCGGAAGGCCGGGATGATCACGTCGTCGGTGACCCGCCCGAGCACAAGCGCCGAGCCCACCGTCATCACGCCGTACACCGCGCTCGCGCCCACCGCGGCGGCGAAGATCCGAGGCTCCTCGCGGATCGCGACGCCGAGTACGCGCAGTCCTTGTCGCAGAACGACCTTGTCCGCCACGGGGCTCACTTTCACGCGGAATCCCCCGGATTCATCAAAATCCAGGGGAACGCAGCCGCCGCGAACGGGGCTGTCGACGATGTTTGTCCGATGAACGTACAAGGCGCCGCCGACCGCCCCGATTCCCCGTCCGCCCCGCCGACTCCATCCGGATCACCGGCCTCCGGACGGATTGGAGCAGACCATTCCCGCATGTCACCCTGTTTCGGGCGCTCCCCGCGAACGGCCTCGCGACGCCCCGATTACCCGCAACCAAACCCCGGGTCGGGCTCGTCTCCACGGGCGTGCCCTGACCATGATCGATAGACCGAGGACGCCGCTGTGGGCCTCACCAGCCTCAAACTGATAATCCTGCTGTGCCTCGTCACCGTCGCGGCGGCGTCGGCGGCCGTGTTCTTCTGGCCCAAGCTGTCCCGCCAGCACGTGGTGCCCATCCTGGGCCGGGTCGGCATCCTGCTGAGTACGCAGGTCCTGCTCCTGGCCACGGTCGCGGTGATCGGCAACCGATATTTCGTCTTCTATACGACCTGGGACGACCTGTTCGGGCGCACCGGCAAACCGGTCCTGAACTTCGGCGAGGCCGGTCCCGGCGACATGCCCAAACTGGTCAAGGAGAAGGGCACCGAGACGATAGACGTCCCGCAGGGGAGCAACCCCCAGGTCGCGGGCCAGATCATGCAGGTCGACCTGGTCGGACGACGCAGCGGGATGGGCACACCCGCGCTCGTCTACCTGCCGCCGCAATACTTCCAGGCCCAGTACAAGGACCGGCGCTTCCCCGTCGTGGTCACGCTCACCGGCTACCCCGGCAACGAGCGCAACCTGGTCACCCGGCTGGAGTTGCCCAAGATCGCCGCCAACGAGATCGCCGCCGGCCGGGTCCAGCCCACCATCTACGTGATGATGAAGCCCAGCGTCGGCCTCGACCGCGACACCGAGTGCACCGACGTGCCCGGCGGCCCGCAGGTCGGCATGTTCTTCAGCCAGGACCTGCCCGAGGCGATCAACCAGGCCTACCGCGTCGCCCCGGGACCGCGCGGCTGGGCCATGCTCGGCGACTCCACCGGCGGCTACTGCGCGGCCAAGCTGCCGATGCTCAACTCGGACCGGATCGGTGCGGGCGTCGCGCTCTCCGCCGACTACGGCGCCCCCTCCGACGGCGACACCGGCGACCTGTACGGCGGCAGCAAGGCCTACCGCAACCAGAACGACCTGCTGTGGCGGCTGAAGAACCTGCCCATGCCGCCCGTCAGCCTCCTGCTCACCAGCAGCGAGAGCGGCGAACCCAACCTCGCCGACACCCGGGAGTTCCAGAAACTGGCCAAGGCGCCGCTCAAGGTCGACACCCTGCTCCTGCCCACCGGCGGACACAACTTCAAGACCTGGCAGACGGTGCTGCCCGACGCGCTGCGCTGGCTGAGCGCGCAGCAAAAGAGCGACCACCCCAAGGAGCCGGGGCCGGTGGCCGCCTCGCCGTGACCGGCCGTGTCGCGGATCGCGCCCCTTGATTTCATCCGGCGCGGGCCGAAGGATCGGCACATGCCGACTTCCCACGCCCGCGCCGAACGCGCCGCGCTCGCCGAACTGCTGCGCGTCCTCGGACCCGACGCACCGACCCTGTGCGAGGGCTGGACCACCCGGGACCTCGCGGCCCACCTCGTGGTCCGCGAACGCCGCCCGGACTCCGGACCGGGCCTGGTCTTCAAGCCGCTCGCCGGATACACCGAACGGGTACGCCTGCGGCAGGCGGCCAAACCGTACGAGCAGAGCGTGCGCCTGGTCGCCGACGGGCCGCCGACACTGTCCGCCTTCGGCATCCCCGGCGTGGATGCGGCGGCCAACACGATGGAGTACTTCATCCACCTGGAGGACGTCCGGCGCGCCCAACCCGGCGGCGCCGAACCGCGCGAGCTGGATCCCGCGCTCACCGAGATCCTGTGGAAGCGCGCCAAGGGCTCCTCGCGGATCGCGCTGCGCCGAGTGCCGGTGGGGGTGGCGCTGCGCCGCACCGACACCGGCGCCGACGAGCCGGCCCAGCCGATCCACAAGGGCACCCCCGTGGTCACGCTGGCCGGACACCCGGCCGAACTGCTGCTGTACCTGTTCGGCCGCAAGGAGCACGCCCGGGTCGAGGCCACCGGCGACCCGGACGCGGTACAGGCGCTGCGCGCGGCCGATACCGGCCTGTGAACGCTCGCGCGGCCGGCCCGCGCGGGTCTGCGACAATGCGCGCATGACCGGTGCCTCCCACCCGCCCGCGCGGCCGTCCGACCTCGATCCGAGCATCGCCGCCCGCCTCAAGCGCGACCCCGACGGCCTGATCGCCGCCGTCGCCCAGGCGAGCGACACGGGCGAGGTGCTGATGGTCGGCTGGATGGACGACGAGGCGCTGCACCGCACGCTGACCACCGGCCGGTGCACCTATTGGAGCCGCAGCCGGCAGGAATACTGGGTCAAGGGCGACACCTCGGGCCACGTGCAAAAGGTGGTCTCGGCCGCCCTCGACTGCGACGGCGACGCGGTGCTCGTGCGGGTCGAGCAGACCGGCGCCGCGTGCCACACCGGTGCGCGCACCTGCTTCGACGCCGACGTCCTGCCGGTTACCTCCTGACCGTCCGCCTCCCGACCGTCCGCCCCGCCCGTCGCCTCGCGACCGTCCGGTCGCCGGACCGGTCCCCTCCGCCGACTCGCCGCCCGGGAGATTGCGCTCGCCATGACCACCGGAACCGTCACCCCCGACCCGGACACCTTCCGGGAACTCGCCCGCGACCGGCGCGTCATCCCCGTCACCCGGCGCTTTTTGGCCGACGGCGACACGCCCGTGGGGCTGTACCGCAAGCTCGCCGCCGAGCGGCCCGGCACCTTCCTGCTCGAATCCGCGGAGAACGGCCGCTCCTGGTCCCGCTATTCGTTCGTGGGCGTGCGCAGCGCGGCCATGCTCACCGAAGTGGCCGGGCGGGCCCGCTGGTTGGGCACCCCGCCGGTGGGCGTGCCGGTGGACGGCGACCCGCTGGAGGTGCTGCGGGCCACGATGGAGGCGCTGCACACCCCGCACGGCATCCCGGGCCTGGACCTGCCGCCGCTGACCGGCGGGATGGTCGGCTACCTCGGCTACGACATCGTGCGCCGGTTGGAACGGCTGCCCGAGTCGAGCGTGGACGACCTGCGCATCCCCGAGCTGATGATGTTCCTGGCCACCGACCTCGCGGTGCTCGACCACGTGGACGGCAGCGTGCTGCTGATCGCCAACGCGATCAACCACGACAACCGCGAGTCGGGCGTGGACGAGGCGTATCGGGCGGCGGTGGCCCGGCTGGACGCGATGACGGCGGACCTGGCCCGGCCGACCGGACTGGCCGCCGCGGCGTTCGAGCGGGCGGCGCCGGCCGAGGCGGTCGGCCCTTGGGGGTCGGCCGAATACCGCAAGGCGGTGGCCGCGGCCAAGGAGGAGATCCGGGCCGGCGAGGCGTTCCAGATCGTGCTCTCCCAGCGCTTCGAGATGCCCACCGAGGCCGGCGCGTTGGACGTGTACCGGATCCTGCGGGCGACCAACCCCAGCCCGTACATGTACCTGTTCCGGATGCCCGGCCCCGACGGCGGCGCCGAGGGCGGGTTCGACGTGGTCGGCTCCAGCCCCGAGGCGCTGGTCAAGGTCGAGGAGGGGCGGGCGATGGTGCACCCGATCGCGGGCACCCGCCATCGCGGTGCCACGCCCGCCGAGGACGCCGCACTCGCCGAGGAGTTGCTGGCCGACCCGAAGGAACGCGCCGAACACCTGATGCTCGTCGACCTGGGCCGCAACGACCTGGGCCGGGTCTGCGCGCCCGGCACGGTCGAGGTGGTCGACTTCATGTCGGTCGAGCGCTACAGCCACGTGATGCACATCGTGTCCACGGTGGTGGGCGAGTTGGCGCCGGGGCGTACCGCGCTCGACGTGTTCGCCGCGTGTTTCCCGGCGGGCACCCTGTCCGGCGCGCCCAAGCCGCGGGCGATGGAGATCATCGAGAACTTCGAGCCGACCCGGCGCGGGTTGTACGGCGGTTGTGTGGGCTACGTGGACTTCGCGGGGGACCTGGACACCGCGATCGCGATCCGCACTGCGCTGATCCGCGACGGTGTCGCCTACGTCCAGGCCGGCGCGGGTGTGGTCGCCGACTCGTCGCCGGAGGCCGAGGACGTGGAGTGCCGCAACAAGGCGGCGGCGGTGCTGCGCGCGGTGGCGATCGCGGCCACGCTGGCCCCGGCGCACGAGAGCCCGGCGTCCTGACGGAGGAGAGCGCTGTGGTGGGGCGCTCCGGTGGGGCGTGGACCCGACCCGGGTCAAGGCGCGGCGAGGCGTGGTTCATGCTGGATGCATGACCGACGCGAGGACCGAGGCCGGCGCGGCGCGCCGCGGCACCGAGACGGACGACCGATCGCCGGGCGGGGCGCCGACCGCCGAGGCGGCGGAACCCGAGGCCGGGGCGGCCGGGGCGGAAAGCGCCGCGGCCGAGACGGTGGATGTCGCCGTGCGGGAACGCAAGGCCGCTCGGCGCGAGTTGACTGCCGCGGTGTTGCTGGTTCTGGTCGGCGCGGGTGTCGTGCTCTCGGTGGCGGGGCGCACCTGGGCAGAGGGCACGGCGCTGGTGCACGGCTCGCACATCGCGGTGCACGCGAGCGGCAACACGATCAACAAGGCCACCTCGGCGCTCGCGCTGCTCGGGCTTGCGGGCGGTCTCGCGATCCTCGCGACCCGGACCGTCGGCCGCACGCTGATCGGCGCGCTGATCGCGCTGGCGGGGGCCGGGGTCACCGTGCTGGCCGTACAGGGCGCGCGCGACACCTCGGCGGTGGACGGCGAGGCGGCGAAGAAGGCGGCCGTCGAGGGTGTGCGGGCGGTGGACGTGAGCCACGCGGTCTGGCCGTGGTTCGCGGCCGTGGGCGGTGTGCTGATCGTGCTGGCCGGGCTCTTCGTGGTGATCCGCGGGCGGCGCTGGCCCGGAATGTCCAACCGCTACGAGGCGCCGGCGGGGCGGGGGGTCGCGGCCCGGCGGCGTACCGCGACCAACGCGGACCTGTGGAACGCGTTGGACCGGGGCGAGGACCCCACGCGCTGAGCACTGCTCCCGGCGGGTGACAATAAGAATCGCGCGGGTGCGACCCGCGCGCTTACGCGTGTGCAGTTCGATGTGAAGCCGAAGGAGTCGATCGATGTCGTCGCAAGCCGGAAACCACGGCAGCACCCCCGCGGCCTGGACCGTGACCATACTGGCGCTGATCGGTTGCACCGTCTCGGGTGTCGCGATGATCGCGGCCAACGTGATGCTTTTCTGGGTCGGGGCCGCGGTGGTGTTGGTCGGCTGCATCGCCGGTGCGGGGATGCGGATGGGTGGGCTTGGGGCTGCGCCCGCGCGTCGCTGACGCCGCCGCGCTCGGGCCGTGCGGCGGCCTTTGGCCTCATGCGCCGTGGCCTCAAGCGCCGGCCGGGCTGGGTGGCCTCAAGCGCCGGCCGGGCTGAGTGGCCTCAAGCGCCGGCCGGGCTGAGTGGCCTCAAGCGCCGGCCGGGCTGAGTGGCCTCAAGCGCCGGCCGGGCTGGGTGGCCTCAAGCGCCGGCCGGGCTGAGTGGGCTCCAGCGCTGGTTGGGGTGCTTGGGCTTGGGTGCCGGCCGGGCTGGGTGGCCTCAAGCGCCGGCCGGGCTGAGTGGGCTCCAGCGCCGGTCGGGTGCTTGGGCTTGGGTGTCGGCCGGGGTGCTTGGCTTCAAGTAGGTCGGGGTGCTTGGGCTTGGGTGCCGGGCGGGTTGGGTGGCCTTGAGCGTCGGCCGGGCCGGTTGGGCTCCGGTGTCGGTCGGGGTGCTTGGGTCGAGGGCTGCGCCGGGCGGGTTGTTTGGGGTTGTGGGCCGGTGGTTGGTGGGTGGGTTTTCGGGTGGTGGTGGGTGGCTTGTTCTAGGGTTGGCTTGTCGGCCTAGGGGGGAAAGTGGCGTACGGCTACCCGGGGGCTCCCGGTAATGGGGATCGGGCGCGGGAGTGGAGTGCGCCGCCTCGGCCGTTCGGGCATTCGGTGCCGCCCTATGGACCGCCCACCACGCCGCCGCCCGCCGGGCCGCCGCCGGGGGCGCCGGACAACTACCTTGCCTGGGCGGTCGTGGCGACCGTGTTCTGTTGTTTTCTGGCCGGGGTTCCGGCGTTGCTCGCGGCGACCAGCGTGAATGAGCGGTGGCAGCGCGGCGACGTGGCGGGGGCCCGGCTCGCCTCGCTGCGGGCGCGCAACTGGACGATCGGGACCGTCCTGCTCGGGGTGATCTTCTGGACCACCTGGATGGTCGGCGTCTTCCTGCTGGGCTGGAAAGACACGCTGGGTGACCTGTGATGGCACCCGCCGACGGCACAATGAGTCCGTGAGCATGCCCGCCCGCCCCGCGCCGGCCACCGGATTCCGGATGCGCAACCTGGGGCTTCCGGCCACGAGTCTGGCGGTGCTCGCGGCCGCCACCACCTATGTGGGCCTGGTGGATCCGCGCGAGAGCGGCCACTACCCGTCCTGCCCCTACCTGGTGATCACCGGCCTGGCCTGTCCCGGCTGCGGGGGGCTGCGCTGTGTGCACGCGCTCACCCACCTCGACCTGCCGGCGGCGCTGGGCTACAACGCGCTGGCGGTCGCGCTCTTCCCGCTGATCGGGTGGTTGTGGCTGCGCTGGGCGGTGCGTACCGCGCGCGGCGAGCCGCGGCGCACATTGGCCGATCCTCGGTGGTTGCGGGCGCTGCTGGCCGTCGTACTGGTCTTCTGGATCGTTCGCGACCTGCCGTTCGGCGCGGGGCTCGCCCCCTGACACACAGTGATCGGCGGCGGTTTCGCGAGCCGGACCGTGCGCACGGGGCGACCGTGCGACGCCGTATGCTGCCCCCACCTCTTCGGCGGTGCGATGTGTCGGGTCTGTTCGAATCGGCCTATACCATCGAAGGGCCGGGGGAGCAGGTTCTCCGGACGAACGAGGGGATGTAGGGCGTGACTGTGCTCGACGAGATCATCGACGGTGTCAACGCCGACCTCGCCGAACGACAGGCCCGCGTATCCCTTGACGAGATCAAGGAACTCGCGGCCCAGGCGCCGGCGCCCCGCGACGCGGAGAGCATCCTGCGCGGCGACGGCATCGCCGTCATCGCCGAGGTCAAGCGCTCCAGCCCCTCCAAGGGCGCGCTCGCCGCGATCGCCGACCCGGCGGGCCTCGCCGCCGACTACGAGTCCGGCGGCGCCTCCGTGATCAGCGTGCTCACCGAGCAGCGCCGCTTCGGCGGCTCGCTCGACGACCTCGACGCGGTCCGCGCCGCGGTCGACATCCCGGTCCTGCGCAAGGACTTCATGGTGACGAGCTATCAGCTGTGGGAGGCCCGCGCGCACGGCGCCGACGTCGCCCTGCTGATCGTCGCGGCCCTGGAGCAGAACGCGCTGATCTCGTTGATCGAGCGCTCCCGCTCGATCGGTCTCACCACCATCGTGGAGGTCCACGACGAGGAGGAGACCGCCCGCGCGCTCGACGCCGGCGCCACCGTGATCGGGGTCAACGCGCGCAACCTCAAGACCCTCGAGGTGGACCGCAACAACTTCGCCCGGATCGCCCCGCTGATCCCGGACACCTGCGTGCGCATCGCCGAGTCCGGCGTGCGCGGCCCGCACGACCTGATCGCCTACGCCAACAACGGCGCCGACGCCGTCCTGGTCGGCGAGTCGCTGGTCACCGGGCGCGACCCGCGCAGCTCGGTCGCCGACCTGGTCGCCGCCGGCGCCCACCCGGCGATCCGGCACGGGCGCGGCTGAGGGCGCGGGCACGATGAGCATGGACCCGCGACTGGCCCGGGGCTGCAAGCCCCGCGGCTGTCGCGCGCCCGCCCGCCGGGTGCGTGGCCGCCGCGTGCGGTACGTGATCGGCTGCGAGCCCGGCCAGGTGCCGGGCAGCCGATGGCGCCGACACGTTTCCTGACCCACCCGTCAGCAACGTGCCGTCCCACGGCATGCCACACCGACAAGGACCCCGCATGTCCAGCACTGCCCAACTGCCGGATCCCTCCGGCCACTTCGGCGTCTTCGGCGGGCGGTTCCTGCCCGAGGCGCTGATCGCCGCCCTCGACGAGCTGACCGCCGCCTACGACAAGGCCAAGGACGACCCGCAGTTCCAGGCCGAGTTCACCGGCCTGCTGCGCGACTACGCCGGTCGCCCGAGCATCATCACCGAGGCGCCCCGCTTCGCCGAGCACGCCGGTGGCGCGCGGATCATCCTCAAACGCGAGGGCCTCAACCACACCGGCTCGCACAAGATCAACAACGTGCTCGGCCAGGCCATCCTGACCAAGCGCATGGGCAAGACCCGGGTGATCGCCGAGACCGGAGCCGGCCAGCACGGCGTGGCCACCGCCACCGCGTGCGCGCTGCTCGGCCTCGAGTGTGTCGTCTACATGGGTGAACTCGACACCCAGCGCCAAGCGCTCAACGTGGCCCGGATGCGGGTGCTCGGCGCCGAGGTGATCCCGGTGGCGATCGGCTCGCGCACCCTCAAGGACGCGATCAACGAGGCGCTGCGCGACTGGGTCGCCAACGTCGACACCACCCACTACCTCCTCGGCACCGCGGCCGGCGCGCACCCCTTCCCGGCGATGGTCCGCGACTTCGTCCGGGTGATCTCGGTCGAGGCCCGGCAGCAGGTGCTCGACCTGACCGGGAAGCTGCCCGACGCCGTCTGCGCGTGTGTCGGCGGCGGCTCCAACGCGATCGGCGCCTTCCACGCGTTCATCCCCGACGAGGGCGTGCGGCTCTACGGCTTCGAGGCGGGTGGCGACGGCGTGGAGACCGGACGGCACGCCGCCTCGATCACCGGCGGCTCGATCGGCGTACTGCACGGCGCGCGCACCTACCTGCTCCAGGACGAGTACGGGCAGACGCAGGAGTCGCACTCGATCTCGGCCGGCCTGGACTACCCGGCCGTCGGGCCCGAGCACGCCTGGCTGCACCAGACCGGCCGGGCGATCTACCGGCCGATCGACGACGCCCCCGCGATGGAGGCGTTCCGGCTGCTGTGCCGCACCGAGGGCATCATCCCGGCGATCGAATCGGCGCACGCCCTCGCCGGCGCGATCGAGGTCGGGCGCGAACTCGGCCCCGACGCGACCATCCTGGTCAACCTCTCCGGGCGCGGTGACAAGGACATGCACACCGCCGCCAAGTACTTCGATCTCCTCGACGCGGAAGCGGAGCAGTCGTGACCGGCACCGGTACCACCACCAGGCTCACCGAGGTGCTGGCCGCGGCCCGCGCGGACAACCGCGCCGCGCTGGTCGGATACCTCCCGGCGGGCTACCCCTCCGTCGAGGGCTCCGCCGCCGCGATGCGCGCGATGGTCGAGGGCGGCTGCGACATCATCGAGGTCGGCCTGCCGTACAGCGACCCGCAGATGGACGGGCCCGTCATCCAGCGCGCCGTCGAACACGCGCTGGCGCACGGCACCAACACCCACCACGTGATCGACAACGTGCGCGCGGTCGCCGAGACCGGCGCCGCCACGCTGGTGATGTCCTACTGGAACCCGATCGAGCGCTACGGCGTCGAGCGGTTCGCGAGCGAGTTGGCCGCGGCCGGCGGCAGCGGGGTGATCACCCCCGACCTGATCCCGGACGAGGCACACGAGTGGATCGCCGCCACCGACCGCCACCGGCTGGACCGGATCTTCCTGGTCGCGCTGTCCTCCTCCGACGAGCGCATCGCCTACACCACCCGACACTGCGGCGGCTTCGTCTACGCCGCCTCGGTGATGGGCGTCACCGGCGCCCGCGCCTCGGTGAGCACGCTCGCGGGCGACCTGGTCGCACGCACGCGCGCCACCACCGATCTGCCGGTGTGCGTGGGCCTGGGCGTCTCCACCGCCGCCCAGGCGGCCGAGGTGGCCGGCTACGCCGACGGTGTCATCGTCGGCTCCGCGTTCGTCCGCGCCCTCCTGGACGCGCCGAACGAACAGGCCGGCCTGGACGCCGTCCGCGCCCTGGCCGGCGAACTCGCCGAGGGCGTCCGCAAGCGCTGACCGCCCCCGAAGCTCTCATCCCGTGTAAAAACCCAACAAAATGAGCACCGGCTGACCGACGGCCGCCGCAGCACTCCAGCGGCGGCCGTCGGCATGCCGCGTGCCATCCACTCCAACCCCCATCGGAGGAACCCGCGTTGAGCGCCAAGACCAGGACCAACCGAACGCCCGTCATCCTCGCCGTCGTCGGCGTGTTCGTGGTCGCGGTGCTGGCCGCCGTCCTGGGCGTCGTGCTCACCACGGGCAACGAGAGCAAGAGCGAGGACTCCGGCCCCGCGGCACAGCCGACCGGCGCCAAGGCGGCCATCCGCGACGTCGACCTCGCGAGCCTGCCCGCCGCCGTGCGGGCCGACGGCACCATCCGCGTCGGCGGCGACGCGGCCCCGGTCACCGTCACCGTGTACGAGGACTTCCGCTGCCCCTTCTGCAAGCGCTTCGAGGCCAACTTCGGCCCCCTGCTCGCCGACTACATCCAGGCCGGGAAGATCAAGGTCGACTACCACATCGCGTCCTTCCTGGACGGCAAGCTCGGCGGCACCGGATCGGTCAAGGCCGCCAACGCCGCGCGCTGCTCGGTCGACGCCGGCAGGTTCGCCGCGTACCACGCCGTGCTGTTCAAGAACCAGCCCGACGAGTCCGAGGACGGCTACACCGCCGGCCGCCTTCTGGACCTGGCCGGCCAGGTCCAGGGCCTGCGCGGCGAGACCTTCGACGCGTGCGTGAACACCGACGCCAACGCCGCCTGGGTGAGCGCCTCCGAGAGCACGTTCGAACTCTCCGGCGTCTCCGCCACGCCCGCGATCGCCGTCGACGGAAAAATTCTGGACTCCGGGAACTCGGCCATGCGTTCGCCCGACAACCTTCGTGAACTGCTCGACCAACGCCTGGGGAACCCCGGGAGTGGTAAGGCGGCGCTCGGACAGGAACCTCAGGCGCCTTCGGCCGGTTAGACAGGACATGTGCCGGTCCGGGTGCGGGGGACCAGTGGACCGGCCGTCCCTGAACCTCACCCGTCGTGACGGAGGTCAGACCGTGGGAAGCAAGACGATCGAGCCGGCGGCCGAGCGATGAGCGCGACGGCCGGCCCGACCGGGGCGAGAGCGGCAGGCCCGACCGGGGCGCGAGGGGCGGGCCCGCTCGCGGGTCTGCGGCCGTACGTACCGTGGATCGGCCTCGCCGCCCGGCTCGGCCTGGCCTTCGTCTGGGCGTACGCCGGCTGGGAGAAGGCACTCGACCCCGACCAGGCCGCCTACGCGGTCCGCGGCTACGACGTGCTGCCCGACGGCCTGGTCGACCCCGTCGGCTACGCCCTGCCCTACCTGGAACTGGGCCTGGCCCTGCTCCTGGTGCTCGGCCTGGGCACCCGGCTCGTCGCGTCCCTGTCCGCGCTGCTCCTGCTCGTGTTCATCGCGGGCATCGCCCAGGCGTGGGCGCGCGGCCTGGCGATCGACTGCGGCTGCTTCGGCGGCGGCGGTCCGGTCGAGCCGGACAAGACCGCGTATCTCGAGGAGATCCTGCGGGACTGCGGCTTCCTGCTGCTCGCGATCTGGCTGATCGTCTTCCCTCGCACCCGGCTGTCCGCCGACGCCTGGCTGTTCCCGGAGGAACCGCCCTACGACGAGGACTTCGAGGACGAGGACGACGAGGACGCCGACGAGGACGAGGCGCACACGGTGGCGGACGAGCACCGCGGGGACGCGAACCGGAACCCCGGAACCCGGGAACTGAAAGGCCCTGAGATCACGTGAGCTCGAAGAATTCGGCAGGCAAGCGCACCGCGCGCGAGCGGATGGCCCAGGAGCGCGCCCGCCAGGAGGCGGCCGCCAAGCGCAAGCGGATGTTGATCATCGCCGGCGCCGTCGTGGCCGTCCTCGCGGTCGTCGCCATCATCGGCGTGGTCGTCGGCACGTCCAAGACCAACAAGAAGAAGGGGCCCTGGAAGGACGCGCTCGCCCAGCCCGCGAGCGCCCCGCCCAACCTGTCCGCGGACGGCCTGGGCGTCCCGGTCGGCAGCAACCCCAACGCCCCCTCGCTGATCATGTACGAGGACTTCCGCTGCCCGATCTGCCACGAGGTGGAGAAGGCGCTCGGCCCCACCCTGCGGCAGATGGCCGACGCCGGCACGATCAAGATCGACTACCACATCGCCTCGTTCCTGGACGGCAAGCTCGGCGGCAACGGCTCCAAGTACGCGGCCAACGCGGCCGGGTGCGCGCAGACCGCGGGCAAGTTCGCGCCGTACCACGACACGCTCTTCGCGAACCAGCCGGACGAGTTGAACGACAAGTTCGGCAACCGGTCCTATCTGCTCGACCTCGCGAGCAAGGTCGACGGCCTGCGCTCGCCGACCTTCGACCGGTGCGTGAACGACCTGAGCTACGCCGGGTGGGTGAACAACGTCGAGGATGCGTTCCAGCACGCCAAGATCGGTGACACCCCCGTCACCGGCACCCCGACCGCCGGCATCAACGGCAAGACCATCGACCTGATCGTCAAGGGCCGCGGCCTGGCCACCCCCGACGAGGTGCGCGCGCAGATCCTGGCGGCGATCAAGTAGTCACCGTCCGTCGCCGCACGAGCGGGCGCGACCCCGAAATCCCCGGGATCGCGCCCGTTCGCACGTGCCCGCCGGCACACGTATCCCCCCGCACCCGGTAGCGTCGTACCCGCCATGGACCTCGCATTCATTCCCAGCCCCTCGCGCGGACAGATCGACCTCGGTCCGATCCCGCTGCGCGGCTACGCGCTGTGCATCATCCTCGGTGTCGTCCTCGCGATCTGGCTCGGCGAGCGCCGCTGGGTCGCCCGCGGCGGTCGCGCCGGCACGGTCGGCGACATCGCCGTGTGGATGGTGCCCTTCGGCCTCGTCGGAGGCCGCCTCTACCACGTCGTCACCACGCCGGAGCCGTACTTCGGCGACGGCGGCGACCCCATGCAGGCGTTCGCCGTCTGGAAGGGCGGCCTCGGCATCTGGGGGGCGATCGCGCTCGGCGCGGTGGGCGCCTGGATCGGCTGCCGGCGCCGGGGCATCCCGTTGCCCGCGCTGGCCGATGCGCTCGCCCCGGGCATTGTGCTCGCCCAGGCGGTGGGCCGCTGGGGCAACTGGTTCAACCAGGAGCTCTACGGCCGCGAGAGCGACGTGCCGTGGGCGGTGAAGATCGACGGCGACCACAACGTGATCGACCCCGGCCAGAGCGGCACCTTCCACCCGACGTTCCTGTACGAGTCGTTGTGGTGCATCGGCGTCGCCGCGCTGGTGATCTGGGCCGACCGCCGCTTCAGGCTCGGCCACGGCCGGGCGTTCGCGCTCTACGTCGCGGGCTACACGGTGGGCCGGTTCTGGATCGAATACATGCGCGTCGACGACGCCGAACACGTGCTCGGCATGCGGCTGAACAACTGGACGGCGATCCTCGTCTTCGCCGGCGCCCTCGTCTACATCTGGGTCTCGGCCCGCAAGCACCCCGGCCGCGAGGCCCCGGAGACGCTGCGCGGACACGACCCCGAGGGCGGGGACGACGCGGAGGCGGTCGGGACGGACGCGGACGCGAAGACGGTCGATGCGGATGCGGATGCGGTCGACGCGGACGCGGAGCAGACCGACGCGGACGCGAAGAACGCCGCCGTCGACCTCGGGAAGTCCGACCGCCCCGTCGACGCCGACGCGGACCCGGACGCGGCGGCGACCGACGCCGAGCCCGGCCCGGACGACGCCGGGGAACACGCCGGCTCCGGCCCGCGCAAGGCCGCCGACAAGGGCTGACCGACCCACGCCGAAGGCTGTCCGAACCCGCACCCACCTGCGGGTTCGGACAGCCTTTCCTGGCCGGCGGCACCCGGCGGCGAACCGGTAGCGTCGTGGCCCCAGCGTGACGAGAGGGCCGAACGAACCGTGAAGACCAGCCACATAGCCGCCGAGGTGCCCGACCCCGCCCCGGAGCTCGGACACCAGGACGGCATCGACCACACCCACCGCGACATCGGCGGCGGCTGGCTGCGCCCGGCCGTGTTCGGCGCGATGGACGGACTGGTCTCCAACTTCGCGCTCATCTCCGGCATCGTCGGCAGCGACGCGACCCCCAGGACCGTGGTGGTCACCGGCCTTGCCGGACTGGCCGGCGGCGCCTTCTCGATGGCGGCGGGGGAGTACACCTCGGTCGCCTCGCAGGCCGAACTGGCCCGCGCCGAGGTCGAGGTCGAACGCCGCGAGCTGTGCCGCAGCCCCGAGGCCGAACAGCGCGAGCTGGCCGAGCTGTACATCGCCCGCGGCCTGGACGAGGACCTGGCCGTCGAGGTGGCCCGGCAGCTGTCCCGCGACCCCGAGCTGGCCCTGGAGATCCACGCCCGCGAGGAACTGGGCGTCGACCCGCACGACCTGCCTTCGCCGTGGCTGGCGGCCGGCTCCTCGTTCGCCTTCTTCGCCATCGGCGCGCTGCTCCCGCTGCTGCCGTACCTGCTCGGGGCGACCACGCTCGCGCCCGCGCTGGTCCTGACCGCCCTCGGCCTGTTCGGCGCCGGCGCCGTGGTCTCCCGGGTCACCGCCCGGCCGTGGTGGTTCGGCGGAACCCGTCAGTTGGTACTCGGCGCGGCGGCGGGCGGACTGACCTACCTGCTCGGCCTGCTGATCGGCCGACAGGTATGAGAGGCACCCGCGACGTGAACGCGGCGTGATGCGTCCGTAACCTGCGCGTAGCCCGGCGACCCCACCCGGAAACCAATCGCCATAACGGTCCGAGACATGCGGTTTCGTCGCCCGGATGGTCGGGAATGAGCCACCCGATATGCCAAGGCGACCGGCGCGGCGCAGCGCTCGAAGGCCGGGCCGAATCATCCTGGTGACCGCATGGTGAGACGGGTTTGTCCCGGGTTCCGGATAGACGTACTGATCGTGTAACCTGCACGAAATCGCAGAGGGCCAACGTCGTCCCTGTTGCGCACCACACGCCACGACGACGACGGGAGCGCCCATGCCTCCTGCCATGCCCGCATCCTCGGGCCCCCTCTTCTCCGCGATTCCCGCGGCCCAGGGGTTGTACGACCCCCGTAACGAGCACGACGCCTGCGGTGTCGGATTCGTGGCCACGCTCACCGGCGAGCCCAGCCACGACATCGTCGACCAGGCGCTGACCGTCCTGCGCAACATGGAACACCGCGGCGCCACCGGCGCCGAGCCCGACACCGGCGACGGCGCGGGCATCCTGATCCAGGTCCCCGACGCCTTCCTGCGCGAGACGGCCGGCTTCGCGCTGCCCGCCGCCGGTGGCTACGCGGTCGGCATCGCCTTCCTGCCCGACGACGACGTGCACGCGGGCCGCGCCAAGTCCTCCATCGAGCGCATCGCCGCCGAGGAGAACCTGCGCGTGCTCGGCTGGCGCGAGGTGCCCACCACGCCCGGCCTCGTCGGCAACGGCGCCCGCGCCACGATGCCGCGCTTCGCCCAACTGTTCGTGGCCGGCGTCGACGACACCGTCACCGGCATCGCCCTCGACCGGCTCGCCTTCGCGCTGCGCAAGCGCGCCGAGCGCGAGGTCGAGGTCTACTTCGCCTCGCTGTCCGCGCGCACCCTGGTCTACAAGGGCATGCTCACCACGGGACAGCTGGAGCCGTTCTTCCCCGACCTGTCGGACCGGCGCCTGGCGTCCGCGATCGGCCTCGTGCACTCGCGGTTCTCCACCAACACCTTCCCGGCCTGGCCGCTCGCCCACCCGTACCGCTTCATCGCGCACAACGGCGAGATCAACACGGTCAAGGGCAACCGCAACTGGATGGCCGCGCGCGAGTCCATGCTCGCCACCGACCTCATCCCCGGCGACCTCAGCCGGCTGTACCCGATCTGCACGCCCGACGCATCCGACTCGGCGTCCTTCGACGAGGTCCTGGAACTGCTCCACCTCGGCGGCCGGCCGCTGCCGCACGCCGTGCTGATGATGATCCCCGAGGCGTGGGAGAACCACGCCACGATGGACGACGCCCGGCGCGCCTTCTACAAGTTCCACGCCACCGTGATGGAGCCGTGGGACGGCCCGGCCTGCGTCACCTTCACCGACGGCAGCCTCATCGGCGCCGTCCTGGACCGCAACGGCCTGCGGCCCTCGCGCTACTGGGTCACCGACGACGGCCTGGTCGTGCTCTCCTCCGAGGTCGGCGTCCTGGACATCGACCCCGCCCGGATCGTGCGCAAGGGCCGGCTCCAGCCCGGCCGGATGTTCCTGGTCGACACCGAGGCCCGGCGGATCGTCGAGGACGACGAGATCAAGACCGCGCTCGCCGCCGAACACCCCTACCAGGAATGGCTGCACGGCGGCCTGATCAACCTGGAGGACCTGCCCGAGCGCGAACACGTCGTGCACACGCACGCCTCCGTCTCGCGCCGCCAGCAGACCTTCGGCTACACCGAGGAAGAACTCCGCGTCATCCTCGCGCCGATGGCCCGCGCCGGCGGCGAACCGCTCGGCTCGATGGGCACCGACAGCCCCATCGCCGCGCTCTCCACCAAGCCCCGACTGCTGTTCGACTACTTCGTCCAGCTCTTCGCCCAGGTCACCAACCCGCCGCTGGACGCGATCCGGGAAGAACTGGTCACCGCGCTCGGCAGCTTCGTCGGCCCCGAGGGCAACCTCCTCGACGCCCAACCCGCCGACTGCCGCAACGTCGTCCTGCCCTTCCCGGTGCTGGACAACGACGAACTCGCCAAGCTCATCCACATCAACCTCGACGGCGACCAGCCCGGCCTCAAGGCCGTCACCATCTCCGGGCTCTACCCGGTCGACGGCGGCGGCGCCGCGCTCGCCAAGCGGCTCGAGGAGATCCGTGCCGAGGCCACCCGCGCGATCGCCGACGGCGCCCGCATCGTGGTGCTGTCCGACCGCCACTCCGACGCCGAACACGCGCCGATCCCCTCGCTGCTGCTCACCTCCGCCGTCCACCACCACCTGATCCGGACCAAGACCCGGACCCGGGTCGGACTGATCGTCGAGGCCGGCGACGTCCGCGAGGTGCACCACGTCGCGCTGCTCATCGGCTACGGCGCGGCCGCCGTCAACCCCTACCTGGCCATGGAATCCGTCGAGGACCTGGTCCGCGAGGGCGTCTTCCTCAGCGACATCGCCCCCGAACAGGCGATCCGCAACCTGATCAAGGCGCTCGGCAAGGGCGTGCTCAAGGTGATGTCCAAGATGGGCATCTCCACCGTCGCCTCCTACCGCGGCGCCCAGGTGTTCGAAGCCATCGGCCTCGCCGAGGACTTCGTCGCCGAATACTTCACCGGCACCACCAGCAAGCTCGGCGGCATCGGCCTCGACATCGTCGCCGAGGAGGTCGCCCGCCGGCACGCCAAGGCCTACCCGCCCACCGGCATCGCACCCTCGCACCGCCGGCTGGAGATAGGCGGCGAGTACCAGTGGCGCCGCGAGGGTGAACCGCACCTGTTCGACCCGGAGACCGTCTTCCGGCTCCAACACTCCACCCGCACCCGCCGCTACGACATCTTCAAGAAGTACACCGCGCGCGTGGACGAGCAGTCCAAGCGACTGATGACGCTGCGCGGCCTGTTCGGCTTCCGCGACGGCGTGCGCGAGCCCGTCCCGATCGACGAGGTCGAACCGGTCTCCGAGATCGTCAAGCGGTTCTCCACCGGCGCGATGTCCTACGGCTCCATCTCGATGGAGGCGCACCAGACGCTCGCCATCGCGATGAACCGGCTCGGCGGCAAGTCCAACACCGGCGAAGGCGGCGAGGACCCCGAGCGGCTCCACGACCCCGAGCGGCGCTCGGCGATCAAGCAGGTCGCCTCCGGGCGCTTCGGCGTCACCAGCGAATACCTGGTCAACGCCGACGACATCCAGATCAAGATGGCCCAGGGCGCCAAGCCCGGCGAAGGCGGCCAACTGCCCGGGCACAAGGTGTACCCGTGGGTCGCCCGCACCCGCCACTCCACCCCCGGCGTCGGCCTCATCTCCCCGCCGCCGCACCACGACATCTACTCCATCGAAGACCTCGCCCAACTCATCCACGACCTCAAGAACGCCAACCCCGCGGCCCGAGTGCACGTCAAGCTCGTCGCCGAGGTCGGCGTCGGCACGGTCGCGGCAGGCGTGTCCAAGGCGCACGCCGACGTGGTGCTCATCTCCGGGCACGACGGCGGCACCGGCGCCTCACCGCTCACCTCGCTCAAGCACGCGGGCGGCCCCTGGGAACTCGGCCTCGCCGAGACCCAGCAGACGCTGCTGCTCAACGGCCTGCGCGACCGCATCGTGGTGCAGACCGACGGCCAGCTCAAGACCGGGCGCGACGTGCTCGTCGCGGCACTGCTCGGCGCCGAGGAATACGGCTTCGCCACCGCGCCGCTCGTGGTCTCCGGCTGCGTGATGATGCGCGTGTGCCACCTCGACACCTGCCCCGTCGGCGTCGCCACGCAAAACCCCGTGCTGCGCGAGCGGTACAACGGCCAGGCCGACCACGTGGTCAACTTCTTCGAGTTCATCGCCGAGGAAGTGCGCGAACTGCTCGCCGAACTCGGCTTCCGCACCCTGGAAGAGGCCGTCGGCCACGCCGAACTCCTGGACACCGCCGCGGCGATCGAACACTGGAAGGCCGAAGGGCTCGACCTCACGCCGCTGTTCCACGTGCCCGCGCTCCCCGAGGGCGCCGCACTGCACCGCACCGGCCCCCAGGACCACGGGCTGGCCAAGGCGCTGGACAACCAGCTCATCCAGCTCAGCGCCGACGCCCTGGAACGCGGCGAGAAGGTCGTCATCAACCTGCCGGTGCAAAACACCAACCGCACCGTCGGCACGATGCTCGGCCACCAGGTCACCAAGCGCTACCGCGGCGCCGGACTGCCCGACGACACCATCGACATCACACTCACCGGCTCCGCCGGCCAGTCGTTCGGCGCGTTCGTGCCCAAGGGCATCACCCTGCGGCTCGAAGGCGACGGCAACGACTACGTCGGCAAGGGCCTGTCCGGCGGCCGGATCATCGTCCGCCCCCACCGCGCCGCGACCTTCGCCGCCGAGGACAACATCATCGCCGGCAACGTGATCGGCTACGGCGCCACCGGCGGCGAGATCTACCTGCGCGGCGTCGTCGGCGAACGCTTCTGCGTGCGCAACTCCGGCGCCACCGCCGTCGTCGAGGGCGTCGGCGACCACGGCTGCGAATACATGACCGGCGGCCGAGCCGTCGTCCTCGGCCGCATCGGCCGCAACTTCGCGGCCGGCATGTCGGGCGGCATCGCCTATCTCCTCGACGCCGACCCGAACAACATCAACACCGAACTCGTGGGCATCGAGAACCTCGACGCCACCGACCGCGCCGAACTGCACGACGTTGTGCGCCGGCACCACGAGGAGACCGGCTCGGCCGTCGCCGAAGCCCTGCTCTCCGACTGGGACGCCGCCTCCCGGCGCTTCACCAAGATCCTGCCCAGGGACTACAAGGCAGTGCTCGCCGCCAAGGACGCCGCCGAGCGAGCCGGTCTCCCCGAGACCGAGATCGTCCAGAAGATGATGGAGGCGGTTCATGGCTGACCCGAAGGGCTTTTTGACCACGCCCCAACAGCTCGGCACGCGGCGCCCCGTCGACGTGCGCATCCGGGACTGGAAGGAGGTGTACGAGGAGCGCACACTGCTCCCGATCATCACCGAACAGGCCGGCCGCTGCATGGACTGCGGCATTCCGTTCTGCCACAACGGCTGCCCGCTGGGGAACATCATCCCCGAGTGGAACGACCTGGTCTGGCGCGACGACTGGCAGGCCGCGAGCGAACGCCTGCACGCCACCAACAACTTCCCGGAGTTCACCGGGCGGTTGTGCCCCGCGCCATGCGAGGCCGCGTGCGTGCTCGGCATCAACCAGGCGCCGGTCACCATCAAGAACGTCGAGGTCTCGATCATCGACCGGGCGTGGGACGACAACAACGTCGCCCCGCAGCCGCCCGACCGGCTCTCCGGCAAGACCGTCGCGGTGATCGGCTCCGGCCCCGCCGGCCTCGCCGTCGCCCAGCAGCTCACCCGGGCCGGGCACACCGTGGCCGTCTACGAGCGGGCCGACCGGATCGGCGGACTGCTGCGCTATGGCATCCCCGAATTCAAGATGGAGAAGCGGCACATCAACCGGCGCATCGAACAGATGCGCGCGGAAGGCACCAAGTTCTACACCGGCATGCAGATCGGCACCGACCTGGATGCGGCCAAGCTGCGCCGGCGCTACGACGCGGTGGTGATCGCGGCCGGCGCCACCGCCGCGCGTGACCTGCCGATCCCCGGACGCGAGTTCGGCGGCGTGCACCAGGCGATGGAATACCTGCCGTTCGCCAACAAGGTGCAGGAGGGCGACCTCGTCGCCTCGCCGATCGACGTGGCCGGGAAGCACGTGGTGATCATCGGCGGCGGCGACACCGGCGCCGACTGCCTGGGCACCGCGCACCGCCAGGGCGCGGCCTCGGTCACCCAGCTGGAGATCATGCCCCGGCCCTCGGAGGAGCGGCCCGCCGCGCAGCCGTGGCCGACCTACCCGATGACCTATCGGGTGGCCAGCGCGCACGAGGAGGGCGGCGAGCGCGTCTACGCCGTCAACACGCAGGAGTTCGTCGGCGGCGCGGACGGGCGGGTCAGGGCGCTCAAGCTGGTCGAGGTGGTGTTCGAGGACGGCCGCTTCGTACCGGTGCCCGGCAGCGAGCGGGAGATCCCGGCCGACTTCGTCTTCCTGGCGATGGGCTTCACCGGGACCGACCGCTCCAACGGGCTGGTCGAGCAGCTGGGCCTGGCCCTGGATGAGCGCGGCAACGTGGCGCGCGACGAGGCGTTCGCGACCAACGTCGACGGCGTGTTCGTGGCCGGCGACGCCGGACGCGGGCAGTCGCTGATCGTCTGGGCGATCGCCGAGGGCCGCTCGTGCGCGGCGGCGGTGGACGGCTGGCTGACCGGCGGGACCAACCTGCCGGCGCCGATCCGGCCGACCGATCGACCGCTCACGGTGTGACGCAGCGCGACCGCACGGGTCGGGATTGAATATGTGACGAAAGTCGCGTGAACGAGAAAGGGCGCCGCCGTTGCGGCGCCCTTTCCGCATGCCGGAAAAGCGCCATATACCGGACGCGGGTACGGCTTACCCGGCGGTAGGAACTAGGCTTTGGGACCATGCGTCGAGCCAAAATTGTCTGCACCCTGGGTCCTGCCACAAATTCGTATGAACAGATCCGCACGCTGGTCGACGCAGGCATGGATGTAGCCCGCTTCAACCTCAGCCACGGCGCGTACGCCGAGCACGAGGAGCGTTATCACCGCGTCCGTCGGGCATCCGACGAAACCGGTCGCAGCGTCGGCATCCTCGTCGACCTCCAGGGCCCGAAGATCCGCCTGGAGACCTTCGCCGAAGGCCCCGTGCTCCTGGAGCGCGGCGACGAGTTCACGATCACGACCGAGGACGTCCCCGGCGACAAGCACGAGGTCGGCACCACCTACAAGGGGCTGACCGCCGACGTCACCAAGGGCGAGCGGATCCTGATCGACGACGGCCGGGTCACCCTGGAGGTCGTCGACGTCGAGGGCCCGCGCGTACACACGATCGTCATCGAGGGCGGGATGGTCTCCGACCACAAGGGGCTCAACCTGCCCGGCGTGGCGGTGAGCGTCCCCGCGCTGTCCGAGAAGGACATCGAGGACCTCAAGTGGGGCCTCGCGCTCGGTGCGGACATGATCGCGCTGTCGTTCGTGCGTGCCGCGAGGGACATCGAGGACGTCCACAAGATCATGGACGAGGTCGGTGTCCGGCTGCCGGTGATCGCCAAGATCGAGAAGCCGCAGGCGGTGGACAACCTCGAGGAGATCGTCCACGCCTTCGACGCCATCATGGTCGCCCGCGGCGACCTGGGCGTCGAGATGCCGCTGGAGGCCGTGCCGATCGTGCAAAAGCGCGCGATCACGCTGGCCCGGGCCAACGCCAAGCCCGTCATCGTCGCCACCCAGATGCTCGACTCGATGATCAGCGCCTCGCGTCCCACCCGGGCCGAGGCATCCGACGTCGCCAACGCCGTCCTGGACGGCACCGACGCGGTGATGCTCTCGGGCGAGACCTCGGTGGGCAAGTATCCGATCGAGACCGTCAAGACCATGGCGCGGATCGTGGTCGCGGCGGAGGACTCCACCGCGATGCAGGAGGAGATCCGCACCATCGCCGGCCCGCGCACACAGGGCGGGGTGATCGCGAAGGCCGCGATCGAGATCGCCGAGCGGCTCGACGCCAAATACCTGGTCGCGTTCACCCAGAGCGGCGACACGGGTCGCCGGCTGTCGCGCTACCGCTCGATGATCCCGATGCTGGCCTTCACCCCGGAGCCGGCGGTGCGCAGCCGGCTGGCCCTCACCTGGGGCCTGGAGACCTTCCTCGGCCCGCTGTGCAGCCACACCGACGAGATGGTCCGCCAGGTGGACGCGGCCCTGCTGGCCATCGGCCGCTGCAAGAAGGGCGACCTGGTCGTCATCACGGCCGGCTCCCCGCCCGGCGTCCCCGGCTCCACCAACCTGATCCGCCTGCACCACATAGGGGATCTCCCGGCCGAGTAGCACTCGTCCGCGATCGCCGGCACCGATGGCTCGTCACCCGCCCCGGCGGATGACGAGCCATCAGTATTTCGGCCCCACGTGCTCATCCATGAGCGCGACGGAGGCCCGACGGGCGACGGAGAGATTGTTCCGCCGAGCGAACTTCCACTCGACACCGAGTTTGTCCAGCGTTGTTGTGAGGATCCGCATGATGTCCGCGGACTCGTTGGTGAAGAGGTAGCGGGGATACTCATAGTGCTTGCGCTTACCCGCGACCACGCGGGTGGTCCAGTTCGTGACCCGACACCCATCGGAGTGAATCAACCCACGCACGAGCGCCCACGGCTCGCCCCGAACGATGTCCCGCTGCCAGGACTCCAACACGATCTCCCGCTCATGCTTCCGCCCGGCCCCGTGCTGGGGAAACAGACACGGCCAATGCTTCCAGAGCGACGTGACCATGTGACAGCCCTGACGAGGCACACGAAAGACATTGCTGCCGGGGCGAACCGCACGCATCGCCGCCTCGCACTCGTCCATCAGACAGGGCCAGGCGTCTCCACAGGCGATCCGCAGCCCGTACACACCTTTCGCGTAGCCGCTGAGGCAGCCGTCGCCCAGATAGAGGCCGAGCAGATAGGCGTAGTTCCGGCCAGGTGCCGGCGCGGTGGGGATTCCGATGCAGCGAACACAGCCCGTGGGCCGCGCCGGGTCGACGCGGACTCGCCATGACCGCATGGCGGCACGAGAGATCCCGGTTTCCCTGCTCACCGAGTTCGGACTGCGCCCACCATCGAGGAGCCGGAGTGCCGCCAGGCGCGTCGTCGTGTCGTACATGCGCGCGGGCCATCAGTATTTGGGACCGACATGTCGGTCCATGAGCGCGACGGAGGCACGGCGGGCGACGGACAGAAGGTTCCGGCGGGCGAATTTCCACTCGACACCGAGTTCGTCCAGGGTTGTCGTGAGGATGCGCATGATGTCCGTGGATTCGTTGGCGAAGAGGTAGCGCGGGTATGGGGGTTCCGCAGGATATGGCCGTCTCCGAGGTACAGACCGAGGAGGTAGGAGTATGCGTGGCGATCGACCTCGGTGCCGCGGCAACGAAAGCACGAGGCACCGCGTGGTGCGGGAAGTTCGCCGTGACGAAAGCGTTCCATGTGCAGCCAGCAACCTACGGTCCCTGACGGGACGCGCAGCCTTCTCGCGACCTCGGCGTTGGGGATGCCTGTGTGCAGCAGGGCGAGTGCCTGGCGACGAAGATCCGAATTGCTCATGGACCCACGCTCTGTTACCAGCGCTTATGGGTTCAGGCGTTCGAGTGGGATTCACTCGATCGGACTAGTTGGTGCCCTGGGTGGGAGTCGAACCCACAACATAACCGGTTTGAGCGGTCATTCTCTGCCAATTGGAATACCAGGGCCTATTTCGGACATTTCGTTGTCCTTGTCTCGGCAGGTTGCCCTGCCTGGCAGACACCATACCGCGTCTCGGTACCCTCGTGTCCGCACCATTTCTCTGATCGAGGAGCCACGTGACCGCCGCCACGCAGCCGCCCGCCGCAGAGCAGGACAGTCGGCGCGCCCGTGTCGTCATTGCCGAGGACGAGGCGCTGATCCGGCTCGATCTGAAAGAGATGCTGGAGGAAGAGGGGTACCACGTCGTCGGGGAGGCGGGGGACGGGCAGCGGGCCGTGGAGTTGGTGGAGGAGTGTCGGCCCGATCTGGTCATCCTCGATGTGAAGATGCCGATATTGGACGGCATTTCGGCGGCCGAGCGGATCGCCCAGGCGCGGCTCGCACCGGTGCTCATGTTGACCGCCTTCTCGCAGCGCGAGCTGGTCGAGCGGGCCCGGGACGCGGGGGCGATGGCCTACCTGGTCAAGCCGTTCACCAAGGGCGACCTCGTTCCGGCGATCGAGATGGCCGTCTCGCGTTACACCGAACTGGCCGCCCTGGAGCGCGAGGTGGGCGATCTCACCGCGCGGCTGGAGACCCGCAAGCTCGTGGACCGGGCGAAGAGCGTGTTGCAGGAGAAGTACGGGATGTCGGAGCCGGAGGCGTTCCGGTGGATCCAGAAGGCATCGATGGACCGTCGGATGTCGATGCGCACCGTGGCCGAGGTGGTCGTGTCCGGGGGCGATGTCGCCGACTGATCCGAGATTGTCGATTCAGCTACGAACCCGTCCGGTTCCCGACAAACCGGACGGGTTCGTCGTTTTTCCGGCAGCTGATGATCATATTTGATCACTTTGGATCGTAAGAATTCGTTTACAGTTTCTTTTGGATTACATCTGGTTACGGGCGCATCACATCTCCGTCGGCGGACTGCCGCTGCCGTTCCGGCCGGACTACATTCCGGGCACCGCATGTTCATCGCGGTTTGTGAAGGCGCCCCGATGCGGGCTCCGAACTTTTTCTACAAGGGGTTGGGGTTTGCTGTGCTCAAGCGACGCGTGATCAAAATCGCGCTGCCCATCGCGGCAGCGGCACTCGTGCTTTCCGCGTGCGGCAGTGACGATGACGGCGACAAGAAGAAGGACGGGGGCAGCACCGCTCCCGGCAACTCCGGCGGCGGTAACAAGCCGACCTGGACCATCGGTTTCCAAGCGGGCCTCTCGGGGGAGAATGCTCAGCTTGGCATCAATGAAGAGAACGGCGCTCGGCTCGCCGTCGAGCAGGCCAACGCGAAGGGCGATCTTCCCTTCACGCTCAAGTTCAAGACCTCGGACGACGAGGCATCGGAGACCAAGTCGGTCTCCGCTGCGCAGAAGCTGATCGACGACAGCAATGTTGTTGCCGTTATCGGCCCCGCCTTCTCCGGCCCGACCAAGGCCGCGTCGCCGAACTACGCCAAGGCGAAGCTCGCCACGGTTTCCCCGTCCGCGACGAACCCGTCCCTGACGAACCCGGAGAACAATTTCACCGCGTTCTTGCGGGGTGCGCCGAACGACAACGCCCAGGGCGGCGGGATGGCGAAGTACCTGTCGAAGAAGCTCCAGGTCAAGAAGGTCTTCGTCGTCGACGACAAGACCGAGTACGGCGTGGGTCTGTCGAAGGTCGCCAAGGACGAGTTGACCAAGGCCGGCGTCCAGGTCGTCTCGGACAGCGTGCCGAAGGCCACCCCGGACTACGGTCCGATCTCCACGAAGATCAAGAACTCCGGCGCGGACGCCATGATCTACGCGGGCTACTACCAGGACGGCGCGCCGTTCGCCAAGAAGCTGAAGGAAGCGGGCTTCAACGGCCCGAAGTTCTCCGGTGACGGCACCAACGACGCGCAGTTCGTCTCGCTGGCCGGCGACGCCGCCAACGACTGGTTCCTCACCTGCCCGTGCGCCGACGCCAACGTCGAGGCGGCCACGAAGCAGTTCACCGAGGACTACAAGAAGCGCTTCAACACCAACCCGAGCACCTACTCGGCGGAGTCGTTCGACATCGCCAACCTGGTGATCGACCAGATGAAGTCCTTCGGTGCGGAGAAGATCACCCGCGAGGCGATGCTCACCAAGCTCAAGGGTGCCTCGTACAAGGGTCTGACCAAGACCTTCAAGTTCAAGCAGAACGGTGAATTCGACGGCGCCACGACCTTCATCTACCAGGTCAAGGGCGGCAAGATCGGCTACATGGGCGACATCGACCAGCTCGTGGGCGGCTGACCTCCTCGTCGAGGACGTCGCCACCTGACGATCGGGCCCGGGCCTTCCCGGAGTTTCGGGAGGGTCCGGGCCCGTCCGGTTTTCTTGAGGAAGCTTTCCTTATGCAACCTGATGAAATCCTGGATTACCTTATTCCAGGGATCATGCTCGGTGCGCTGTACGCGGTCATCGCCATCGGCTATACCCTCGTCTATGGTGTGCTACAGCTCATCAACTTCGCACACAGCGAAGTCTTCATGGTGGGCGCCTATTCGGCCCTGCTCGCCTTGACCTGGATCGACCCGAGCACCAACCCGACGGCACTGGTGTCGGTCTTGTTGGTCGCGGCGGGGTTGGCCGTTTCCGGTACCGCCGGAGCGGCCACGGCCTTCGCTCTGGAAAAAGTCGCGTACAGACCGCTCAGACGCAGGAACGCGCCACGTTTGGCGTTCTTGATCAGCGCGATCGGGGCCTCCTACTTCCTGCAGAACCTGGCGGGGAAGTTGTTCGGTCGCGACTCGCGCGCACTGCCGACGCTGTTCGAGAACAAGAAGGTCTTCTCGGTCTTCGGCACCCAGGTGACCATCCTGCAGCTGCTCATCGTGTGCGCGGCCGTGCTGATGATGGTCGGCCTGGACTACCTGGTGAACCGCACCAAGCTGGGCTCGGGTATCCGGGCGGTGGCGCAGGACGCCGAGACGGCGGGCCTGATGGGCGTGGACATCGACAAGGTGATCTCGCGTACGTTCATCATCGGCGGCTTCATGGGTGGCATCGCCGGTTTCCTGTTCGGCCTGCACCTGCAGTTGTCGTTCACGATGGGCTTCCTGCCGGGCATCACCGCGTTCGCCGCGGCGGTCGTCGGCGGGGTCGGCAACATCCGCGGCGCGATGATGGGCGGCATGCTGCTCGGCATCGTGGAGAGCTTCTCCTCGCCGATCTTCGGTGAGTCGTGGCGGTACGTCAGCGCCTTCGCGGTGCTGGTCCTGGTGCTGATGTTCCGGCCGACCGGCATCCTGGGCGAGCGCTTGGGGAGGTCGGCGTGACCACGACCACGACACAGACGGATTTCGCGCCGACGGCGGCGACGCTGGCCAAGTTGCGGCGCAAGCGCTGGTACCAGCACCCGATGTACGGCCGACTGGTGGGCACCGTTGCGGCGGCCGTGCTGCTGGACGTGATGAGCGGCCCGCAGGGCAGCCGCGAGGACGTGTTCTTCTCGCTGGACAAGACCCTCGGCTCGATGCGCGTGGTCTGGTGGATCATCGGCGCGGTCGCGCTGTGGGCGGTGATGGAGTTCGGCAAGCCGCTCTATCAGCGTTTCCTGGGGCCGAAGGTGGGCCCGTTGGACCGCTTCACCACCCCCGTGACCGAGCCGGTCAAGGCGGTGGCGGCGCAGGCTAGGGCGAAGACGGCGGATTGGCGTCGGATCATCTGGGTCCGGCTCGGCTTCTCGGCGGTGGTGATCGGCCTGCTGATCCTGTTGCCGAACCTGCTGTCCACCTTCTGGAACCAGGTTCTGGTCAACGAGGTGGCGATCTACGTCCTGCTTGCGATCGGGCTGAACGTGGTGATCGGCTGGGCGGGTCTGCTCGACCTGGGCTTCATCGCGTTCTTCGCGATCGGCGCGTACAGCACGGCGTATTGGACCGGCGCGATGCCGGTGGATCCGCCGTTCAAGCTGAACGCGTTCCTGGTGATCCCGGTGGCGGTGGCCACGTGTCTGCTGGCCGGGCTGCTGCTCGGCGCGCCGACGCTGCGGTTGCGCGGTGACTATCTGGCGATCGTCACGCTCGGCTTCCACGAGATCATCTACCTGATCGCCAAGAACGCGGACGGGTTCACCAACGGTCCGCGCGGTGTCCAGGGCATCTCGAACTTCGGGATCCACATCGGTCCGATCGACTACGACTGGGAACTGGATCCGGTGCCCTACTGGTACCTGCTGATCGGGATCGCCACGATCTTGATCATCGCGTTCCTGCGGCTGGAGCACTCTCGGGTGGGTCGGGCCTGGACGGCGATTCGCGAGGACGAGGTGGCCGCGTCGGCGACGGGCGTGCCGACGGTGAAGTTCAAGCTGATGGCGTTCGCGATCGGCGCGTCGACGTCCGGTATCGCCGGGGTGGCGTACGCGAGCAAGGCGCGCTTCATCAGCCCGGAGAGCTTCCTGCTGTTGTTCTCGGTCCTGGTGGTCGCGTACGTGATCTTCGGCGGCATGGGTTCGCTGTGGGGCGTGATCATCGGTACCGCGTTCCTGGCCTGGCTGCCGCAGTACATGAAGGACTGGGTCGATCCGAACGACCGCTTCATGTACCTGGGCGCGCTGCTGATCATCATGATGATCTACCGCCCACAGGGTCTGATCCCCTCGGTGCGGCGCAAGCGTGAGTTGAGCATGGCCAAGGCGGGTCTCGGCGACGCGGACGCGATGTCGGAGCCGGCCGGCGGGAGGATGACGTGAGCATCACCACGACGAAGGCGGACGAGCGGCCTCGGGTGGATCCGGGCGACCAGGTGATGCGGGTGCGCGGTGTGACGCTGCGCTTCGGCGGCCTGGTGGGCCTGTCCGATGTGGCGTTGGATCTGCACCGGGGCGAGATCCTGGCGGTGATCGGGCCGAACGGCGCGGGCAAGACGTCGCTGTTCAACTCGCTCACCGGGATGTACGTCCCGCAGGAGGGCACGATCGTGCTGCGCGACCGGTCGGGCGGCGAGCATTCGCTGCTCGGTCGCAAGCCGCATCTGGTCAACCGGCTGGGGGTGGCCCGCACCTTCCAGAACATTCGCCTGTTCGGCGCGTTGACCGCGCTGGAGAACGTCAAGATCGCGGCGGAGACCCGGCAGAAGTCGGGCCCGGTGTCGATCATGCTGGGGTTGCCGAACGCGCGCCGCGAGGATCGCGAGAGCGACCGGCGGGCGCTGGAGTTGTTGCACTTCGTCGGTCTGGACGGGCTGCTCAACGAGTTGGCGGCGTCGTTGTCCTACGGTCAGCAGCGCAGCCTGGAGATCGCCCGGGCGCTGGCCACCGATCCGCAGGTGTTGCTCCTGGACGAGCCGGCGGCGGGCACCAACCCGACCGAGAAGCTCGACCTGGAGGTGTTGATCCGGCGGATCAACCGCGAACTGGGCATCAGTGTGCTGCTGATCGAGCACGACATGCGTTTGGTGATGTCGGTGGCGGACCGGGTCACGGTGCTCAACTTCGGCAAGGTGATCGCCTCCGGCTCGCCCGCCGAGGTGCAGCGCGATCCGGAGGTCGTGGCCGCGTATCTGGGCGCGGAGATGGCCGCCGAGATGACCGGTGCGACGCAGGCCGAGGTCGGCGGGGTGCCCGAGGACGGTTCGGTCCCCGCGCAGCGGGACGGGGAGGAGCAGCGATGAGCGCCGCCGACGCCGCGGGCGCGGACGCGGTCGGGTTGGCCAAGCCGGCCGCCGGCACCGCCGTACCGCCCCGGAAGAAGATGCTGGAGCTGGACGATCTGCACGTGTTCTACGGCGCCATCCAGGCGCTGAAGGGTGTGCACATCGAGGTGAACGAGGGCGAGATCGTGGCCCTGCTTGGTGCCAACGGGGCGGGCAAGACCACCACGTTGCGCACCATCTCGGGGTTGTTGACGCCGCGTGAGGGCGAGGTGCGTTGGCGCGGCGAGCGCATCGACGGGGTGCCGGCGCATCACGTGGTGGGGCTCGGCATCGGGCACTCTCCGGAGGGTCGTCGGGTGTTCCCGGCGATGACCGTCACGGAGAACCTGAACATGGGCGCCTACCGGTTCAAGTCGGTGCCCAAGGCCGAGTTGGACCGGGTGTTCGAGCTGTTCCCGCGCCTGGCGGAGCGCCGCGAGCAGTTGGCGGGCACGTTGTCGGGTGGCGAGCAGCAGATGCTGGCGATCGGGCGCGCGTTGATGGGGCAGCCCAAGCTGCTGCTCCTGGACGAGCCGTCGATGGGTCTGGCGCCGCTGATCGTGGCGCAGATCTTCGAGATCATCCGGGAGATCAACGAGCAGGGCACCACGGTGTTGCTGGTCGAGCAGAACGCGGCGCAGGCGTTGCGGCTGGCGCACCGGGGCTATGCCCTGGAGACCGGGTCGGTGGTGTTGTCCGGGCCGGCCGATCGGCTGTTGTCGGATCCGAAGGTGCGCGAGGCGTATCTGGGCGAGGGCGCGTAGCGCGAAGGTGTCCGCGCGGCGGAGGGGGTCGGCCCCTTCGCCGCGCGGTCCCGGCGCCGGTCGGCGTGGTCAGGGGCGCTTGATCATGCAGCTGAGCCGTGCGGTGCAGATGCGCCGGTCGTTCTCGTCGGTGATCACGATCTCGTAGGTGGCCAGGGTGCGGCCCAGGTGTACGGGGGTGGCCACGCCGGTGACGACGCCGGCGTCGGCGGAGCGGTGGTGGGTGGCGTTGATCTCGATGCCCAGGGCCATGGCGTCGCGGCCGGCGTGCAGCGCGGAGCCCACCGAGCCGAGGGTTTCGGCGAGGACGCACGACGCGCCGCCGTGCAGCAGCCCGTAGGGCTGGGTGTTGCCCTTGACCGGCATGGTGGCGACCACACGCTGGGCGGATGCCTCGACGAATTCGATCCCCATGCGCTCGGAGAGGGTGTCCCGGCTGCCGAGGTTCATCAGGGCCAGGATCTCTTCGAGGCTGGGCGGGGTGGTCTCGTCGGGCATGGTGCGCTCCTGTCGGATACATGGTTGTGTCGGCCTGACAGCCTAGGATCGCGGTCGTGGCAGCTACTCGGACCCCCCAGACCTCCGTTCCCGCCGGTTCCCGGCCGCGACTCCTGCTCCTCGACGGGCACTCGTTGGCGTACCGGGCCTTCTACGCGCTCAAGGAAGCGTCGATGAGTACCGCGACGGGTCAGCCGACCCAGGCGGTCTACGGGTTCACGTCGATGTTGGTGAACGTGTTGCGCGACGAGGCGCCGACCCATCTGGGTGTGGCGTTCGACGTGTCCCGGCAGTCGTTTCGCACCGAGGAGTTCCCCGACTACAAGGCGAACCGCTCGGAGACTCCGGAGGAGTTCAAGGGCCAGGTCGAGCTGATCGTCGAGGAGCTGACGGCGATGGGCGTGCCGACGATGCGCGTCGCCGGTTTCGAGGCCGACGACGTGATCGCCACGCTGGCCACCCGGGCCGCGGCCGAGGGTTTCGAGGTGCTGATCCTCACCGGCGACCGTGACGCGTTGCAGCTGGTCACGCCGGATGTGACGGTGCTGTATCCGATGATGGGCGTGAGCAAGCTGCACCGGTTCACGCCGGACGCGGTGGAGGAGAAGTACGGGCTGACCCCGGCGCAGTATCCGGACTTCGCGGCGCTGCGCGGCGACCCGAGCGACAACCTGCCGGGCATTCCGAAGGTGGGCGAGAAGACCGCGGCGAAGTGGATCCGCGAGTTCGGCTCGTTCGCCGAGCTGGTGGCGCGTGCCGACGAGGTCAAGGGTCAGGCCGGGCAGAATCTGCGCGACAACCTGGACAACGTGAAGTTGAACCGGCGGCTGACGGAGCTGGTGCGCGACGTCGAGCTGGACGTGACGCCGACGGATCTGGAGCGCAAGCCGTTCGACCGGGTGGCGGTCGAGGTGGTGCTCGACGCGCTGGAGTTTCGCAACGCGAGCTTCCGGGAGCGGTTGTGGGCGGTGGACCCCGGGGCGGTGGTCGCGGTGGCGGAGCCCGAGCCGGGCTTCGAGATGGACACCACGGTGGTCGCGCCGGGCGCGCTGGCCGAGTGGTTGGCCGAGCATGCGGCGGGCGCGGAGCGTACCGGTCTTGCGGTGGACGGCTCGTGGGGGCGCGGCACCGGTGAGGTCAGGGGGCTGGCGTTCGCCGCGGCGGACGGGTCGGCGGCGTTCGTGGATCCGCTGACGATGGACGCGGGCGACGACGCGGCGCTGGCGGCGTGGCTGGCGGATCCGCGGCGGACCAAGGCGGTGCACGACGCGAAGGGGCCGATCCTGGCGCTGGCCGCGCGCGGCTGGGCGCTGTGGGGGATCACCAGCGATACCGCGCTGGGCGCCTACCTGGTGCTGCCCGGGCAGCGCTCGTTCGCGCTGGAGGGCCTGGTGGAGCGGTTCCTGGGGCGCGAGTTGCGGGTGGATGCGGGTGGTTCGGGCGACGGGCAGTTGGCGCTGGACATGTCCGACGAGGCCGACGCGGAGCCGGGCGCGGCGCTGATGCTGGCCGCGCGGGCGGTGGTGGACCTGGCGGCGGCGCTGGATACCGAGCTGGCCGCCAAGGGCGGGTTGGAGCTGCTGCGCGACATGGAGTTGCCGCTGCTGCCGGTGCTCGCGCACATGGAGCAGATGGGCATCGCGGCCGACCTGCCCTATCTGGAGCGGCTGCAGGAGCAGTTCGCGGCGGCGGTCAAGCAGGCCACCGAGGAGGCGCACGCCGCGGTGGGGCACGAGTTCAACCTGGGCTCGCCCAAGCAGTTGCAGGAGATCCTGTTCACCGAACTGGGCCTGCCCAAGACGAAGAAGATCAAGACCGGGTTCACCACCGACGCCGACGCGCTGACCTGGCTGGCGACGCAGACCGACAACGAGTTGCCGGTGATCCTGCTGCGTCACCGCGACCAGACCCGGCTGCGTACCACGGTCGAGGGTCTGATCAAGACGGTCGCCGACGACGCGCGCATCCACACCACGTTCAATCAGACGGTGGCGGCGACGGGCCGGTTGTCCTCGCAGGACCCGAACCTGCAGAACATCCCGATCCGGACCGAGGAGGGCCGGCTGATCCGGCGCGCGTTCGTGGTCGGCGAGGGCTTCGAGGGGCTGCTCACCGCCGACTACAGCCAGATCGAACTGCGGATCATGGCCCACCTGTCGCAGGACACGGCGCTGATCGAGGCGTTCACCTCGGGTGAGGACCTGCACTCGACGATGGCCGCGCAGGTCTTCTCGGTGGCGCCGGAGGCGGTGGATCACGGGCTGCGCAGCAAGATCAAGGCGATGTCCTACGGATTGGCGTACGGGCTCTCCGCGTTCGGCCTGTCCCAGCAGTTGGACATCGAGCCGGCCGAGGCGCGCGGGCTGATGGAGACCTACTTCGAGCGGTTCGGCGGGGTGCGCGACTACCTGCACAAGGTGGTCGAGGAGGCCCGGCAGACCGGCTACACCGAGACCGTGTTCGGGCGCCGGCGCTATCTGCCGGATCTGACCAGCGACAATCGGCAGCGGCGCGAGATGGCCGAGCGCATGGCGCTGAACGCGCCGATCCAGGGTTCGGCGGCGGACATCGTCAAGGTCGCGATGCTCGCGGTGGATCGGGCCATGCGGGAGGAGAAGCTGGCCTCGCGGATACTGCTCCAGGTCCACGACGAACTGGTCCTGGAGGTGGCGCCCGGCGAGCGGGAGCAGTTGGAGGCGCTGGTGCGGCGGGAGATGGCCGGCGCCTATCCGCTGCGCGCGCCGCTGGACGTCTCGGTCGGTTTCGGGGCGAACTGGGAGGACGCCGGTCACTGATCCGGAACGAGTGCGTCGTGGGGGTGGAGAGCCGGCCGAAGCCGGCATAGGTTCGCACGGGCACCGGTGGTCACCGACGACCGGTGCACCGTCGAACTCGCGCACAGAGGGGGGAGCTTCGTGGAAGAGGCCGAATCGGGGCCCGATCCGCGGAAGCCGGGCGAATCGGAGGCGGACGCCGGCGAGGTGTCGGCGGAGCGGATATCCGCCGCCGCGCCCGCGGCCGAATCCGAGGGCACGCCCGGTCCCGAGAAGCCGCCGACGTCCGGCGCGCCCGAGGAGCCGGCCAAGCGCAGACGGATCCTGAATCCGTGGCTGGGCAGCGCGGCGGCGATCCTGGTCGTGTTGGCGTGCGGCGCGGCGGTGCAGTCCCCGTTCACCATGGTCACCGCGCACCGGGTGCCCACCTCCGATCTGCCGCGCCTTTCGGACGCGGCGCCGGTCGGCGGCGTCTCGGTCAACGGCGGCGGGCCGGCGCACTTCGAGTTGCCGCCGCCGGTGGTGCCGGCCGCGCTGCCGGGGGCCGCGACCACCGCCGCCACGCCGCCGGCGACCACGGCGGCCCCGGGCGCGACGTCCTCGGCCGGGCCGCGGGGCACCACCGCGACCGGGACCGGCGGGATACCCCAGACGGTGCTGCTCGCGTATCAGCAGGCGGCGTCGAACCTGGCCCGGATGGATCCCGGCTGCAAACTGCCGTGGACGCTGCTCGCGGGCATCGGCCGGGTGGAGTCGGAGCACGCGTACGGCGGCAACGTGACCGTGGACGGCACGTCGGTGACCCCGATCCTGGGTCCGCGCCTGGACGGCGGGCAGTTCGCCCGGATCACCGACACCGACGGCGGACGCTACGACTTCGACACCGAGTTCGACCGCGCCGTGGGGCCGATGCAGTTCATCCCGTCCACCTGGAAGAGCTGGGCGATGGACGGCAACCGGGACGGCGTGGCCAACCCGCAGAACATCTTCGACGCGACGCTCACCGCGGGGCGCTACCTGTGCGCGGGCAACCGGGACCTGTCCACCGGGGCCGGGTTGAACGCGGCCATCCTCAGCTACAACCACTCCAACGAATACCTGCGCACGGTCACCTCGTGGATGACCTACTACGCGACGGGCGCGCGTTCGGTGCCCGACGCGCGGCAGCCGGTCAAGCCGACCACGAAGGCGCCGACCACCAAGCCCGCCGCCACCAAGTCGGCGGACCCGCCCGCGACGGGCGATCCGTCGAAGAGCGCGACGGCGAGCGCGTCGGGGTCGGTGACGCCGCCGATCTCGTCGAGCGCGTCGAGCGCGTCGGGAGCACCGGAGCAGTCCGCCTCGGCGGCGGCGTCGGCTGACGCCCCGACGGCGGGCGGTCGGTAGCCGGTCCGAACCCGAGCAGAATCCGATCCGCAAAAAACGGGAACCTGTTCTCGTTTCTTGCTACCGTGCCCCATCGCCGACCGTCGCGGCGTCGGCCGGGGCAGCAGGAAAGGTGGGACCGCCGAATGCGTTCCTTCGCAGCGGTCGTGGCAGGGGCGCTCCTCGCGGTCGGGGCCGCGTTCGTGCTGAACGCGTGCGCCGCCGCGGATCCCGGGCCCGTGCACAAGCCGCTCCAGGTCACGAGCCCGCCCGCGCGTCCCTGACCATGCCGGCGCGAATCCGTACCCGGTTCCATCGTCAAGGGGTCCACCTCGATGCGTCGTAAGTCCGGTCTGATCCTCCTGGTCGCGGCCGTGTTCTGCGTGGCCCTGGCGCCGCTGTTGCGCGAGTTCGTCCTCCCGAGGCTGGTGGCCAAGGCGCTCGCGGGCGAGGACGCCTACCGGGTGCTGGTCCTGGACGCGACGAACGCCACGCTCCTGGGCGCGCCCGAGGGCCCGGGCAAGGCCAAGGTCACCGCGATCCAGGCGATCCGGCCCAACGCCAAGGACAGCCACGGCTCGACCGTGGTGTGGGACCTGAACCTGGCCGTGCTGGACGGCACCGGCAAGGTGGTCACCCAACTGCCCGAGCGCTACGCGTTCGACGCGGCCGGCCAGATCCCGAAGAACTGCTGCGGCGAATCCGTCGACGGCGCCCCGGCCGCGCACACCGGCCTCGCCTACAAGTGGCCGTTCTTCACCGGCAAGCGCGACTACAACTACTACGACTCGCAGGCGCACAGCGCGAACGTGATCTCGTACAAGGGCACCGCCGAGCGCGACGGGCTGCGGACGTACCGCTTCGAGCAGGTCGTGCCGTGGATGAAGATCCCGATGCCCAGGCAACTCCCGGGCGGCCTGGACCCGGTCGCGGTGGAGAAGGAGGGCATGCAGCTCTGGTACACCGCGACCCGGAAGATGTGGGTCGAGCCGGTCACGGGCATCCCGGTGTACGTCGAGGAGACCCGCACCGAGGAGCTGCGCACGTCGCCGCCGGCGGACGACCCCAACGCCAAGCCGGTGGTCACCAAGGTCTTCGACGGCACCTTCAAGCTGCGCCCGGAGTGGTCGGCCGCGCTCGTCGCGGACGCGAAGGACTGGAGCGGGACGCTGCGGCTGCTGCACGATACGGCGCCGTTGGGGTTGATCGTGGTGGGTGTGTTGTTCTTTGTGACGGCCGTCGTGTTGCAGTTCGTGGCGGACCGGAAGGCGGCACGGCCGCGGCTGCGGCCTTCGGTCGAGGAGGAGCGGGCGGCGCGCACGTTGGCCGAGGTGCCGTAGCGCGCTTTGCGCGCGAGTTTGGTGTGCGAGAGCGCGCTTCGCGCGACTTTGGTGTGCCCGCCCGCTCCGCCCGTTGCGTTTGGTGTGGATGCTGCGGGTTCAGGGCTTCGGGGGTGGCCGGCTCGGCCCCCCGGCCGCCCGTCGGTTGTAGTGCTCGTTGCGTTTTGTGTGTGGGCTGCGGGTTTGGGGGCTTCGGGGGAGGCCGGCTCGGCTTCTCGGTCGTGCTTCGGGTGTGGGTGCTCAGTCCTTGGTGCAGACGAAGATTGCCGTGCCTGGGAGCAGGCGGCCGCGTAGGGGGCTCCAGCCGCCCCAGGTGGACTCCAGGTCTTCGGGCCATTCCGGTTCGACGATGTCCAGGAGGTGGAAGCCCGCGCCGACCACCTCGCGTACCCGCTCGCCGAGCGTGCGGTGTTGTTCGACGTAGGTGGCCCGGCCGGTGTGGTCCTGCTCGACGTAGGGGGTCGTGTCGAAGTACGAGGCGACCGCGGTCAGCCCCTCCGGCCCCGGCTCGTCCGGGAACGCCCAGCGGATCGGGTGGGTGATCGAGAACACCCACCGCCCGCCCGGTCGCAGCACCCGGAACACCTCGCGCATGATCCCCGCCCCGTCCGGGCTGAACGGCAACGCGCCGTACGCGGAGAACGCCAGGTCGAAGCTTGCGTCGGCGAACGGCAGCCGGCCTGCGTCGGCCTGCACCACCGGCACCCGGGTGCCGTGCTCGGCGTCCAGCCGACGCGAGTGCTGGAGCTGGCGCAGCGACAGGTCGAGCGCGATCGGGAACGCGCCGCGCGCCAGCAGTCGCCGCGAGCACTGCGCCGCGCCCGCGCCCACTTCGAGCACGGTGCGCCCCTCGACCGGGCCGAGCAGCTTGACCCGGTCCTCGTCCAGCCCCTCCGGGCACCACGTGAAGCGCGCGTCGCCGAGGAAGTCGCCGTGCTCGACCTGGTACTCGTCGGCGTTCGCGTCCCACCACCGGCGGCCCGCGCGCACACTCTCGACGAGGCCGACCCTGCGGCGTACCGCGTCGTCGTCGACGCCTTCCGCGTCCTCGGGGTCGACGTAGCGCGCGACCAGTGACGCGTGGGGGTCGTGGGACGTGGGCCGGTTCACTTGGCTCCCAGGTTGCGGTGAAGCCGCGGTATCGCTGCGGGCGGGCACGGACGCGCGTAGGGTACTCCCTTCGGGACGTCCGGGTTGATCGCATGCATCCGGTGCGCGTTGACCGCACCCGGTCGGCCCCGTATGCTGCAAGTTGCGCCGCGGGCCTGCGTGAACTCAGACGGAGCAGGTCGCGCTCACCTTTGTCGATCCCACGCCATCCTCTTGCATGGACTGCGGTCGTCGGGGGCGAAACCGGGTCCACAAGCGTGTTTGAAAACGACTTCTGTCCGTACCCGGAGCCCTTACCCACATGACGAGCAGCACCGAGGCCACGCCCAGCACCACCCCGCAGGTGGCGGTCAACGACATCGGCTCCGAGGAAGACTTCCTCGCAGCGATCGATGAGACGATCAAGTACTTCAACGACGGCGACATCGTGGATGGCGTGATCGTCAAGGTCGACCGGGACGAGGTCCTGCTCGACATCGGTTACAAGACCGAAGGCGTCATCCCGTCCCGCGAGCTTTCCATCAAGCACGACGTGGACCCCCACGAGGTCGTCACTGTCGGTGACCACATCGAGGCCTTGGTTCTCCAGAAGGAGGACAAGGAAGGCCGCCTGATCCTCTCGAAGAAGCGGGCGCAGTACGAGCGCGCCTGGGGCACGATCGAGAAGATCAAGGAAGAGGACGGCATCGTCACCGGTACCGTCATCGAGGTCGTCAAGGGTGGTCTCATCCTGGACATCGGCCTCCGCGGCTTCCTCCCGGCCTCGCTGGTCGAGATGCGTCGTGTGCGGGACCTCCAGCCGTACGTGGGCAAGGAGCTCGAAGCCAAGATCATCGAGCTGGACAAGAACCGCAACAACGTGGTCCTGTCCCGCCGTGCCTGGCTCGAGCAGACCCAGTCCGAGGTGCGCCAGACGTTCCTCACGACCCTGCAGAAGGGTCAGGTCCGCACGGGCGTCGTCTCCTCGATCGTCAACTTCGGTGCGTTCGTGGACCTCGGCGGCGTCGACGGCCTGGTGCACGTCTCCGAGCTGTCCTGGAAGCACATCGACCACCCGTCCGAGGTTGTCGAGGTCGGCCAGGAAGTCACCGTCGAGGTCCTCGACGTCGACATGGACCGCGAGCGTGTCTCCCTGTCGCTGAAGGCGACCCAGGAAGACCCGTGGCAGCAGTTCGCCCGGACCCACCAG
Organism: Embleya sp. NPDC055664; assembly: GCF_053618075.1. Lineage (NCBI taxonomy): Bacteria > Bacillati > Actinomycetota > Actinomycetes > Kitasatosporales > Streptomycetaceae > Embleya > Embleya sp. NPDC055664. Next base: position 95,863 of record NZ_JBSHGZ010000010.1, read on the forward strand.
ATCGGCCAGGTCGTTCCCGGCAAGGTCACCAAGCTCGTTCCGTTCGGTGCGTTCGTCCGCGTGGACGAGGGCATCGAGGGCCTGGTGCACATCTCCGAGCTGGCCGAGCGCCACGTGGAGATCCCGGAGCAGGTCGTCCAGGTCGGCGACGAGATCTTCGTCAAGGTCATCGACATCGACCTCGAGCGTCGCCGCATCAGCCTCTCGCTGAAGCAGGCCAACGAGGCGTTCGGCGCGGACCCGGCCACGGCCGAGTTCGACCCGACCCTGTACGGCATGGCCGCGACCTACGACGACGCGGGCAACTACATCTACCCGGACGGCTTCGACCCCGAGACCAACGACTGGCTCGAGGGCTTCGACAAGCAGCGCGAGGAGTGGGAGAAGCAGTACGCCGACGCCCAGGCGCGCTTCGAGTCGCACCAGCAGCAGGTCGTCAAGGCCCGCGAGGCCGAGGCGGAGGCCGTTGCCGGCGAGGCCGCGGGCGCGTACTCCTCGGGCGGTGACGACGAGGTCGAGGCCGACACCACCGGCGGCGCCCTCGCGTCCGACGAGGCGCTGGCCGCGCTGCGCGAGAAGCTGGCCGGCGGCCAGAGCTGAACTCCGGCACACGACGCCTGAGGTGAACCTCGGGTAGCCGGATGTATCGCAGGGCCCCATCTCCCTTCGGGGAGGTGGGGCCTTTCGATGTTCCGGGGCGTCGGCGTTTTCCGGTGCGGGGGCGCTAGGGTCGGGATCGGTCACACGGCAGCCGGGGGAGGGTGCGGCGTGTACGTCTCGTCCACACGTGCGGATGCGCCGCTCGCGCGGCCCGGGTCGGGGCGCGGTGCGGTGGTCACCGGCAATGTGATCGCCCTGGGCATGGTCAGTCTGGTCACCGACATCTCCTCCGAGATGGTCACCGCGGTGATGCCGGTCTACCTGGTCACGGGCCTGGGTCTGACGATGCTTCAGTTCGGCTTCCTGGACGGCCTGTACTCCGGCGTCACGGTCTTCCTGCGGTTGATCGGCGGCCACCTCGCGGATCGGTTCGCCGCCCGCAAGCCGGTCGCGGTGGTCGGCTACGGGATGTCCGCCGTGGCCAAGCTCGGCCTGCCGCTGGTGGGCGCCTCGGTGCCGGGGATCGGCGCGGTGCTCGCCGCCGACCGGGCGGGCAAGGGGCTGCGGACGGCGCCGCGCGACGCGCTGATCTCGCTGTCGAGCACGCCCGAGGCGCAGGGGCGCGCGTTCGGCGTGCATCGTGCGCTCGACACGGTCGGGGCGTTCACCGGGCCGTTGGTGGCGTTCACCATCCTGGCGGCGGTGGGCACCGCATACGACGCGGTGTTCGTGGTGAGCTTTTGCGTCGGCCTGGTGGCGGTGGCGATGCTCGTGCTGTTCGTGCGCGACCACCGCGATCCCACGGAGCACCGGCCCGGATGGCGCGACGGGGCGCGGCTGTTGCGGGATCGGCCCTATCGCCGGTTGTGCGTGGTCGCGGCGGTGCTGGGCCTGGTCACGGTCAGCGACGCGTTCGTGTATCTGTTGCTCCAGCACCGGCTGGAGATCCGCCCGCACTGGTTCCCGCTGTTGCCGCTGGGCACCGCCGGGGTCTACCTGGTACTGGCGCTGCCGCTGGGGCGGCTGGCCGACCGGATCGGGCGGCGCCGGGTGTTCCTGGCCGGGCACGGGGCGCTGCTCGCGGCGTATCTGTTCCTGGGCGGCCCGCTCGGCGGGGTACCGCTGCTGCTGATCGTGCTCGCCCTGCACGGGGTGTTCTACGCGGCCACCGACGGCGTGTTGTCGGCCGCGGTGGGGGCGCGGTTGCCGGCGGCGGGTCGGGCGGGCGGGATGGCGGTGGTGCAGACCGGGCAGGCGGTGGGCCGGTTCGCCTCCTCGATGGTCTTCGGCGCGTTGTGGACCGCGTGGGGGCCGGCGACGGCGATCCGGGTGCTCGCGGTTGCCCTCGCGGTGGCCCTGTTCGGCTCCACCCTCGCCCTGGCGGGTCGCCGGGTGCGGGCGACGCGACCCACGGAGGTCCACGATGTCCGCTGACCTCGACGCCGATGCCGACGCGCCGGTGAAGCCGGTGGTCACCCGGCGGCGCGTACTGGTGTTCGCGCTGGTTCTGGTGCTGCTCGCGGGCATCGCGGTCGGCTACACGGTGTACGCGGTGCGGCGCGAGGACGACCGGCTCTACGGCGGCGACGGCACCGCGCCGGGCGGGCCGCCGCTGAGCCTGGTCGGCGCGCCGCGGTTGTTGTTCCGCAGCACCGAGTCGGGCCCGGGGTACGGCCGGCTGGCCACCGTCGCGGCTGCCGATCCGGGCGGGCCGCGCACGGTGGGCGAGCGCTCCTGCGACCGGGTCTACGCGGCCGGCGGCACCGCGGTGTGCCTGGCCACCGAGGGCGGCCTGACCAGGACCCCCGTCGCGCTGGTCCTGGACGCGGACCTGCGCCAGGTGCGCCGGGTCGAGTTGGCCGGCACGCCCAACCGGGCCCGGGTCTCGGCGTCGGGGCGGATGGCCTCGTGGACCGTGTTCGTCTACGGCGACTCGTACGCGTCCATGACCTTCTCCACCCGGACCTCGATCCTGGACACCCGCACGGGCGAGCTGACCGCGAACCTGGAGGACTTCACCACCACCCGCGACGGCAAGGAACTCAAGTCGCCGGACCGCAACTTCTGGGGTGTCACCTTCACCGCCGACGACAACACCTTCTACGCCACCCTGTCGACCAACACCACCGGCCGCACGTACCTGGTCCGCGGGGACCTCGCGGCGCGCACCATGACGGTGTTGCGGGAGAACGTCGAGTGCCCGTCGTTGTCCCCCGACGGGACCCGGTTGGTGTTCAAGAAGAAGATCTCGCAGAGCACCCGCAACCCATGGCGGCTGCATGTGCTCGACCTCGCCACGATGCGCGAGACGCCGCTCGCGGAGACCCACAGCGTGGACGACCAGGCGATCTGGATCGACGACCACACGGTGGGGTACGCACTGCCCACCGGCTCCGGCGCGGCCGGCGACGTGTGGTCGGTGCCGGCCGACGGCGGCGGCGCGCCGACCCGGCTCGTGATCGGCGGATTCTCCCCGGCGCCGCTGCGCTGACCGCGCGCAAGGACGCGCTTGTGCATCGGCCCGGCCTCGCGCAGGCTGCGGGTCTGCCACAGTTCCGTCACGAAATGCCGGTCGCGGCCCGGGCGGTGTCAGCCGTTCGGCAGCGTGTGACCTGGAACGAAGCCGCAGGACGGGTGCCCGATCGGTGGCGGCCCCTTCGGGGCGATACCGGGCCGACTCGGCGAAGAGCGCCTGCGAGGTTCGCGTACCCTGACTCATTGGTGCCATGCGCCGGGCTCATATGGAAGTGGCCCGTGTGGCGGTCGGGACGACCGCCGAAGCACGTAGGCCCCCGGACTTCGGGGCAGGGCGCCCACTCGACGTGCAGTAGGAATTGGGGATTTCGATGGCCTTTGGTGGAGCGTTCGCCACCGGGCAGGTAGTCAAGACCGTCGGCGCGTCCGACGTCGCCCTGTACCGCGGGGTGCGCGGGCGCACCGGGCACCCGGTCGTCCAGCGCACGAGCAAGGCACTGTCCTTCGCCGGGGAGCACGCGGGTGTCTGGCTCGCCGCGGGTCTGGTCGGCGCCGCGGTGGACCGCGACCGTCGGCCCGAATGGCTGCGCGCCACCGCGACCGTCGCCGGGGCGCACGTGGCCAGCATGGTGATCAAGCGGGTCGTGCGCCGCCCCCGACCGGCGATAGCGGGTCTGGAGCCGACCGTGCGCACCGCCGGCCGACACAGCTTCCCCTCCTCGCACTCCGTCTCCTCCGCTGCCGCGGCCGTGGCGTTCCACGGTCTGCTGCCCACGGCCGTCACCGGCACGGCAGCCGCCGCGACGTGTTTCTCGCGGCTCGTCGTGGGCGTCCACTATCCGTCCGACGTGGCCGCCGGCGCGACCATGGGTCTCGCCGCGGGTGGCCTGGGTCGAGCCTGGGTCCGCCGCGCAGAGCGTCCGAAGGGGTTCTGAAGTCTTGAGTACATCCGAAGTCGAAGCGTCGCTCGAGCCGGACGAGGCCCTGGTCGTACCGGGCCCGGCCGCCGGGGCGGCGACCGCCGTGGCCCCGACCCCGGTCGAGGCGCCCGCGCCGCCGCGTGGCGGACTGGCCGGCGGCCTGCTGAAGCTGGCCCGGCCCAAACAGTGGGTCAAGAACGTGCTCGTGTTCGCCGCGCCGCTGGCGGCCGGGCGACTGGACGAGGGCTACGTCCTGGGCCACAGCGCGATCATGTTCGTGCTGTTCTGCCTCGCCGCCTCGGCGATCTACTACATCAACGACGCGTTCGACGTCGAGGCCGACCGCGAGCACCCCACCAAGCGCAACCGCCCGATCGCCTCCGGTGTGGTGCCGGTCAAGCTCGCCTGGACGCTCGGCCCGATCCTGGGCATCGCCGCCGTGGTGCTCGGGGTGCTGCTGTGCAACCCGGGGACCGCGCTGGTCCTGGGACTGTACGTGGTGCTCAACGTCGCGTACTGCTTCTCCTTCAAGCACGTGGTCGTGCTCGACCTGGCCATGGTCGCCTCCGGCTTCCTGTTCCGGGCGATGGCCGGCGGCACCGCGTCCGAACTGCCGCTGTCGCGCTGGTTCCTGCTCACCGCGGGCTTCGGGTCGTTGTTCATGGTCGCGGGCAAGCGCTACTCGGAGATGGTGTTGATGGGCGAGGAGGCGGCCAAGACGCGCGCCTCGCTGGCCAACTACTCGATCACCTACCTGCGCTTCGTGTGGCAGATGGCGGTGTCGGTGACGCTGCTCACCTACTCGCTGTGGGCGTTCCAGATCCCCGAGGGCGATTCCACTCTGGCCTGGCACCAGTTGTCCCTGGTCCCGTTCGGCTTCGCCTTCCTGCGCTACGCCGTGTACGTGGACGCCGGAACCGCGGGGTCCCCCGAGGACGTTCTCCTCAAGGACAAGGTCCTCGTCGGCCTTGGCTTCGCCTGGCTTCTCACCTTTGTTCTGGGAGTGTTCCATGTCTGACGGCCCGTCGGCCGACGTACGACCGACCGCTCGGCGGGTCCGGCTGAACGGATGGGGACGCACCGCCCCCACCTTCGCCGACGTCGTGCGACCCACCACCCGCGAGCAGGTCGCGACCGCCCTGGGGCAGCGCACCTCGCGCGGGGTGATCGCCCGCGGCCTGGGCCGCTCGTACGGCGACCCCGCGCAGAACGGCGGCGGCACCGTCCTGGACATGACCGGCCTGGACCGGATCCTCGCGGTGGACCTGGAACGTGGTCTGGTCACCTGCGAGGCCGGGGTCAGCCTGGACCGGTTGATCGAACTGTTCGTCCCGTTCGGCTTCTTCGTCCCCGTCACCCCCGGCACCCGGCAGGTGACCGTGGGCGGCGCGATCGGCGCCGACGTGCACGGCAAGAACCACCACGCCGACGGCAGCTTCTGCAACCACGTGTTGTCCATGGACCTGCTCCTGGCCGACGGCACCGAGCGCACCGTCACCCCGGACAACGACCCGGAGCTGTTCTGGGCCACCGCCGGCGGCATGGGCCTGACCGGCCTGGTGTTGTCCGCGACCATCCGCATGACGCCCATCGAGACCTCGCTCGCGTCGGTGGACACCGACCGCACGCGCAACCTCGACGAGGCGATGGCGCTGATGGCCGAGACGGACGAGAAGTACACGTACACCGTCGCCTGGCTCGACTGCCTGGCCAAGGGCCCGAACCTGGGCCGCTGCGTGCTCACCTGCGGCGAGTTCGCGGCGCTGGACGACCTGCCTGCCAAGCAGCGCCGCGACCCGCTGCGCTTTCGGACCGGCTCGCTGCTGACCGTGCCGGACCTGGTGCCGGGTCGGCTGCCGAACAAGCTCACCATGGGGCTGTTCAACGAGCTGTGGTACCGCAAGGCGCCCAAGCACAAGGTCGGCCAACTCCAGTCGATCACCGCGTTCTTCCACCCGCTGGACCTGGTCCAGGAGTGGAACCGGGTCTACGGGCGGACCGGCTTCCTCCAGTACCAGTTCGTGGTGCCGTTCGGCCGCGAGGACGGGCTGGTCAAGGCGGTCGAGACGATCAGCCGGCACGGCGCGCCCTCCTCGCTCACCGTGCTCAAGCGCTTCGGTCCGGGCAACGCGGGCTTCCTGTCCTTCCCCAAGCCGGGCTGGACGCTGACCCTCGATTTCCCGACCAACACCCCCGGCCTGGCCCGGCTGCTGCGCGAGCTCGACGAGATCGTGCTGACCAACGAGGGCCGCTTCTACCTCGCCAAGGACTCGCGGATGGACCCGGCCGACCTGGCCCGGATGTACCCGCGGCTGGAGCAGTTCCGCGAGGTGCGCGCCAAGGTCGACCCGGACGGGGTCTTCGTCTCCGACCAGGCGCGCCGGCTCGGGATCTGACCGGCCGGCCACGCAGCACTCCCTCCTCCGTCTCGTGAACCACGCTTTTGTGAAGGACGCACCGTGAAAGACGCCTTGGGCGCACCGCAGTCCCTGCTCGTTCTCGGCGGTACCTCCGAGATCGCGCTGACCACGGCCCGCGCGATGGTCGCCGAGCGCGTGCGGCGGGTCGTGCTCGCCGGACGCCCCTCCGCCGGGCTCGAGGCCGCCGCCGACGACCTGCGCGGTCGCGGCGCCACGGTCGAGGTGGTCGCGTTCGACGCGGCCGAGCCCGACGACCACGAGAAGACCATCGACGAGGTCTTCGCGGCGGGCGACATCGACGTCGTGCTGCTCGCGTTCGGGGTGCTCGGCGACCAGGACGCGGACGCGAAGGACCCGGCCGCCGCCGCGCGCGTCGCGCAGGTGAACTACGTGGGCGGCGTCTCGGCCGGGCTCGCGGCGGCGAACGCGCTGTCCCGGCAGGGGCACGGGGCGCTCGCGGTGATCTCGTCGGTGGCCGGCGAGCGGGCCCGCAAGTCGAACTTCATCTACGGCTCGACCAAGGCCGGCCTGGACGCGTTCGCGCAGGGCCTGGGCGACAAGCTGCACGGTACGGGCGTGCACGTGATGGTGGTCCGGCCCGGGTTCGTCCGGACCAAGATGACCGAGGGCCTGCCGGACGTGCCGCTGGCCACCACGCCTGAGGTGGTCGCCGAGGCGATCGTCAAGGGCCTGCGGCGCAAGTCGTCGGTGGTGTGGGTGCCCGGTCAGTTCCGCTTCGTGATGTCGGCGCTGCGGCACGTGCCGCGGCCGATCTTCCGCAAGCTCAACATCTGACGTCACGCCGCGCGAAGGCCCGTCCCGGTGGTCCGGGGCGGGCCTTCGCGTGTCCGGGGCCGGGGTCTTCGGGGCGGGCGCCGCCCGGCCGCTACGGTGGCCCGGTCGTGGTTGACCCGGGTACGGACGAGGGGCGCGGGCATGGGCAGCAGGGGAAACGTCGGCCTGACCGGTGGGATCGGGGCGGGCAAGAGCGAGGTGGCGCGGCTGCTCGCGGAGCTGGGCGCGGTGGTGATCGACTCGGACCGGATCGCGCGCGAGGTGGTGGCGCCCGGGACGCCCGGCCTGGCGGCGGTGGTCGCCGAATTCGGCGAGTCTGTGCTGCTGCCCGACGGCTCGCTCGATCGACCGGGGCTGGGTCGGATCGTCTTCGGCGCGCCGGAGCGGCTGGCCGCGCTGAACGCGATCGTGCATCCGCTGGTCGGGGCGCGCGCGGCCGAGCTGACGGCGGCGGCCGGGGAGGACGCGGTGCTGGTCAACGACGTGCCGCTGCTCGTGGAGAACGACCTGGCCGGGCTGTACGACCTGGTGGTGGTCGTGGACGCGGCCCCCGAGACGCAGCTGGACCGGCTGGTGCGGCTGCGGGGCATGCCGGAGGCCGACGCGCGGGCCCGGATGGCCGCGCAGGCGTCGCGGGAGCAGCGGCTGGCGGTCGCGGACGTGGTGATCGACAACGACGGGCCGCTGGAGGCGCTGGAGCCGCAGGTGCACTCGTTGTGGGAGCGGTTGACGGGCGCCTGAGGCTTGGTCGTGGGTGCGGCGCGGGTCGGCGGGGTTTACCCGCCCGCTCCGCCCGTTGCGTTTGGTGTGGAGGCTGCGGTTGCTCCTGTGCGTGGGTGACCCGATCCGGCCCGTGGGCGCCCCGTCGTGGCCTTGGGGGTGGGTTTCCGGGGGTACGGAAGGCTGCCGAGGGTTGGGCTTGCGGCGTTTGTCGGTGTGGGGTCGTAACGTGTATGGGGTGCGACCCATCACCGATCTCGAACGCAAAGTGGCGCCTTTCGAGGTCGTCAGTCCCTTTCAACCGTCCGGCGACCAGCCGCAGGCGATCGATCTGCTCGAGGAGCGGATCAAGGCCGGCGACCGCAACGTGGTGCTGCTCGGCGCCACCGGCACGGGGAAGTCGGCGACGACCGCGTGGATGATCGAGCGACTGCAGCGACCGACGCTCGTCATGGCGCCCAACAAGACCCTCGCCGCGCAGCTCGCCAACGAATTCCGCGAGCTGCTGCCCAACAACGCCGTCGAATACTTCGTCTCGTACTACGACTACTACCAGCCCGAGGCGTACGTCCCGACCACCGACACCTACATCGAGAAGGACTCCTCGATCAACGAGGAGGTCGAGCGGCTGCGGCACTCGACCACCAACTCGCTGCTGACCCGCCGTGACGTGGTCGTGGTCGCCTCGGTGTCCTGCATCTACGGCCTGGGCACCCCGCAGGAATACGTGGACCGCATGGTCCGGCTGCGGGTCGGCGAGGAGATCGAGCGGGACGAGCTGCTGCGCCGCTTCGTGGGCAACCAGTACACCCGCAACGACGTCGCGTTCACGCGCGGCACCTTCCGGGTGCGTGGCGACACGATCGAGATCTTCCCGGTCTACGAAGAGCTGGCCGTGCGGATCGAGATGTTCGGCGACGAGATCGAGTCGCTGATGACGCTGCACCCGCTCACCGGCGAGGTGGTCAGCGAGGACGACGAGCTGTACGTCTTCCCCGCCACCCACTACGTGGCCGGCCCCGAGCGCATGGAGCGCGCGGTCGTCGGGATCGAGCGCGAGCTGGAGGAGTCGCTGGCGCTGCTGGAGAAGCAGGGCAAGGTGCTGGAGGCGCAACGACTGCGCATGCGCACCACCTACGACATCGAGATGCTCCGCCAGATCGGCACCTGCTCCGGCGTGGAGAACTACTCGCGGCACATGGACGGCCGCGAGGCCGGCAGCGCGCCGAACACGCTCCTCGACTACTTCCCCGAGGACTTCGTCCTGGTGCTGGACGAGTCGCACGTGACCGTGCCGCAAATCGGCGCGATGTACGAGGGCGACGCGTCGCGCAAGCGCACGCTGGTCGAGCACGGCTTCCGGCTGCCGTCCGCGATGGACAACCGCCCGCTGAAGTGGGAGGAGTTCCTGGAGCGGGTCGGCCAGACGGTGTACCTGTCGGCGACGCCCGGCAAGTACGAGCTGGCCAAGGCCGACAAGGTGGTCGAGCAGATCATCCGGCCGACCGGACTGGTCGACCCCGAGGTCGTGGTCAAGCCGACCGAGGGCCAGATCGACGACCTGCTGCACGAGATCAGGATCCGGGCCGAGAAGGACGAGCGGGTGCTGGTCACCACGCTCACGAAGAAGATGTCCGAGGACCTGACCGACTACTTCCTGGAGCAGGGTGTGCGGGTGCGCTACCTGCACAGCGACATCGACACGCTGCGCCGGGTGGAGCTGCTGCGCGAGTTGCGGCTGGGCGAGTTCGACGTGCTGGTCGGCATCAACCTGCTCCGCGAGGGCCTGGACCTGCCCGAGGTCTCGCTCGTGTCCATCCTGGACGCGGACAAGGAGGGCTTCCTGCGCTCGGGCACCTCGCTGATCCAGACCATCGGCCGCGCCGCGCGCAACGTGTCCGGCCAGGTGCACATGTACGCGGACCGGATCACCCCGTCGATGGAGAAGGCGATCGACGAGACGAATCGCCGGCGCGAGAAGCAGGTCGCGTACAACGCCGAGCGCGGCATCGACCCGCAACCGCTGCGCAAGAAGATCGTGGACATCCTCGACTCGATCTCGCGCGAGGACGCGGACACCGCCGACCTGCTGTCCGGCGGGGGCCGGGGCCGGCAGAAGGCACCGGTGCCGGCGCTCGGCCGCAAGGGCGGGGCGAGCGACATGCCCGCGACCGACCTGGCCGACATGATCCGGGTGATGACGGACCAGATGCACGCCGCCGCCTCCGAACTGCAATTCGAGCTGGCCGCGCGGTTGCGCGACGAGGTCGGGGAGCTGAAGAAGGAGCTGCGCGGGATGAAGGCCGCGGGCATCGCGTAGCAGGATGACGGGACGGCTCGCCGGATCCGAGGGAACGGCCTGCCGAGCCCGTACGTCATGACCGGTAGGTTCGTGACCCTGAATGTGTCCGAGGGGGCTCGCCGGGACACCGGCGACCCCCGAGGACTACTCTGCGGCCAGTACGGGCCCGCCTGCCTCGTTCCGGGGCGGGGCCCACGAGCCGCGTGACCGAAAATCTGTGAGGGGAGACGTCGCCAGTGGCCGTCAACATGTCCAAGGGCCAGAGGATTTCACTCGACAAGCCGGGTGGTGGCGAGCTGACCATGGTCCGGATGGGCCTGGGCTGGGACGCCATCAAGCGCCGCGGCCTGTTCGGCAGCCGGGAGAAGGAGGTCGACCTCGACGCGTCGTGCGTGCTCTTCGCGGAGAACCAGCCGGTCGACGTCTGCTACTTCGGCCAGCTCACCAGCAAGGACGGGTCCGTGCGCCACACCGGCGACAACCTGACCGGGCACGGTGACGGTGACGACGAGTCGATTCTGGTGGACCTGGGTCGCGTGCCGGTGCACGTGGACCAGATCATCTTCACGGTCAGCTCCTTCCAGGGGCAGACCTTCCAGGAGATCGAGAACGCGTTCTGCCGGATCGTGGACGAGACCACGAACACCGAGCTGGCTCGCTACACGCTCTCCGGCGGTGGCAACTACACCGGCCAGATCATGGCCAAGCTGTACCGGCACGGCACCGGCTGGAAGATGGCCGCGATCGGCGAGCCCGCCCACGGGCAGACCCTGCGCGACCTCCTGCCGGCTCTGATGGCGCACCTGTAGGACGCACAACCACACATGGCGAGCGGGCCGGGACGGGCGGACGACGCCTCCCGGCCCGCTCGCGCGGGGTCCGTCCCGGCGGGGCGGGGAGGGGACGAACGCACGTGAGCACCGAACTGGTACGGGGTCAGAATCTGGCACTGCCCGACACCCGGGTGGAGGTCGAGGTCGCCGCGCAGTGTCCGGTCGAGCTGGTGGTGGCCCTGGTGGGGGCCGACGATCGGGTCCGCGGCGACGACGACGTGGTCCAGCGCGGCGGTGGCGACACCGCCGGGGTGACGATCCGTCAGGCCGGTGCGACCTTCGAGTTGGACAAACTGCCCGCCGAGGTCGAGCGGGTGCTGGTCGGCGCCTCGCTCGAGGGCGGCGGCGTGGACCGCTTCGGCGTGGTCGCGGCGCCCGTGGTCACCGTGCGCGCGGGGGGCGAGGACCTGGCCTCCTTCCGGGTCACCGACCTCGGCAACGAGCGGGCACTGCACACCGTCGAGCTGTACCGGCGCCAGGGGGCGTGGAAGGTGCGCGCCGTCGGGCAGGGCTACGACGCGGGCCTGGAGGCGCTGCTCAAGGACGTCGGGGTACAGAACCGGGCCCGGGTCGTGGACCGCGCGCGGACCGCCCTCGGCGGGCCGGCCGCCGCGCCGTTCAGCGCCGCGAACGCGCCCACGGAGCCGCGCGAGCCGGGCACCGTGCCGCGCGTGGACGCCAACGGCGGCATGGCCTGGGCCGCGCCGCCGCCGGATGTCGAGCAGGAGGCGAACCGGCGGGCCGCGCGGCGCGAGGTGGAGAAGCTGTACGAGCAGGTCTGGGGCGTCTTCGAGGACGCGGCGCGGTCGGCGGCGGCCTATCGCTCGGCGATCGAGTACGCGGACGGCCGGCTGGACAAGGAGCTGGAGGGGGTCCTGAACGACCCCGCCGCGCGCTTTTCGCCCGCCGGGCTGGCCGCGCAGGACACCGCGCGGGATCGGCATCGGGCGCTGGCCGAGCAGGCCAAGGCGGTACTGGATCGCGACACCGCGCAACTGGTCGGCGAGGTCGAGCAGTTGGAGCCGAACCTGCCGCCGGTGATGGCGCGTTGGGACAGCACGTCGTGGGCCGGGTGGCAGGCGCCGGAGGACGGGGCGCCGGCGATTCGGCTGGGCGACCTGTATCTGCCGGAGCGGCCCGAGTTGCGGGTGCCGATGGTGTTGCGGCTGCCGATGGACCGCGGGTTGTGGGTGGACACCGGCGCCACCGGTCTGGAGGGCGAGCGGGGCGACGGCGCGGAGCGGGCGAACGAGCTGGCGGTGTCGTTGACCGCGCGGATGTTCGCGGCCTTCCCGGTGGGCGAGTTCAAGGTGCACGTGATCGACCCGGCGGGCAAGGGCACGGCGGCTGCGCCGTTGCAGCCGCTGGCGGCCTCGCGGCTGCTGGTGGGGCCGGTGGCCACGGACGCGGCCGACATCTCGGCGCTGCTGGGTCGGATCATCGACCGCATCGAGCTGGTGCGGATGGCGGTGGCCAACGACGCTGTGGACTCGCTGCCGGACGGGCTTGATCTGGCGCGGCAGTTGTTGCTGGTGCACGATTTCCCGTTCGGGTTCGACGATCGCAGTGCGGCTCAGTTGCGACACATCGTCGAGGAGGGGCCGCGGGTCGGGGTGCACGTGATCGTGGTCGGGTCGCGGGTGGACGCCGAGTCGTTCGGGCCGCTGCTGGAGCCGTTGTGGCGGTCGTTGTTGCGGCTGACGGCGATTCCGGAGGATCACATCATGGATCCGTGGATCGGCCTGCCGTGGGTGTACACCCCGGACCTGCCCTCCGGCGGCGCGGAGGCCACACGCCAACTCCTGTCCTGGGTGGCGGGCGCGCGCTAGGCCGGGGGCGGCCGGGTGGGGGGCCTCCGGGCCGCGGGCCGCGCGGTGTCCTCAAGCGCCGGACGGGCTGGGTGTTTCGGGTGCGTCGGCGCCGGGGGCTGGGGTTGGGTGGTGGCCTCCGGCCGGGTGTCCTCAGGCGCCGGACGGGCTGATTGTTCGGTGTCCCGAGTGTCGGGGCTGCGGTTTGCTGGTCGTCTTCTTCCGGGTTGTCCTCAGGCGCCGGACGGGCTGGGCGGTTCGGGCGTCCCGAGTGCCGGGGGCTGGGGTTGGGTGGTGGCCTCCGGCCGGGTGTCCTCAGGCGCCGGACGGGCTGGGTGTTTTGGGCGTCCGGAGCACCGGGGGCTGCGGATGGGTGGTGGCCTCCGGTCGGGGTGTCTTCAAGCGCGTCGGGCGGGCTGATTGTGTTCGGTGCTCCAAGTGCCAAGGCTGCGGTGGTTGTTGGGCTCCGGCCGGGTGTGCTCAAGTGGCGGGCGGCGCGCTGATTGTTCGGCGCCTCGAGTGTTGGGGGCGGTGGCCCGCTGTCCACAAGTGGCGGATGGGCTGATTGAGGGTGCTCGGCCGAACGTCATTACCCGACCTCAGCCGCCGGCGCTCGGCGTTCTCGAACCGGCTGCCCCGTCCGGCGTTTGGGGACACCGGGCCGGCGGTCATCACCATGCCGCAGCCTCCGGGACTCGGGGTACCCGAACCGAAGTCCCCAGCCTTTCCGGCGTTTGAGGACACCCGGCCGGAGGCCACCGGCAAACCGCAGCCCCGGCGCTCGGGGTACCGAAAACAGTCAGCCCGTCCGGCGTTGAGGACGACCCCCGGGTGAGTCACCGTCCAGCCGCAGCTTCCGGCAGTCGGCGCATCCGAAATCCATCCAGCCGGTCCGGCGTCCGAGGACGACCCCGGGCAGGCCGGGTGCCCAAAGCATCCAGCCCGTCCGGCGGTTGAGGACGATCGCGGGTGAGCCATGACCAAGCCGCGGCCTCCGGCGCTTGGGGGTGGACGATCCCACCCGGCCGGTCCGGCGTTCGGGGACGCCCCGGGTGGGTCGCCGTCCGGCTGCGGGATTCGGTGGTTGGGGCATCCGACAACCGGCCGGCGCGTTCGGGGTTGAGGACGCCCGGCAGCAGGCCGACATCGCGCCGCAGCCTTCGGCGGTCGGGGTGCCCGAATTGCTCAATCTGTCCGGCGTTTGAGGACGATCCCGCGTGGGTCGCCGTCCAGCTGCGGCTTCCGGTGGTCGGGGCATTCGGAAAGCAGCCGGCCCGTTCGGCGTTTGAGGACAACCCTGGCGGGGGTGGCTACCAGGCTGCCAGGCGTGGTGCTCGGGTGCCCGAAATCGCTGCGCCGGTCGGGTGTTTGGGGGTGATCCGGGTGGGCGCGCACCATGCTGCGGCTCAGTCGAGATCGGCCGGCCGGGTCGGTGGTGGACTGGGAAGGGTCGTCGGTTTGGGGGAGTTGGGGGGAAAGGGGCGGGAAGCGGGGGCCTGGGGTCGTAGACTCTCGGGCCGTCGGTCGTGATCGAGGCGGCCTGGGGAAAGGTTGTCGCCTTGTTCGCCTATGCCGATCCGGTGCGGATGCTCGGGGTGGCCGCCGAGGTTGCGCGGACCGAGTTCGCGGTTGTCGATCTGGAGACGACCGGGTTCTCGCCCGCTCGTGGGGATCGGATCGTGGAGATCGGCGTCGTGCGGATGCGCGGCACCGGTGAGGTGCTGCGGGAGTGGACCACGCTGCTCGATCCGGGGCGGTCGGTGGGCGCGAGCCACGTGCACCGGATCACCGCCGCCGACGTGGTGGGCGCGCCCCGTTTCGCGCAGATCGCCACCGAGTTGGCCGGCCTGCTCGCGGGCGCGGTCGTCGTCGCCCACAACGCTTCCTTCGAGCAGCGTTTCCTGGAGGCCGAGTTCGTCGCCGCCGGCCTGGCCCCGCCCACCCTGCCCGCGCTGTGCACGATGCGGCTGGCCAAGGCGTCCGGCCTGCCGCTGGCCGACCACAAGCTCGGCACCTGCTGCGCCCACTTCGGGCTGACCTTCCCCGACGCGCACGCGGCCCTGGCCGATGCCCGGGTCACCGCCCGCCTGCTGCCGCTGCTCCTCGCCGGCCTCGGTACCCGCAGCCTGGGTCTGCCGGTGCCGCCGGCCCGTGCCCCCGAGACCCTGCACGCGCCCGTGCTCAAGCCGCGCCGGGGGTTCGCGCCCGCCCGGTGACGGGTATCCGGGCAGCCCGACACAGGGATCACCGAGCGCCCTGTCACCAGGATTTGGCAAAGGATCGCTTGGTGTTTCCTTTACCTTCTGGCATCCTGGAGGCAATCGGAGGGGTACAGACCCCCCTCCGGCGATGACGCGACCCCCCACGTCTGCCGGAGGCGCAGTGGACGTTTCACCCGTTGCCTGGATCCTGACCATCGTCGTGCTGCTGGCACTGGTGGCAGTCGATCTGTTCATCAACCGCAAACCCCACGAGGTGACCCTCAAGGAGGCGTCCCTGTGGGGCATCTTCTGGGTCGGCCTCGCCGTGCTGTTCGGCATCGGCCTGACGGTCTTCGCCGGTGCCGAGCCCGGCGGCGAGTTCTTCGCGGGCTTCATCACCGAGAAGTCGCTGAGCGTCGACAACCTGTTCGTGTTCGTGCTGATCATGGGCAAGTTCGCGGTGCCGCCGCAGTACCAGCAGCGGGTGCTGCTGGTGGGTGTGCTGCTCGCGCTCGTGCTGCGCGGCGCCTTCATCGCCGCCGGCGCCGCCGTGGTCGCCGCGTTCTCGTGGGTCTTCTTCATCTTCGGCGCGTTCCTGATCTGGACCGCATGGAAGCTGATCAAGGAGGCGCAGTCGGACGAGGAGGAGGAGTTCGAGGAGAACGCCCTCCTGCGCAAGGTCGAGAAGGTGCTGCCGACCACCGACGGCTACCGCGACATGAAGCTGGTGGTGCGCGAGAACGGCAAGCGGCTGGTCACGCCGATGCTGATCGTGATGATCGCCGTCGGCACCACCGACGTGCTGTTCGCGCTCGACTCGATCCCGGCGATCTTCGGCCTCACCAAGGAGCCGTACATCGTCTTCACGGCGAACGCGTTCGCCCTGATGGGGCTGCGCCAGCTCTACTTCCTGATCGGCGGACTGCTGAAGAAGCTGGTCTACCTGTCGTACGGCCTGTCGGTGATCCTGGGCTTCATCGGGGTCAAGCTGATCTTCGAGGCGCTGCACGGCGAGGGCGTGCACGTGCCGGAGATCGGCATCCCGTTCTCGCTCGGCGTGATCGTGGCGACCCTGGCGGTGACCACGGTGCTGAGTCTGCGCAAGACGAAGAAGGACGAGCGGGCGGCGGCCGAGGCGGCCGCGAAGGCGGACCGGGACGCGAGCGTCTAACCCGGAAGCGGTACGGCCGGCGGCCCCTGCGCGAGGACGATCTCGTGCGGGGGCCGCCGTGCGTCCGGGCCCGGCCGCAGTCGTACGCCGACGCTGCCGCACAGGCAGCGGGTGTAGACGACTTCGCCCTGGGATGTGAGGTGCCGGGACAGTACGGTCATACGCGGATCCTCGATCCGCCCGCAGGCGTCGCACCGGGAAGACATCGCGTTGCCCCCATGTTCACTAGGGTAATAGGTGTGCTGGTGTAGCTCCTTACATAGTTCGCAGCCTAGGTAAGGGTTCAATGGAAGTCAACGGTTACCGCAGTGACGGGGTCGGCGCTGCCGTCGCGATGGTCAACGCGTGGACCGGCGAGGAGGGCGCGGCGCCGGACGTGCAGTCCGCGCGCGATGTGCTGAGGCCGTTCTCGTATCTGGTCGCCGACCTGGACGAGAGCGCGCTCGAACCGTTGCTCGCCTGGGCGCGGGAGCTGCGCGCGTTCTTCGTGCTCGGTGATCTGGAGGCCGCCGTGGCGCACGTGAACGGCCTGCTGGAGCGGGTCGAGTCGCGACCTCGGCTGGTGGATCACGGGTATGGGCTGCACCTGCACCACGCGCCGTCGGGGGTGCCGTTCGTCCAGCGCATCCGGATCAGCACCGCACTGGGGCTGGCCAACCTGGTGGCCGACTACGGGCTCGGCCGCTCCGGGGTGTGCGCGGCGGCGGCCTGCGACCGCGTGTTCGCGGACACCTCGCGCAACGGTCGCAAGCGCTACTGCTCGGACACCTGCGCCAACCGGGCGAACGTGGCGGCGCACCGGGCCAGGCGGCGGGCCGCCGAGGGCGCCGGACGGGTCTGAACCGGCCCGGCGCCCCGCGGATCCGCTACCAGCGGCGGGCGCGCCATTCGGCGAGGTTGGGGCGCTCCGCGCCCAGCGTGGTGTCGTTGCCGTGGCCCGGGTAGACCCAGGTCTCGTCGGGGAGCACGTCGAACAACTTGTGCTCGACGTCGTCGATCAGGTGGTCGAAGGCGGCGGGATCGCCGAAGGTGTTGCCCACCCCACCCGGGAACAGGCAGTCGCCGGTGAACAGGTGCGGGTGCCCCTTGGGGTCGTCGTACAGCAGCGCCACGCTGCCCTCGGTGTGCCCCACCAGGTGGATGGCCCGCAGCTCGATCGCCCCGAACGCGACCGTGTCGCCGTCGTCCAGGAGCACGTCGCTGGGCACCGGGATGGCCTCGGCGTCGGCGCGCCCCGCGAGCGTGGTGGCCCCGGTGTGCGCGACCACCTCGGCCAGCGCCTGCCAGTGGTCCTGGTGCCGATGGGTGGTGACCACCTTGGCCAGGCCGCCGTCGCCCACCAGGGTGATCAGCGTGCCCGCGTCGTTGGCCGCGTCGATCAGCAACTGCTCATCGGTGGCGCGACAGCGCAGCAGGTAGGCGTCGTTGTCGTAGGGCCCGACGGCCACCTTGGTGATCATCAGCTCGGCCAGCTCGCGCACGGCCGGGGCGCCGCCGACCTTCACGGATCCGTGATACGTCATGCGGGCCATCCTCCCCGGCCGCGCGCCCTCTCGGCTACCGGCGGGCTACATCCAGGCGGGCGGTGTCGGCAGGGGGCCGGCCGGCTCGACGCTCAACCCGTCGCCGTTGGCGCGGCCGATCAGCCAGGCGAGCAGCGACTGGCGGCGGCCCGAGACGACCGCGGCGGGGGCCACGCCCTCCGGGCCGATCAGCAGCTCGCGGTGGGTGATGTCGTCGCGCAGCAGCAGCGGCGGGCAGTCCGGCCGGCCGCGGAAGGACGCCGCCACCTCGTTCAGCTCGCGGTCGGCGTACTCGGTCGGCCAGTGCGCCGGCGTCCAGCCCGCGTCCAGGTCGACGTGGTGGATGTACAACTCGCGCAGCCGCTTGGCGGGCAGCGTCGTCGCGGCGATCTCGCCGGCGTTGCGCGCGGTCACCTTGGCGCCCCACGCGGTCGGCGTCATCGCCGTGAACGCCTGGGCGAACCGGCCCGAGGCGTCGTACAGGTCGGTCAGCTGCTCCCGCGGCGGCCGGCCGGCGCCCTCCTCGATGGCCCGGTCGCGGGCGTCGCCCGGCGGGTACATCGGGGTGGGTATCCCGGTCCGCGCCCAGTTCAGCAGGTTGGTCAGGGCGTCCGCGTTGCGGGCCAGATGGGTCAGCACATGGCCCCGGCTCCATCCGGGCAGCAGCGACGGGCCGGCCAGGTGCTCGGCCGACAGTCGTTCCGCGCTCGCCAGGACCTGAGCGGTCGCCTCGTTGATCTCCGCGAGCATCGCGGCCGGCTCGAACCCGTCCGTGGTCACGTTTACCTCCCCCGGATCGCCCTCCGCCGCGGATTCGCGGAACGAGACGGGTCCCGATGCGACGGAGGTCTGTGATGTTGCAGCTTAGTGCGGCGGGCAGGCCCGAGTGCCCGGGCCGGGGCTTCACACGATCGGGTGAAGAAGGGCCCGAAGAAGTTTTGTTCGAATGAATGTGCGATAGCCTGGCGCCTCAAAGGGGAACAAACACCTGCCCGCGGCTGCTTACGATGGCGCGAGGACGTAACGATCCGGGGCCGCAGAACGTCACCACCGGCGTGACCTCGACTGCGACCGCCCCCCGGGTCCGCATCCTCGATCCGCACTGTCGACGCGTACCGATCAGCCTCTGATCGGCTTCCGTTCAGCTCGACACCATTCAGCCGCAGCGGCATGTCGTCGAAGGGTTTCGATTCTCAAGTGGCCGACCGTCTCATCGTCCGTGGCGCGCGCGAGCACAACCTCAAGGACGTCTCCCTCGACCTTCCGCGCGACTCACTCATCGTCTTCACCGGCCTGTCCGGGTCCGGCAAGTCCTCCCTCGCCTTCGACACGATCTTCGCGGAGGGACAGCGCCGCTACGTCGAGTCGCTGTCGTCCTACGCGCGCCAGTTCCTCGGGCAGATGGACAAGCCCGACGTCGACTTCATCGAGGGCCTGTCGCCCGCGGTCTCGATCGACCAGAAGTCGACGAACCGCAACCCCCGCTCCACGGTCGGCACCATCACCGAGGTCTACGACTACCTGCGCCTGCTCTACGCCCGGATCGGCCACCCGCACTGTCCCGAGTGCTCCCGGCCGATCGCCCGGCAGAGCCCGCAGCAGGTGGTCGACCGGGTCCTGGAGCTGGAGGAGGGCACCCGCTTCCAGGTGCTCTCGCCGATCGTGCGCGAGCGCAAGGGCGAGTTCGTCGACCTGTTCGCCGAACTCCAGTCCAAGGGCTACAGCCGGGCCCGGGTGGACGGCACGGTGATCCAGCTCACCGACCCGCCCAAGCTGAAGAAGCAGGAGAAGCACACGATCGAGGTGGTCATCGACCGCCTCACCGTGAAGTCCTCCGCCAAGCGCCGGTTGACCGACTCGGTGGAGACCGCCCTCGCGCTCGGCTCCGGCATGGTCATCCTGGACTTCGTCGACCTGCCCGAGGACGACGCGCACCGCGAGCGCATGTTCTCCGAGCACCTCTACTGCCCCTACGACGACCTGTCGTTCGAGGAGCTGGAGCCGCGCTCGTTCTCGTTCAACTCGCCGTTCGGCGCCTGCCCCGACTGCACCGGCATCGGCACCCGCATGGAGGTCGACCCCGAGCTGGTCGTGCCCGACGGGCAGAAGTCGCTCGACGAGGGCGCGCTCGCACCGTGGAACGTCGGACACGCGTCGGAATACTTCGGCCGGTTGGTCTCCTCGCTCGCCGAGGAGATGGGCTTTCGGACCGACATCCCCTGGGACGGGCTGCCGCAGCGGGCCAAGAAGGCGCTGCTCAACGGCCACAAGACGCAGATCCACGTCAAGTACCGCAACCGCTACGGGCGCGAGCGCTCCTACTACACCTCGTTCGAGGGCGCGCTGCCCTACATCGTGCGCCGGCACTCCGAGGCGGAGACCGACGTCAGTCGCGAGCGCTTCGAGGGCTTCATGCGCGAGGTGCCGTGTGCCACCTGCCACGGCGCCCGGCTCAAGCCGATCGTGCTCGCGGTGACCATCGCCGACAAGTCCATCGCCGACGTGGCTGGCATGTCGATCAGCGACTGCGCCGAGTTCCTGAGCCGGATCAAGCTGGTGGCGCGGGAGAAGAAGATCGCCGAGCGGGTGCTCAAGGAGGTCAACGAGCGGCTGCGCTTCCTGATCGACGTGGGCCTGGAATACCTCTCGCTCAGCCGCCCCGCGGCCACTCTGTCCGGCGGCGAGGCGCAGCGCATCCGGCTCGCCACCCAGATCGGCTCGGGTCTGGTCGGCGTGCTCTACGTACTCGACGAGCCCTCCATCGGCCTGCACCAGCGCGACAACCACCGGCTGATCGAGACCCTGGTCCGGCTGCGCGACATGGGCAACACGCTGATCGTGGTCGAGCACGACGAGGACACCATCCGGGTCGCCGACTGGGTCGTCGACATCGGCCCGGGCGCCGGTGAGCACGGCGGCGAGGTGGTGCACTCGGGCACCTACAAGGACCTGCTCAAGAACAAACGTTCGGCCACCGGCGACTACCTCTCCGGCCGCAGGTCGATCCCCACCCCGACCGAGCGCCGGGTACCGGACAAGAAGCGCCGGCTGGTGGTGCACGGCGCCCGGGAGAACAACCTGCGCGACGTCGCCGTGGGCTTCCCCCTCGGCGTGCTCACCGCGGTCACCGGCGTCTCCGGCTCGGGCAAGTCGACCCTGGTCAACGACATCCTGTACACCCACCTGGCGCGCGAGCTCAACGGCGCGCGCAGCGTGCCGGGCCGGCACACCCGGATCACCGGCACCGACCTGGTGGACAAGGTCGTGCACGTCGACCAGGGGCCGATCGGGCGCACCCCGCGCTCCAACCCGGCCACCTACACCGGCGTGTTCGACCACATGCGCAAGCTGTTCGCGGAGACCACCGAGGCCAAGGTGCGCGGCTACCTCCCGGGCCGGTTCTCGTTCAACGTCAAGGGCGGTCGCTGCGAGAACTGCGCGGGCGACGGCACGATCAAGATCGAGATGAACTTCCTCCCCGACGTATACGTGCCGTGCGAGGTCTGCCACGGCGCGCGCTACAACCGGGAGACCCTGGAGGTGCACTTCAAGGGCAAGAACATCTCCGAGGTGCTGGACATGCCGATCGAGGAGGCCCTGGCCTTCTTCGAGGCGGTCCCCGCGATCGCTCGGCACCTGCGCACGCTCAACGACGTCGGCCTGGGCTACGTGCGTCTGGGCCAGCCCGCCACCACGCTCTCCGGCGGCGAGGCGCAGCGCGTCAAGCTGGCCTCCGAGCTGCAGCGCCGCTCCAGCGGCAAGACGGTCTACGTCCTCGACGAGCCGACCACGGGTCTGCACTTCGAGGACATCAGCCGGCTGCTCGGCGTGCTGACCAGCCTGGTCGACAAGGGCAACACGGTGATCGTGATCGAGCACAACCTCGACGTGATCAAGACCGCCGACTGGGTCGTCGACCTCGGCCCCGAGGGCGGCAGCGGCGGCGGTCTCGTCATCGCCGAGGGCACCCCCGAGGAGGTCGCCGAGGTGGCGGGCAGCCACACCGGCAAGTTCCTCCAGGACGTGCTGTACGACCGACGCTGACGCGAGTGGCGCAGGGGCCGGGTGCGAGGATTGACCGGCCTCACGGTGGCGCGGCCGACGTCCGGCCGCGCCACCGGCGTCACCCGTTCACAAGGAGATCCCGCATGACCGCGCAGCACCAGCCCCGGCCCGAGCACCCGTCCGACACCGCGGGCGGGACCGGACCGGATCGGCGCACGCTGCTGCGCGGCGCCGCGGTGGTGGGCGCGGTCGGCGTTGCCGGTGCGGCCGTGACCGCCTGCGCGACGGACAACCAGCCCGCGACGCCGCACGAGAAGAAGCTGCTCGACGGTCCGGTCACGGTGGGCCGGGCCGACGACGTGGTGGTCGGCAAGGGCAAGGTCTACACCGACACCTCGATCGTGGTCACCCAGCCGGCCAAGGACGATTACAAAGCGTTCGACGCCCGTTGTCCGCACCAGGGCTGTCTGGTCACCAAGGTCGACCAGGGTGTCATCCAGTGCCAGTGCCACGGCAGCCAGTTCTCGATGAACGACGGTTCGGTCGTGCGCCGACCCGCCAAGCGCGGTCTGACGCCGCTGCCGGTCACCGTCGCGAACGGCGAGATCGTGGTGGGTTGACCGCGAAAATCTGTTGGAGCCAGCACATAGGGTGGAGAAATGGACCCGTCGTCGTACCGGCCCGCGCCCGGCCAGATCCCGACGTCGCCCGGTGTGTACCGGTTCAGCGACGAGCACCGGCGCGTGGTCTACGTCGGCAAGGCGAAGAACCTGCGCGCCCGGCTCTCGTCCTACTTCCAGGACCTGGCCAACCTGCACCCGCGCACCCAGACCATGGTCACCACCGCCGCCTCGGTGGACTGGACCGTGGTCGGCACCGAGGTCGAGGCGCTCCAGCTCGAATACTCCTGGATCAAGGAATTCGACCCCCGCTTCAACGTCAAGTACCGCGACGACAAGAGTTATCCCTCGCTCGCGGTGACGCTGAACGAGGAGTTCCCGCGCGCCCAGGTGATGCGCGGTCCGCACCGCAAGGGCGTGCGCTACTTCGGACCGTACGGGCACGCGTGGGCCATCCGCGAGACGCTCGACCTGCTCCTTCGGGTTTTCCCGGTACGCACCTGCTCGGCCGGGGTGTTCAAGAACGCCCGCCGGGTGGGCCGGCCCTGTCTGCTGGGCTACATCGGCAAGTGCGCGGCGCCGTGCACCGGCAAGATCTCCGCCGAGGACCACCGCGCGCTGGCCGAGGACTTCTGCGAGTTCATGGCCGGCCGCACCGGGCCCTACGTCAAGCGCGTCGAGCGCGAGATGAAGCAGGCCGCGCAGGCGATGGAATACGAGAAGGCGGCCCGGCTGCGCGACGACCTGGCCGCGCTCACCCGCGCCCTGGAGAAGAACGCGATCGTCTTCGGCGACGGCACCGACGCCGACGTGATCGCCCTCGCCGAGGACGAACTCGAGGTCGCCGTCCAGATCTTCCACGTGCGCGGCGGCCGGGTGCGCGGCCAACGCGGCTGGGTCACCGAGCGGGTCGAGGACGTGGACACCGCCGACCTCGTCGAGCACTTCCTCCAGCAGCTCTACGGCGAACAGCGCGGCGAGGCGGTGCCGCGCGAGGTGCTGGTGCCCGCCCTGCCCGCCGACACCGCCGCCCTGAGCGAATGGTTGTGCGAACTGCGCGGCGCCAAGGTCGAATTGCGGGTGCCGCAGCGCGGCGACAAGAAGTCGCTCCAGGAGACCGTGCAACGCAACGCCGCCCAGGCGCTGAACCTGCACAAGCTGCGCCGGGCGGGCGATCTGACCGCCCGCTCGCTGGCGCTGCAACAGCTGGCCGAGGCACTGGAGATGGACACCGCGCCGCTGCGCATCGAGTGTTACGACATCTCGCACCTGCAGGGCACCGAGGTGGTCGCCTCGATGGTGGTCTTCGAGGACGGGCTGCCGCGCAAGAGCGAGTACCGGCGCTTCGCGATCAAGACCTTCGAGGGCCAGGACGACCCGCGCGCGATGCACGAGGTGCTGACCCGGCGTTTTCGGCGGTACAAGTCCGACCTCGCGCGGGACGCGGCCGGCGATGCCGCGGCGGAGGCGACGGACGCGCAGGGCGCCGACGGCGCGGAGCACACCGGGCCGATCGACCCCGAGACCGGCAAGCCGAAGCGGTTCGCGTATCCGCCGCAGCTGGTCGTGGTCGACGGCGGGCAACCCCAGGTCGCCGCCGCGATGCGGGCCCTGGAGGAGGCCGGCGTGGTGGACGTGACCGTGTGCGGCCTGGCCAAGCGGCTCGAAGAGGTCTGGGTCCCGGGGGAGGACGACCCCATCGTGCTCCCGCGCAGCAGCGGCGAGGCGCTGCTGATGCTCCAGCGCATCCGCGACGAGGCACACCGCTTCGCGATCACCTACCACCGCGCCAAACGCTCCAAGGCGATGACGGCGAGCGCGCTGGACGACATCCCGGGCCTGGGCGAGACCCGGCGCAAGGCGGTCCTCGCGCACTTCGGCTCGCTCAAGCGCCTGCGCGCGGCCCGGATCGAACAGATCACCGAGGTGCCCGGCATCGGTCGGGCCACCGCGGCGGCGATCGTGGCGGCGCTCGCCACGCGGGCGCCCGCGGCTCCCGCCGTGAACACCGCCACAGGCGAGATCATGGAAGACGACGACGCCGCCGGCGGCATCGACGCCGGTAGCGGTGCCGAGGTCGACGACGGCGGCGAAGGCGGCGCCGACGACGGTGTCGGCGCGACGGACGAGGCGGTCCCGGTTGCACCCCCGAGGCAGGAACCAGCAGGAGGAAGCGTTGAACTCGCCCAGCCGTAGGTGCGGCACGCACCGGGGGGACGCATGAGTACCGAGAACACGAACGACGAGGTCGAGGGCACCCCGGAGCTGGTGATCATCTCCGGCATGTCCGGCGCCGGTCGCAGCACCGCCGCCAAGGGCATGGAGGACCTCGGCTGGTTCGTGGTGGACAACCTGCCGCCGTCGCTGATCCCCGCCATGGTCGACCTCGGGGCCCGTACGCAAGGGGCGGTCGCGCGGATAGCGGTCGTCGTCGACGTGCGCGGCCGTACCTTCTTCGACGACCTGCGCTCCGCGCTCGGTGAGCTGGACGCGTCCGGTGTGGTGCGTCGGATCGTCTTCCTGGAGGCCTCCGACGACGTGCTGGTGCGCCGCTTCGAGGGGGTCCGCCGGCCGCACCCGCTCCAGGACGACGGCCGCATCCCCGACGGCATCGCCCGCGAGCGCGAACTGCTGCGCGAGCTGCGCGGCGAGGCCGACCTGGTGATCGACACCTCCGACCTGAACGTGCACCAGCTGCGGGCCCGGATGGACGACCGGTTCGCCGGCTCCGGCGAGCCGCAGCTGCGCGCCACGGTGATGTCCTTCGGCTTCAAGTACGGCCTGCCCGTGGACGCCGATCTGGTGGTCGACTGCCGCTTCCTGCCCAACCCGCACTGGATCCCGGAGCTGCGCCCACACACCGGCATGGACGAGGCGGTCAGCCGCTACGTGTTCGACCAGCCCGGCGCGAAGGAGTTCCTGGACCGCTACGCCGAGCTGCTGCACATCGTCACCGAGGGCTACCGGCGCGAGGGCAAGCGCTACGTCACGCTCGCGGTGGGCTGCACCGGCGGCAAGCACCGCAGCGTTGCGATGGCCGAGCGCCTCGCCCGCCGGCTCACCGAGGACGGCCTGGACACCGTGCTCGTGCACCGCGACATGGGCAGGGAATGAGCGGCCCCAAGGTGGTCGCCCTGGGCGGCGGACACGGGCTCTCCGCCTCGCTGGCGGCGCTGCGCCGGCTCACCGACGACCTGACGGCGATCGTCACGGTCGCCGACGACGGCGGCTCCAGCGGGCGGCTGCGCAAGGACCTGGGCGTATTGCCGCCGGGCGATCTGCGGATGGCGCTGGCCGCGCTGTGCGGCGACGACGAGTGGGGGGTGACCTGGAGTCGGGTCATCCAGCACCGGTTCCGCCGCGAGGGCGAGTTGAACGGGCACGCGGTCGGCAACCTGCTCCTGGTCGGCCTGTGGGAACTGATGGACGACCCGATCGCGGCGCTGGACTGGATGGGCCGCCTCCTCGGCGCGCACGGGCGGGTGTTGCCGATGTCGGCGGTCCCGCTCGACATCGAGGCCGACGTCGCCGGGCACGACCCGGCCCACCCGGAGCGGGTGTCCACGGTGCGCGGGCAGGCGCAGGTCGCGGTCACCCCGGGCGACGTGCGCGGGATCCGGCTGCTCCCGGCCGATCCGCCGGCGGTGCCCGAGGCGGTCGCGGCGGTCCGTGACGCCGATTGGGTGGTTGTCGGGCCCGGTTCGTGGTTCACCTCGGTGCTGCCCCACCTGCTCGTTCCCGAGTTGGCGGCGGCGCTGGTGGAGACCAAGGCCAGGCGGTTGCTGGCGCTGAATCTGGCCCCGCAACCGGGCGAGACGGCGGGTTTCTCGCCGCAGCAGCACCTGGAGGTACTGGCCGCGCACGCCCCGGGGCTGACCTTTGACATCGTCCTCGGCGACCGCGACCGTGTGGAGGACGTACCGGGCCTGGAACGGGCCACGGCGGCGCTCGGTGGACACATCCATCTGGCCCCCGTGTCGGCGGTCGACGGCTCGCCGCGACACGACCCCGAACGGTTGGCCTCGGCCTACGGCCGGATCTTCGTCGATCGTGAAAGGATCGCTCCATGGCGATGACGGCAGCAGTGAAGGACGAGCTCAGCCGCCTCCCGGTCACCCGGTCGTGCTGTCGCAAGGCGGAGGTCTCCGCCCTCTTGCGCTTCGCGGGCGGACTGCACATCGTGGGCGGGCGAATCGTCATCGAGGCGGAGCTGGACACAGCGATGGCCGCGCGCCGGCTGCGCAAGGACATCCTCGAGGTATACGGGCACAGCTCGGACCTGGTCGTGGTGGCCCCCGGCGGGCTGCGTCGCGGCAGCCGCTACGTGGTCCGGGTCGCGGTCGGCGGCGATCAGCTGGCCCGCCAGACCGGGCTGCTGGACGCGCGCGGACGACCGGTACGCGGACTGCCGCCCCAGGTCGTCTCGGGTGCCACGTGCGACGCGGAGGCTGCCTGGCGCGGTGCGTTCCTGGCCCACGGCTCGCTTACCGAACCCGGCCGCTCCTCGGCCCTGGAGGTGACCTGCCCCGGCTCCGAGGCGGCGCTCGCCCTGGTCGGCGCGGCCCGTCGGCTGGGCCTGGCGGCCAAGTCGCGCGAGGTGCGCGGGGTGGACCGGGTGGTGGTCCGCGACGGCGACGCGATCGGTGCGCTGCTCACCCGGCTCGGCGCGCACGAGAGTGTGCTGGCCTGGGAGGAGCGGCGGATGCGCCGCGAGGTGCGGGCCACCGCGAACCGGCTGGCCAACTTCGACGACGCGAACCTGCGCCGCTCGGCCCGGGCGGCGGTGGCCGCGGGGGCACGGGTGCAGCGGGCGTTGGAGATCCTGGGCGAGGAGGTCCCGGAGCACCTGGCGGCGGCCGGCAAGCTGCGGCTCGACCACAAGCAGGCGTCCCTGGAGGAGTTGGGCGGGCTGGCCGAGCCGCCGCTGACCAAGGACGCGGTCGCGGGTCGGATCCGCCGCCTGCTGGCGATGGCCGACAAGCGCGCGGGCGAGCTGGGCATGCCCGGCACCGACGCCGGATTGTCCGTGGACATACTCGTGTCCTGAGCGATCCCGGGGCGGGTCGCGCGACCCGCACGGGCGGTGCGAACCGGCGGGTCCGGCACGCGGCCCCGCCGCGTGAGCCAAAACCATTCGAAGGCGTCGATCCGCGAGGCATAGGGTCTCCGGATCGGCGCCTTCGTCCGTTGCCGCGGAGGGAAGGCCGCGCACGCGAGGGAAGGAACCACCACCGTGGACGTCCGCACGATCGACGAAGACGAGATCATCCCGTGGACCGCCGCCGTCGGCGTCGGCTTTCTCCGAGTCCCCGACGACTCCAAGGAGAACCGCGAGAAGCGGTTGGCCCACTGGCGCGAGCGGGCCGACCTGGCCAGGACGCGCGGGGCCTACGACGGAGATCGTTGTGTGGGCACCTTCCGCAGCTTCGCCACCGGGCTGACCGTGCCCGGCGGCGCGATCGTGCCGGTGTCGGCGATCACCAACGTGACCGTCTCGCCCACCCACCGCCGGCGCGGACTGCTGACCGAGATGATGCGGCTCGACCTGGCGGACGCCGCCGCGCGCGGCGAGATGCTGGCCATCCTGATCGCCGCCGAGTACCGCATATACGGGCGGTTCGGCTTCGGCGTGGCTACCGAATACCAGAAGTTCACGCTCGACATGCTGCGCACCGACTTCGTCCCCGACGCGCCGGTCGAGGAGGGCGGGCGGGTCGAGCTGGTCACCCCCGAGGAGGTGGCCGAGCTGGGTCCGCCGCTGCACGAGGAGTTCCGCGGGCTGCGCGCGGGCGCGATCGGCCGCACGGCGCTGTGGTGGGGCAACTACACCGGTCTGAACCCCTCCCCCGCCAACCCGGCGCCGCCCCGCTTCCACGCGATCTACCGCGACCCGTCCGGCAAGGTCGCCGGCCTGGTCTCCTACCGCACCGACGACCACTGGGACGAGTTCGTACCCAAGGTGACGCTGACCGTGGACGCGCTGCTGGCGCTGACCCCGGCGGCCGAGTTCGCGCTGTGGCGGTTCTGCGCGAGCGTGGACTACGTGGAGAAGATCGAGGCCGCCGACCGCAGCCCCGACGAACTGCTGCCGATGTTGCTCACCGACGCCCGGGCGATCACCACGCAGACTCGCCGGGACTTCGTCTGGACCCGGATCCTGGACGCGCCGGCCGCGTTCTCCGCGCGCACCTACGGCGCCCGGGACCGGCTCGTGGTCGAGGTCTCCGACGATCTCGGGTACGCGGCCGGCCGGTTCGCGATCGACGGCGGACTCGACGGCGGCACGTGTGTGCCGACCGGGGAGCCGGCCGACCTGTCCCTGGACGTGGCCACGCTCGGCGCGTTGTACCTGGGTTCGGGGTCGCCGGTACGGCTGGCCGTGGCCGGGCGAATATCCGAATTGGTACCCGGTGCCGCCGAGCGGGCCGAGGCATTGTTGCGGACGCCGCGCGAGCCATGGTGCCCCGACTGGTTCTGACCACATCGTGGAATCTTTGCGCGTAGCTTCGACCGAATATGACCGTCAGTCAGGTCTCGTGTACCACGCGGTAGGTGCCGTAGCATGCGCAACACCCGGGCGCAGGAGTCACGTTCCATCCCTCGGGTGGTGATTTCGCGCCTTACCCGTATGCACGCCTAACCCACGACTGGGGGGTCGATGAGGCGTCATCGTTCCACGGGCACCACCAAACGAGTTCGGCTGGCCACGACGGGGATCGCGGCGCTTTCGCTGGCACTGGGTCTGTTGACCGCAGCGCCGGCGAGCACCGCGGCACCCGCCGCCGGTCCCGGCTCCTATCCCGAAGTGACCAGCGCACCGCCGGAAGCGAAGCTTCCTCCGGCGGGCGACAGCGGTCCGCAGTCCTACCGGATCAAGGCCGACGCCGCCCAGGTGAAGCAGATCTTCGACCTGGGCGTGGACCGACACGAGACGAAGGCCACCAAGGCCGCCGACGGCAAGGCCGAGCTGGAGGTGGTCCTGAGCGATGCCCAGGCCGCCAAGCTGCGTGCCGCCGGCCTCTCGGTGGAGGCGAAGTCCCAGGCGCAGGACCGCACGGCGGCTCCGGCCGCGGCGGGCGTCTTCCGCAAGTACAGCGGCCCTGGCGGCCTCGGCGCCGAACTGGTGCAACTCGCCAAGGACCACCCGGACATCGCCAAGACCGTCAGCATCGGCAAGACCGTGCTCGGGCAGGACATCCTCGCGGTCAAGGTGACCAAGAACGTCCGCACCAGCCCCGACGGTTCCAAGCCCGCCGTGTTGTACATGTCCAACCAGCACGCGCGCGAGTGGATCACGCCGGAGATGACCCGCCGGCTCCTGCACCACTACGTCGACGGCTACGGCACCGACGCCGAGGCGACCCAACTGGTCGCGGACAACGAGCTGTGGTTCGTGATCTCGGCCAACCCCGACGGCTACGACTGGACCTTCCAGACCGGTCAGCGGTTGTGGCGCAAGAACCTGCGCGACAACAACGGGGACGGGGTGATCACCGCCGGCGACGGTGTCGACCTCAACCGCAACTTCGATTACAAGTGGGGCTACGACAACGAGGGCTCCTCGCCCGACCCGCTGAACGAGACCTACCGCGGCCCCGCCCCGTCCTCCGAGCCGGAGACCCGGGCGCTGGAGGGCTTCGCCGGGCACATCAAGGCCAAGTTCGTGGTCAACTACCACTCCGCCGCGCAGCTGATCCTGTACGGGGTCGGTTCGCAGGTGGCCACGCCCAGCCCCGACGACGAGATCATGGTCGCGCTCGCGGGCGACGACGCGCACCCGGCCGTCGCGGATTACGACCCGGACCTGTCGGCCGAGTTGTACGTGACCAACGGCGACACCGACGGGCAGATGAACGAGGCGTACAAGACGTTGTCGTTCACCCCGGAGATGTCCACGTGTGCCACGGCCGCCGGCTACCTGCCGGACGACCCGTACACGGTGGAGAACTGCGGCGGCATCTTCAGCTTCCCGAACGACGAGACGCTGATTCAGATGGAGTACGCCAAGAACCAGGCGTTCGCGCTGTCGGTGGCCAAGTCGGCCAAGGACCCGGACGACCCGGTCTCCTCGGTCGGGCGCAAGGCCCCCGACCTGGTCGCCGACCGGTTCGAGCACTCCTACGCCGAGGACCACGACGACCAGACCGTCGCGGTGATCGCCAAGCGCGCGCTGACCAACCGCAAGCTCAACTACCGCGTCAACGGCGGCCCGGCCAAGACCGCGGGCGTCAAGGAGTGGAAGGGCGGCAAGCGGTACGGCGAGCAGGGTTCGGCCTACTACGCCGAATACCGGGGCGACATCAAGAACGTGCGCACCGGTGACCGGATCGAGGTGTGGTTCACCGGCGAGAAGGCCGGCACCGGCAAGGTGGAAAGCGATCGTTTCACCTTCACGGTGGAGAGCGGCATCGCCGAGAAGACCGAGACGCTGGTCCTGGCCAACGAGGACTACAAGGGCGTCAACCCGACCTACCCGCCGAACACCGTCGGTCCCAAGTACGCGCAGCAGTACGTGGACGCGCTGGCAGCCAACGGCATCAAGGCGGCCGTCTACGACGTCGACAAGCTCGGCGCACCGCACCACCTCGGCGTGCTCTCGCACTTCAAGGGGGTGTTCTGGTACCTCGGCGACAACCGGCTGACCACGGACGCGGCCCACGAGAACACCGACGTCCAGGGCGAGATCTACAAGGATGCCCAGGTCACCCCGCTGGTGCAGGATCTGACCGTCAACGTGCGCGACTACCTCAACGAGGGCGGCAAGCTCGCCTACCTCGGCGAGACCGCGGGCTACTACGGTCCCCTGCGCAGCGCCGCGGGCGGTGGCATCTACTACGGCTTGAACGGGCACCCGGACCAACCGTGCAAGGTCACCTCCGACCCGACCGGTGACTGTCTGATCGTCTCCGACGACTTCACCCAGTACTGGTTGGGCGCCTTCGACCGGTCGGCGACCAACGGCGCCACCGGCGTGGTGGGTTCGGCCGCGCCGTTCGAGGGGATCGACAAGGCGCTCCCGGGCACCGCGTCCAACCCGCTGAACGAGGCGGGCGGGTTCCTGCCCACGAGCGCGATCCTGACGCCGGACAAGTTCCCGATGTTCGACAGCCGTTCGGTGGCGACCTACTCGGGCAACACGTCCGGGCCGTACTCGCCGGCCGAGGGCAAGTGGTACATCAACGGTCTGCACACGGACAACGCGTACAAGCGCCTCGTCCGCACGATCGACCTCACCTCCGTCACCGCGGCGGACGCGGCGAAGCTGACCGCGCAGTTCTCGTACAGCACCGAGGCCAACTGGGACCACGCGATCGTGGAGGCGCACACGGTCGGCGCCGACGACTGGACGACGCTGCCCGACCTGAACGGCAACAGCAGTACCAAGCCGCCCACCTCGTGTGAGGATGGCAGCTTCGCCGCCACCCACCCGCAGCTGCGGCACTACCTGACGGTGACCACCCCCAAGTGCCTGAGCAACGGCACCACCGGGTCGTGGAACTCCTTCACCGGCAACTCGCAGGGCTGGAAGCCGGTCGCGTTCGACCTGTCCGCGTACGCGGGCAAGAAGATCGAGGTCTCGATCTCGTACGTCAGCGACGCGAACACCGGCGGGACCGGCCTGTTTGTGGACGACACCAAGGTCGTCAAGACGTCGGGCGTGATCGACGCCGAGGGCTTCGAGACCGGACTGGGCCCGTGGGCCCTGGCCGGCCCGCCGCCCGGCGACCCGGCGCTGGTCGGATTCACCCGCAGCCAGGCCGTGTTCGGCTCGTCGGTGATCGCCACCGACGACACCATGCTCGTCGGCTTCGGCCTGGAGCAGCTGGCCACGGCGGAGGACCGCAAGGTCTTCGTCGACCGCATCCTGCGGGAGCTGTATAAGTAGGCGCGAGC
Source organism: Embleya sp. NPDC055664 (assembly GCF_053618075.1). Taxonomy (NCBI): domain Bacteria; kingdom Bacillati; phylum Actinomycetota; class Actinomycetes; order Kitasatosporales; family Streptomycetaceae; genus Embleya; species Embleya sp. NPDC055664. The sequence goes on from NZ_JBSHGZ010000010.1 coordinate 128,150, forward strand.
GCGCGTGATCGACCCACCGGTGAAAACCGGTGGCCGTGATACCGGCCCCCGGCGGAGACTTCTCCGCCGGGGGCCATTAACGTCTCTGCGCACATGCGAGTTCCCGCATGTGCACTTCTTTCGGGGGGATTTCTTCGTGAGCAACAACGCGCCGGGGTCGTGGGGGCCGCAGCAGCAGGGTCCCGGCCAGTGGGGGCCGCAGCCGGGCCCGCCCGGACCGTTCGGCTCGGGCCCGTACGGCGGCCCGCCGCCGCAGCCGCAGCCGCGCACCGGCAACGTGGGTCTGGCCGTGCTGGCCGGGCTGGGAGCGATGCTGGTCGCCGCCGGGGTGTACGGCGTGATCGTGAAGTCGATGGAGATCCAGAGCACCTGGTTCGGCGTGGGCGTCGCGGCGCTGATCGCGTTCGCGGTGGGTCGGGTCGGCGGGGCCAACCCGGTGCTGCCGGTGGTCGCCACGGTGCTGGCGCTGCTCGGGGTCGTCCTGGGGCAACTCACCGCGCTCACCCTGTCCGGTGCCGACGAACTGAACATCTCGGTGCTCGACGTGCTCACCGATTACGGCAGTGACCTGATGCGGGGCTGGAAGGACGGACTCGAGTTCTTCGACCTCCTCGTCTTCGTCTTTGCCGGGGTCGCGGCCTTCGGCATCACGAAGTCGGTCGGGGAGAAGTAACCCGCCCGGGATCACCCGCCCGAGATCGCACACTGATCTGCTTTGCGACGATCCGTCCCGCTCCGGGCTCCTTGCGCAGCAAGCCTGCGTGGAGGTGCCCGGGGCGTCACGGTAGGGTCGGACATGGCCGGGGATATCGCAGATTCCACTGACCATCTCCTCGGCCATTCACCATCAGGGCATTCGGCGTTCGACAGAGGAGATCGGTTCGTGACGATCCGGGTAGGCATCAACGGATTCGGCCGTATCGGCCGCAACTTCTTCCGCGCGGCGCTGGCCTCGGGCGCGGACTTCGAGATCGTCGGGGTCAACGACCTCACGAACATCGCGACCCTGGCCCACCTGCTGAAGTACGACAGCATCCTCGGCCGCATCGGCCAGGAGGTCACCCACACCGACGACGCGATCACCGTCGGCGACAAGACCTTCAAGGTCATCGCCGAGCGTGACCCGGCCGCACTGCCCTGGGGCGAGCTGGGCGCCGACATCGTGATCGAGTCCACCGGCATCTTCACGGACGCCGAGAAGGCCAAGAAGCACATCGAGGCCGGCGCGAAGAAGGTCATCATCTCGGCTCCGGCCAAGAATGAGGACGTCACGATCGTGATGGGCGTCAACCACGAGAAGTACGACGCCGCCGCGCACACGATCATCTCCAACGCCTCCTGCACGACCAACTGCGTCGCGCCGATGGCCAAGGTGCTCCTGGAGAACTTCGGCCTGGTCAAGGGCATGATGACCACGGTCCACGCGTACACGAACGACCAGGTCATCCTGGACTTCCCGCACTCGGACCTGCGTCGCGCCCGCGCCGCCGCCACCAACATCATCCCGACCTCCACCGGTGCCGCCAAGGCCACCGCGCTGGTCATCCCCGAGCTCAAGGGCAAGCTGGACGGCATCGCCATGCGCGTCCCGGTCCCCACCGGCTCGGTCACCGACCTGGTCGTCGAGCTCGAGCGCGAGGTCACCCGCGACGAGGTCAACGCCGCCTTCCAGAAGGCCGCCGAGGGTGCGCTCAAGGGCTACCTCACCTACACCGAGGACCCGATCGTCTCCTCCGACATCGTGACCGACCCGTCCTCGTGCACCTTCGACTCGGGCCTGACCATGGCCCAGGGCAAGCAGGTCAAGGTCGTCGGCTGGTACGACAACGAGTGGGGCTACAGCAACCGCCTGGTCGACCTGGTCGGCTACATCGGTGGTCAGCTCTGACGGACCGGCACACGTGCCGATAGTCGACGCTTGACGATGCGGGCCCGGGTGACACGTCGTCACCCGGGCCCACGTTTCTTCGACATCCGAGCACGACCATCCCCACCGTTTCTTCGACATCCGAGGACGAGTCGAACTTGAAGACCATCGACGACATCGACGTATCCGGTAAGCGCGTGCTGGTGCGCGCCGACCTCAACGTCCCGCTCGACGGCGGACGCATCACCGACGACGGCCGGATCCGGGCGAGCGTGCCGACCATCGAGGCGCTGCGTGCTCGCGGCGCCAAGGTGATCGTGTGCTCGCACCTGGGTCGGCCCAAGGGCGCCCCCGAGCCCGAGTTCTCGCTCGCCCCCGTGGCCGCGCGACTGGGCGAACTCCTGGGCGCCGACGTGGCGTTCGCGACCGACACGGTCGGCGACAGCGCCCGGGCGACGGTCGGCAAGCCGGCCGACGGCGAGGTCGCGCTCCTGGAGAACCTGCGCTTCAACCCGGGCGAGACGGCCAAGGACGACGCCGAGCGCGGGGCGTTCGCGGACCGGCTCGCCGACCTCGCCGAGGTGTACGTGGGCGACGGTTTCGGCGCGGTGCACCGCAAGCACGCGTCGGTGTACGACGTGCCGGCCCGGCTGCCGCACGCGGTCGGCGGCCTGATCGCCACCGAACTGGAGGTGCTCAAGCGGCTCACCGACGACGTGCAGCGCCCGTACGCGGTGATCCTGGGCGGCTCGAAGGTCTCCGACAAGCTCGGCGTGATCGACAGCCTGCTGGAGCGGGCCGACCGCATCCTCGTCGGCGGCGGCATGGTGTTCACCTTCCTGGCCGCGCAGGGCCACGAGGTGGGCAAGTCGCTTCTGGAGCGGGACCAGATCGACCGGGTCCGCGAGTATCTGGCCCGGGCCGAGGCCAAGGGCGTGGAGTTCGTACTGCCCGTCGACGTGATCGCGGCCACCGCGTTCGCCGCCGACGCGGACCACGCGGTGGTCTCCGTCGAGGCGATCCCGGCGGACCGGCTCGGCCTGGACATCGGCCCGGCGTCCGGCGAGCTGTTCGCCGACAAGCTGGCCGACGCGCAGACGGTCTTCTGGAACGGCCCGATGGGCGTGTTCGAGATGGAGCCGTACAGCCACGGCACCCGCGCGGTGGCCCAGGGGCTGATCGACTCGGACGCGTTCACCGTGGTCGGCGGCGGCGACTCGGCCGCGGCCGTGCGTACCCTCGGCTTCGACGAGAACGCCTTCGGCCACATCTCCACCGGTGGCGGCGCGAGTCTGGAATACCTCGAAGGCAAGTCCCTGCCCGGCCTCGAAGCCCTGGAGGGCTGAATCCGATGTCCGCCGTGAAGAACACCTCCGGTCGTATCCCGCTGATGGCGGGCAACTGGAAGATGAACCTCAACCACATCGAGGCCATCTCCCTGGTGCAAAAGCTCGCATTCACCCTGAACGACAAGGACTTCGACCGGGTCGAGGTCGCGGTCCTGCCGCCGTTCACCGACCTGCGCTCGGTGCAGACCATGGTCGAGGCGGACAAGCTCCGCTTCACCTTCGGCGCCCAGGACATCTCGCAGCACGCGGGCGGCGCGTACACCGGCGAGATCGCCGGGTCGATGCTGGCCAAGCTCAACTGCACCTACGCGCTGGTCGGCCACTCCGAGCGGCGCCAGTACCACCACGAGGACGACGCACTGGTCAACGCCAAGGCGCACGCCGCCTACGCGAGCGGCCTGGTGCCGATCGTGTGCGTCGGCGAGGGCCTGGACGTGCGCAAGGCCGGCGAGCACGTCGCGTACACGCTCGCCCAGGTCGAGGGCGCGCTCAAGGGCATCACTCCCGAGCAGGCCGAGTCCGTGGTCATCGCCTACGAGCCGGTCTGGGCGATCGGCACGGGCGAGGTGGCCACCCCGGAGAACGCGCAGGAGGTGTGCGCTGCGATTCGGGGCAAGCTCGCCGAGCTGTACTCCGCCGACCTGGCGGACCGGGTGCGGGTGCTGTACGGCGGTTCGATGAAGCCGAACAACGTGGCCGGCCTGATGGCGCAGGCCGACGTGGACGGCGGCCTGGTCGGCGGCGCCTGCCTCCTCGCGGAGGACTTCGCGCGGATCGTGCGTTACCAGGAGCAGTAGGACCAAGGGTGTTCGGTCGGGCCCGGGGCGTGCGTCGCCCCGGGCCCGACGCGTGTCCGAGATTGTGCGCCGATCGGTCATCGGGGCCGGAACCACTCGTTCCTCATAAACCCGACGCGAGTATTTCCAACCCGCTTGCCCCACCCATAACCGGTACCTGACGATAAGTCATCGCCAAGTGGCCGGTAGTCGCCCCTCTGCGGCGACTGTGGCCGGCTGCCCCCAGGGGGTGCGGGTGTCCTTTCCAGACATGTCCAGAACCGGGGATACCGGAGCCACACGGTATCTGTGTACGGGTGCGGAGATCGACGAGCGGTTCGCCGCGCGGGTGATCGAGGAATTGTGGGAGAACGCGCACCGGGACCGCGCGCCGTCCTACGGATACAACGAACAGGCGGTCCTGGAGCACGCGTTGGCCGCCCGCAGGCGGCGGATCCTGCGTGATGTGATCGCGTTTTTGGTGCCGGTGATGATGGCCCTGATCGGGTTCGGCGTCGCGGCCGGGCTGACCTGGCTGGCGCTGGTGGTCTTCTTCGGTCTGGTGACGGTGCGCAGCGGCGTCGTCGGCGGGGGTGGTGTGCGCGACCTCCGGAGCCGGGCGGCGGCGCAGGTGTCGTGGATGGCGGCGCTGCTGTTCGGGCTGATGTTGTACCTGGTTGCGGGCGGGACCGGGGAGCCGCCGGACTTCACGATGATCGCGCTGACCGTGCTGCCCGCCTACGCCGTGGTGGTGTTCGTGGTGTGGATCGAGCGTATGCAGCAGCGCGCCACGGTGGTCTCGGACCTGGGCCCCGGGCGCACCTGGGTGCCGACGCCGCCGCCGATCGGCCCGGCGCCGGGCGGCGGGGTCGGGACGTTACAGGGGGCGCTGACCGAGGTGTTGCCGCCGCGCCCGACACACGCCCCGGTCGACATCGCCGAGCCGCCGGGGTCGCCGGCGCCGCCGCCGATTCCCTCCACCGTGCGCTACAGCGGCTACGTGCCGTTCGTCGGCGCGGGCGAGCTGGTGGAGAGCTGGACCTTCCCGGTCGAACTGCGCGGGGCCGGGCCCTCCGTGCTGGACGCACCGCGACCGCGTACCGCCGACAAGAACGGATACACCCCGTTCACCGTCGACGAGCTGACAGCTGCGATCTGCACCGCGTTCGAGGGGTTGTCCCGGTCCGAGGAGGGCCGGCACCGGTTGACCGGGCTGAGTGTGCAGATGCACGAGTTCAGCAGCGGCGTCACCGGCGGCGCGGTGCCGCCGCCGGCCGAGGCGACCCGGCGCTACCTGTGTGTGCGGGTGGGCACGTGGTCGCAGGAGGTGGTCGTCTCGGTTTTGATCCGCTTCACCCTGGACGGCCGCATGTTGTACACCGAGCTGCACGAGTTGGTGCTGCCGCCGATCCGGCCCGACTTCCACGTCGCCGACGAGTGGCTGCACGCGGCCGATGCGGCCACCCTGTGGGGGGCGTTCGGCCACGCGCTCGTGGAGGCGCCGGGGTTGATGGCCTCGGCGGCGGGCCGGCTGATGCGGGTGTGGACCTCGTGGTGGCGCCGGTCCGGCAACCTGCGCGCGGCGCACGAGCGCACCGCCCGCAATCTGCCGGTGGATCGAGGTGCGCGGGCCTCGGTGCGCGAGTTGGGCGCGTCGGCGAACTACGCCACGTTCTTCCAGAACTCGGACGCGGAGAAATACCTCAAGCTGATCGAGCGCAAGTTCACCGTATTCGTGCTGGACTTCCTCCAGCGCAGGAACGTGGATGTCACCGAGTATCGCGCGCGCAACGAGCTGGTCCTCAACAACGGGATCATCCAGCACGTCTCGGGTGATCTCAACAACAGCGGCGCGATCGTCGCGGGCCGCGGCAACCAGGCGTCCGTGCGCGGTTCCGGCGGGGTCGGCACCGGCGCACGATCGACAGCGGGAGGTACCTCGTGAACGCCGCCGAATCGAACGTGCCCGGGCCGGAGCCCGAGGACCGGGACGCGGAGGAGTCGCGCAACGACGGGATCAGCCTGTCGGGCGGCCCGGTGACCAACACCGGCGCGATCGTGGCGGGCGGTGACAACCGGGTCACGGTGCGCCGCACGGGCGCGGTGCGCGGCACCCGGGACGCCGGCCGGGGGCACCCGCTGACCAGCACGGGTGCGCTGGTCAGCGGCAGTGGTCACGAGGTGGAGCTGGAGGACACCGGCGACGTCGAGCCGGCCGACGCCGCGGCGGCAGACGCCGGGGAGGGGCGGTCGCCGGGGGAGCGGAGCACGCCCGACCAGCCGTAATACTATGATCCGCCGGATTAGCCGAAGGGCCGCACGGCTCCCACTTGCGGGGCGCGGCAGCGTACTCTGTCCGGTGGCCGGGAATCTCCGGCCTCCGCGTTCCGCCAGAAGGAGTTGGGCCCGGCCGTGATCACCGGTTTCTCGATCGCCCTGATCGTCTTCAGCCTGCTCATGGTGCTGTTGGTGCTGCTGCACAAGGGCAAGGGCGGCGGCCTGTCGGACCTGTTCGGCGGCGGCATGTCCTCCTCGCTCGGCGGTTCCTCCGTCGTGGAGAAGAACCTCGACCGCATGACCATCATCGTCGGCGTGTGCTGGATCACGACGATCGTCGTACTCGGTCTGCTCCTGAAGCACTCGTACTGACGACTCGTAGCGACAAACGCGTACCGACAGGGCCGGTTCGGCCGCTGTTTCCACCCGCGCGGTGGCCTTTCTGACGGACTGTCGGAAACAGTCGGAAAAGGGCCACCGCTCGGTTCAACCTTGCGCGAGGCGCACGTACACTGGACGCCAAGCCGCGCAACGGGGGCGCGACCTCAAGGACCAAGGGGAGTTTTTACCGTGGCAAGTGGCAACGCCATCCGTGGGAGTCGGGTCGGCGCCGGCCCGATGGGGGAGGCTGAGCGCGGCGAAGCAGCCCCACGTCTCCGTATTTCTTTCTGGTGCGCGAACAAGCACGAGACCCAGCCGAGCTTCGCGACCGACGCTCAGGTCCCCGAGACGTGGGACTGCCCCCGCTGCGGTCTGCCCGCCGGGCAGGACCAGCACAATCCGCCGGACGCCCCGCGTACCGAGCCCTACAAGACGCACCTCGCCTACGTGCGCGAGCGGCGCAGCGACGCGGACGGCGAGGCGATCCTCGCCGAGGCGCTGGCCAAGCTGCGCGGCGAACTCTGAGTCCGGTTCCGGGCTCGACGAGCGTGTACCCGTACGGTAGGCCGTAGGCCCGCCGTCGGGGGAGCCGCCGGGAGTGACGACCCACCTTCGGGTGCCGTCGTGACTCCCGGCGGCTTTTTTGCGCGTCGTTCGGCGTGCGCCGCCCGGGCCGGGGTCAGTCGCGGGCGGGCAGTGCCTCCTGGGGGACCGGGCGGTGTACGCGGCGGCGGTCGGCCTGGTGCGGGAGCGGGCGCTGACCGCGTTCGATCCAGGCCGGCAACTCCTCGCCGGTGGCCGCGAGCCACCGCTTGCGCACCGCGTCGGGGTCGGCGTGGTGGGCCCGCACGAGGGTGTCGCCGGCCAGGTCGGAGACGCGGTCCAGGTTCAGCGCGGTGCCCACGCCCAGGGCCGCGGCGAGCGGCGGCACCGCGTCGGCGGGCCGGCCGGCGGCGACCAGGACGATGCCGTACAGCGCGTAGGTGACCGGGACTTCGGGGCGGCGGGCCAGCACGGGGTCGGCCCGCACCCGTCTCGCCCGCAGCCGGACCGCCTCCTCCAGCGCGTCCACCGCCTCGTCGTGCGCGCCGGCGGCGCTGTGCAGCAGGCCCAGACTCTGGAGCGAGGCGGCGAGCTCGTCCTCGCGGCGCCCGGCGGGGGCATGCTCGGCGCTTGCGTAGCCGCGGCGCACCTCGACCGCCTCGGCGGCCAGTGCGATCGCCTCGGGGCCGCGGCCGAGGCGGGCGAGCAGGGTGGCGTGCCGGAGCAGCACGGCGGCCTGCCGGGCCTCGGGCGGGCCGACCCCGAGCAGTCGTTCGGCCTCGGTGAACGCGGCCAGCGCGGGTTCGCTCGCGCCGCCGGCGGCGAGTCGGCCGGCGAGTTCGTCCAGGGACAGGGCAAGTTCGACCCGGTGCCGCTCGGGCGTGCGGGCGGCGAGGGTGCGGAAGAGCTGTACCGACTCGTGCAGCGCGCCGAGCGCGGCCGGTTCGTCGCCGTGGTCGCCGAGTCGGGCCCCCAACTCGCGCAGGGTCAGCGCGAGCAGCGGGCGGTGCGCGCGGTGGTCGAACGCGGCCAGTCGGCGGGCGTGTTCGGCGGCGCTCGCGGCCACCTTCACCGCGTCCTCGGTGCGCGCGTCGGCGGCCAACACGGCGGCGAACGCGCGCAGTCCGCCGACCAGGGCGGGCCCGTGCCGGCGGTGGTCCCTCGCGGCGAGCACGCCCAGCATCCGCACCGCGGCACGGGCGGGCGCGGCGGCGTCGGCGTGCCGACCGGCGCGGGTCAACCGCCGTGCCTTCTCGGTCAACATCTCGGCCCGGGTCGCCTCGGCGTCGTCGGCCTCGGCCGGAGCGCTCGCGCCGCCCGGCGGATTCGATTCCGGTTCGGCCGGATCATGCCCCTCGGTTTGCCCGGGTTCGGCGAAGGATGGCGCGGCCGGCGGGGTTTCGGGCGTGGCGAGGCCCGGACACGGCGATTGCAGCTCGCGCCGGTGCCGGTATTCCTCCAGGTGACGCTCATGGCGTCGCAGCCATCCGAACCGCACGGGTCCCACCTCGCCTCTGGTCCCGAAGACCTCCGCGTGACGCTATCGCGAGCGGGGCGCCGACGGGGCCGAACGGGTACGGATCCGGCCACGAACACCTGACCGAGACGACGGCGGGATGTCCGTGGCATGCCGGTTTGCCCGGCCCGGTTCACTCCTTGGGCCCGGCTTTGCCAACTCGGGGGCGGATCCCGGGTGCTCGCGTTCCAAGATCGCTAATGTGTGCGAGTTCCATCGAAGTACGGGCGCGCCGCGCCCGACGCACAGGGGGTTCGATGCATCCGATCACACGCAGGACGTTGGGCGGGATCACCGCCGTGACGATCGGCGCGCTCGCGCTGGTCGCCTGCAACGCGGACGACAAGAAGAAGGGCACATCCGAGGCGGCCGACAGCCCGCCCTCGACGGCGCCGGTGCTCGCGCAGCCGCCCACCGGCAACCCCGGCGGCTCCGGTGCGCCGGGCACCCAGGCGCCGAAGTCGACCAAGCCGTCGGCGAGTCGGTCCTCGGCGGGCGTCCCGGGCGACGATTGCGGCCCGGCGCCGACCACCAAGCCCGGACACCGGATCGTCCACCCGAACAAGGCACCCGGCAAGGACTCGTTGTACTACCGCAACACCAAGTTCGTGTGCGACCCCAACGACGGCCACTACGAGCCGGTCGGCGCCGAACAGACACCGCTGCACTTCGCGCCGCAGGCCACGGGCACGCTGTCCGGCCCGGCCCCGTGGAAGGCGGAGTACCTCGGCCAGGTGTGGGACCACATCGACAAGTGCCTCACCCACCAGACCGACCCCGGACACGCTTGCTCGTCGTTCGGGGCCTACGAGGTCACCCTGAACGCCGCCGGTGAGATCAGCGACATCAGGGAGATCTTCCACTCCTGACCGTCGGCAGCGCCGGACTCTCCCGCTGCGGGGGAGTCCGGTACCACCCGGCGCCGGCGGGGGTTCACCGCCCCAGCCGGGTCCGGAGGGGTTGCGGCGGGGCCGGGCGGACCGGCCCGCCCGTCAGCCCTGCGCGCCGCCCAGTTGCAGGCCCGCCATTCGGGACCACTCGTACTCGGTCGTGCGCACCTTCGCCGCGAGTTCGTTCGGGAACTCCTCATGCAGCGTCACGCCCGCCTTCACGATCGCCGCGCGGGCGATGTCGCGGTCGCGTACGACCTGGTCGCCCCAGGCCCCGTCGGTGCCGACGAGCACGATCCGGGTCGCGTCGCGGCCGACGTACTCGACGACCGCGTCGCCCCCGCCGCCGTGCGCGGCGGTGAAGCGCTCGATGTGTTTGGCGATCCTGCGCACCTGTCGCTCGACCCGCGCATCCGGGGAACCCGGTTCCGGCGTGGCCGTCGTGGTCTCGGTGTCCGTCATGGCGCCCACATTACCGACGGGGCGTCACCGGATCCGGCGCAATCGCGCGTGGTCCGGATCACGTCGCGACACACCGGTTCGGGCACGGTGCGGGCGCCGTGCCCGAACCGGCTCAGAACAGCAGCGGGTCGACCGCGACCGCGACGAACAGCAGCGTCAGGTAGGTGATCGACCAGTGGAACAGCCGCATCTCCTTGAGCTTGGCGCCGGTCACCTCGGCCTTGGCCCGACGCTGCAGCCCGTGCGCCTCCCACAACCAGGCCGCCCCCAGCAGCGCCGCGGCGATCGGGTACAGCGGTCCGGTGTCCGCGGCCGGCCACAGCAGCATCGACACCCCGACCATGACCCAGCTGTAGAGCACGATCTGGTTCGCGACGACCTTGTTGCCCGCGACCACCGGCAACATCGGCACACCGGCATTGGTGTAGTCGTCGGTGAACTTCATCGACAGCGGCCAATAATGCGGCGGGGTCCAGAAGAAGACCACCGCGAACAACACCACCGGCGCCCAGTCCAGCGAATTCGTGACCGCGGTCCAGCCGATCAACACCTGCATACAACCCGCGATACCGCCCCACACGATGTTCTGCGGCGTGCGCCGCTTCAGCAACATCGTGTAGACGACGACGTAATAGAAGATCGCGAAGACGGAAAGCGCCGCCGACAGCGGATTGACCAGGAACCAGAACCACGCGGTGGAAATCACCCCGAGCGCGCTCGCGAACACGATCGACTCGCGCGGCGACACCATTCCGGTGACCAGCGGCCGCCGTTCGGTGCGGTGCATCAGCCGGTCGATGTCCCGGTCGATGTACATGTTGAAGGCGTTGGCGCTGCCCGCCGAGAGGTAACCGCCGAAGACGACCAGCAGCACCAGACCCAGATCCGGCAGCCCGTGCGCCGCGAGGAACATCACCGGAATCGTGCTGATCAGCAGCAGTTCGATGATGCGCGGCTTGGTGAGGGCCACGAATGCGAGAACCCGGGCCATCGGCGGGCGGGCGCCGGCGGGCGCATTTCCCACCAGCCCGGCCGGTCGGGATTCGACGGCTGTCACGAACACCCCATCAGCAGCGTTTTCGGCCGGGCCCGGGTGCCGCCCGGAAGCCGGTTTGCTCGTCAATACGTAAGCGGAAGGCAAGCGGTGTCGAGACGTCGAGGCCCGGACCCACTAGCAGGAAACTGTAGTCCCTCACCAGGGGCACGAAGCCTCCGGGGCATGCCCGCCGCACCGCCGGGTAGCCGACCGGAAGGTCGCCGCGTGCGTCGTCCCGTGCCCACCACGCGTCGTGCCTCGTCCCGCGTGTCCCCGCGGTCCGTTCGACCACGTGGACATCGGGGTGAACCCCACGGTGAACGTCACCACCCGGGTGGCCGTCCTCCGAGCGAGGGAACATGCCGCCCCCGGTAGGCTCGGCCACGTGCCTGAGGCGCCGGGGCGAAGGTCCCGAGCCGGCCGCAATCATTCGGCCTATCCCGGAAGACCCCGGAAGGAGCCCTGACAAGGGTGAGCACCAAGCCGACCCCCGACAACAGCTCTCTCGACTGGAGCGACCTCGACAAGCGAGCCGTCGACACCGCTCGTGTGCTCGCGATGGACGCCGTTCAGAAGGTCGGTAACGGCCACCCCGGAACGGCCATGAGCCTGGCCCCGGCGGCCTACCTCATCTGGCAGAAGTTCCTGCGCCACGACCCGACCGACCCGGACTGGACCGGTCGCGACCGGTTCGTGTTGTCCCCGGGCCACACCAGCCTGACCCTGTACACCCAGCTCTACCTGTCGGGCTACGGCCTGACCCTGGACGACCTGAAGTCGTTCCGCACCTGGGGCAGCCGCACCCCCGGCCACCCCGAGCACGGCCACACCGCCGGCGTCGAGACCACCACCGGGCCGCTCGGCCAGGGCGTGGGCAACGCGGTCGGCATGGCGATGGCGGCCCGCTACGAGCGCGGCCTGTTCGACCCGGACGCGGCCCCCGGTACCTCCCCGTTCGACCACACCATCTGGGTGATCGCCTCCGACGGCGACCTGGAAGAGGGCATCTCCGCCGAGGCCAGCTCGCTCGCCGGGCACCAGAAGCTGGGCAACCTCGTCGTGCTCTACGACGACAACCACATCTCGATCGAGGGCGACACCGAGACCGCGTTCAGCGAGGACGTCCTCGCCCGCTACGCGGCCTACGGCTGGCACACCATCCGGGTCGAGCCGCAGGCGGATGGCGACATCGACGTCGTGGCGCTGCACGCGGCCCTGGAGGCGGGCAAGGCGGAGACCGGCCGGCCGACCATGATCGCCATGCGGACGATCATCGCCTGGCCCGCGCCGAACGCGCAGAACACCGGCAAGGCGCACGGCTCGGCGCTCGGCGCCGACGAGGTCGCGGCCACCAAGCGCGTGCTCGGCTTCGACCCGGAGCAGACCTTCGAGGTCGCCGACGAGGTGCTCGCGCACGCTCACCAGGTGGTCGACCGCGGCCGTGCGGCGCACGACGCGTGGAAGAGCGCGTTCGCCAAGTGGGCCGAGACCAACCCCGAGCGCGCCGCCGAGCACGCCCGCATCTCCGCTCGCCGGCTGCCCGACGGCTGGGAGAAGGCGCTGCCGGAGTTCGAGGCCGGCAAGCCCGTCGCCACCCGCAAGGCGTCCGGCAAGGTGCTCGCCGCGCTCGGCCCGGTCGTCCCCGAACTGTGGGGCGGCTCGGCCGACCTGGCCGAGTCCAACAACACCACCATCGACGAGGGCAGTTCGTTCCTGCCCGACGGCAACCCCCTCAAGGGCGCGAACCCGTACGGGCGCACCGTGCACTGGGGCATCCGCGAGCACGCCATGGGCTCGACCATGAACGGCATCGCGCTGCACGGCGGGACCCGCATCTACGGCGGCACCTTCCTGGTGTTCAGCGACTACATGCGCCCGGCCGTCCGGCTCGCCGCGCTGATGAAGCTGCCCACCACCTACGTGTGGACGCACGACTCGATCGGTCTCGGCGAGGACGGTCCCACCCACCAGCCGATCGAGCACATCGCCGCGCTGCGCGCGATCCCGGGCCTGGACGTGGTTCGCCCGGGCGACGCCAACGAGGTCTCGGTGGCCTGGCGCAAGATCCTGGAGACCACCGACCGCCCGGCCGGCATCCTGCTCACCCGCCAGGACGTACCCACCTGGGACCGCACCGAGTTCGGCTCGGCCGAGGGCACCGCGCGCGGTGGCTACGTGCTCGCCGAGGCGTCCAGCGGCACCCCGCAGGTGATCCTGATCGGCACCGGTTCCGAGGTGCAGATCGCGGTCGCCGCGCGCGAGGTGCTGGAGGCCGAGGGCGTGCCCACCCGGGTCGTCTCGCTTCCCTGCCTGGAATGGTTCAACGAGCAGGACCAGGCGTACCGCGAGCAGGTGCTGCCGCCGGCGGTCAAGGCGCGCGTGTCGGTCGAGGCCGGCATCGCCCAGGGCTGGCGCGAGCTGGTCGGCGACGCGGGTCGGATCGTCTCGCTGGAGCACTTCGGCGCGTCCGCGGACTACAAGAAGCTGTTCGCCGAGTTCGGGCTGACCCACGAGGCCGTCGTTTCGGCCGCTCGGGAATCCCTGGCGCACGCCGGTAGCTGAAGATCATGTGACCCGGTGGGCGGTGTCGGGTGGCAACACCCGCCCGACACCGCCCGCGCCGGGCGTAGATCCGCCGCCCACGACGCGGCCGGATCCGGCCGCCCACTCGATAAGGAGCAAAGTGTCATGACGGAATCCCTGCGTCGCCTGTCCGCCGAGGGCGTGGCCGTATGGCTCGACGACCTGAGCCGGACGCGGCTGGAGTCCGGCAACCTGCACGAACTCGTCCGCGACCGCGAGGTCGTCGGCGTGACCACCAACCCGGCGATCTTCCAGAAGGCGATCACCGGCAACGACGTCTACGACGCGCAGTTGCGCGACCTCGCGGTGCGCGGGGTGACCGTCGAAGAGGCCGTGCGGATGATCACCTCGGCCGACGTACGCCAGGCGTGCGACGTGCTGCGCCCGGTCTACGACGCGACGAACGGCGTCGACGGCCGGGTGTCGATCGAGGTCGACCCGCGCCTCGCGCACAAGACCGAGCCGACCATCGCCGAGGCCCGCCAGCTGTGGTGGCTCGTCGACCGGCCGAACCTGTTCATCAAGATCCCCGCCACCAAGGCCGGTCTGCCCGCCATCGCGCAGACCCTCGCCGAGGGGATCAGCGTCAACGTCACGCTGATCTTCTCGCTGGCCCGCTACCGCGAGGTGATGGAGGCCTACATCGAGGGCATCGAGCGCGCCCGCGCCGCCGGTCTGGACATCTCGAAGATCGAGTCGGTCGCGTCGTTCTTCGTCTCCCGCGTGGACACCGAGATCGACAAGCGGCTGGCGGCACTCGGCACCGACGAGGCCAAGGCCGCGGCGGGCAAGGCCGCGGTGGCCAACGCGCGACTGGCCTACCAGGCGTACGAAGAGGTCTTCGGCACCGAGCGCTGGCAGGCCCTCGCCGCCGCCGGGGCCCGGCCGCAGCGCCCGCTGTGGGCCTCGACCGGCGTCAAGGACCCGGCGTACCGCGACACGATGTACGTGGACGACCTGGTCGTCAAGGGCGTGGTGAACACCATGCCCGAGGCCACCTTGAACGCGGTCGCCGACCACGGCGCGATCACCGGCGACACCGTGCACGGCACCTACGAGTCGGCGCAGGCCGACCTCGACGCGGTCGCCAAGCTCGGCATCTCCTACGACGAGGTCGTCGACCTGCTCGAGGAGGAGGGCGTCGAGAAGTTCGAGACCTCCTGGAACGAGCTGCTCGCGTCCGTACAGGGCGAGCTGGACCGGCTCGCCAAGGGCTGACGCCCACCTCGTCGAACGGCCGTTGCACCCGGTCGGCCTCCCTCGCCGACCGGCGCAGTACCCGCTCGTCCCGCCGCCGCCGCATGTGACCCGTTCGGCGGCGGCGGGACGGGTAATCCACGCAATCAGGGCATGATTTCAGCACACTCCCACCCCATTCATAGGAGGGCTGACCGCCCGTGGTACACGCAAACGACGAACGCGTGACCGCAGGCGGCGTGGACGTCACCGTTTCCGGTGACCTCGTTCACTCCGCCGCAGTCGCCGAAGTCATCACCGCCTGCGTCGTGGACAAGGTGCCCGCGCGCCTGGCCGCCTCCGACGCCACCCTGTGGGGTCCGGACGCCGAGTCGCTGGCCGCGATCCGCCTGGGATGGGTGGACCTGCCCGCCTCCTCGCGCGCGTTGCTGCCGCAACTCGCCGAACTGCGCGAGCGGCTGGCCGCCGAGGGCCTGGACCACGTGGTCCTGGCCGGCATGGGCGGCTCCTCGCTGGCCCCCGAGGTGATCACCGCCACCTACGGCAAGCCGCTCACCGTGCTCGACACCACCGACCCCGCCCAGGTCCGCCGCGCGCTCGGCGACGACCTGGAGCGCACCGTCGTGGTCGTCTCCAGCAAGAGCGGCGGCACCGTGGAGACCGACAGCCACCGCCGCGCGTTCGAACAGGCCTTCCTCGACGAGGGGTTGACCAACGACCAGCTCGCCGGGCGGATCGTGGTGGTGACCGACCCCGGCTCGCCGCTGGAGAACACCGCGCGCAACGCCGGCTACACCATCGTGCTCGCCGACCCCAACGTCGGCGGCCGCTACTCCGCGCTGACCGCGTTCGGCCTGGTGCCCAGCGCGTTGGCCGGCGTGGATGTGGAACGCCTGCTCGACGAGGCCGCGGCGCTGGCCCCGACGCTGGCCGGCGATCGGGACAACCCCGGCCTGCTGCTCGGCGCGGTGCTCGGGGCCGCCGCCAACCACGGCCGGGACAAGCTGGTCCTGGCCAACAGCGGCGACATCGTCGGATTCGGCGACTGGGCCGAGCAGTTGATCGCCGAATCCACCGGCAAGCAGGGGCGGGGCATCCTGCCCGTCGTGGTCGAGAGCCCGACCGCGCCCGGCTTCGACCACGCGAGCGGCCCCGACGCGGTGCGCGTGGTCATCGGCGCCGAGGACATCGAGCGCCTCGCCGCCGACCTGCGCGTGTCCGGCCCGCTGGGCGCACAGTTGCTGCTGTGGGAGTACGCGACCGCGGTCGCCGGCCGAGTGCTCGGCATCGACCCGTTCGACCAGCCCAACGTGCAGGAGTCCAAGGACAACACCGGCGCGCTGCTCGAGCGCGCGGGCGACGACGGACCGCTGCCGGTGGGCACGCCCGCGTTCGTCGACGGCGCGGTCGAAGTACACGGCGACGCCGAACTGTTGGCCGGCGCGAGCGACCTGACGGGGGCGCTGCGCGCGCTGCTGGCCACGGTGCCCGACAACGGCTACCTCGCGGTGATGGCCTACCTGGACCGGCTCGGCGACACCGACGCGCCCAAGCTGCGCCCGCTGCTCGCCGAGGCACTGGACGGGCAGCAGGTCACCTTCGGCTGGGCACCTCGATTCCTGCACTCCACCGGCCAGTTCCACAAGGGTGGCCCCGCCGTCGGCGCCTTCCTCCAGATCACCGGCGCCAACACCGAGGACCTGGACGTACCGGCCAAGCCGTACAGCTTCGGCCGCCTGCAACTGGCCCAGGCCCTGGGCGACCTCGGCGCGATCACCTCGCGCGAGCGCCCGGTCCTGCGCCTGCACCTGACCGACCGCGCGGCCGGACTCGGGCAACTGCTCGACGCCGCCCGCGCCCTCGCGGACGGAGCGGCTCGATGAGCCCCAAAGCCGGCAAGAGCAAGCCGGCCGTCTGGCCGGAGAACCCGCTGCGCGACCCCCAGGACCGCCGACTCCCGCGCATCGCGGGCCCGTCGGGCCTGGTCATCTTCGGCGTCACCGGCGACCTGTCCCGCAAGAAGCTGATGCCGGCGATCTACGACCTGGCCAACCGCGGCCTGCTGCCGCCGGGCTTCGCGCTGACCGGGTTCGCCCGGCGCGACTGGGAGAACCAGGACTTCGCCCAGGTGGTCTACGAGGCGGTCAAGGAACACGCCCGGACCCCCTTCCGGGAAGAGGTCTGGCAGCAGCTGTCCGAGGGATTCCGGTTCGTCCAGGGCGAGTTCGACGACGGCAAGGCGTTCGACCAGCTGCGCCAGACGATCGACGAGCTGGACGAGCAGCAGGGCACCCAGGGCAACCATGCGTTCTACCTGTCGGTGCCGCCGAAGGCCTTCCCCGAGGTGGTCCGCCAGCTCAAGGAGCACGGACTCGCCGACCCCAAGGCCGACTCGTGGCGCCGCGTGGTGATCGAGAAGCCGTTCGGGCACGACCTCAAGAGCGCGCGCGAGCTGAACAAGGTCGTCGACGAGGTCTTCCCGCCCGAGTCGGTCTTTCGCATCGACCACTACCTGGGCAAGGAGACCGTCCAGAACATCCTGGCGTTGCGCTTCGCCAACACCATGTTCGAGCCGCTGTGGAACCGCTCCTACGTGGACCACGTACAGATCACCATGGCCGAGGACATCGGCATCGGCGGCCGGGCCGGGTACTACGACGGCATCGGCGCCGCGCGCGACGTGATCCAGAACCACCTGCTGCAACTGCTCGCGCTGACCGCGATGGAGGAGCCGGTGTCCTTCGACGCCGACGCCCTGGTGGCCGAGAAGCTGAAGGTGCTCGGCTCGGTCAAGCTGCCCGACGATCTGTCGCGCGGCACGGTGCGGGCCCAGTACACCCGCGGCTGGCAGGGCGGCGAGCTGGCCAAGGGCTACCTCGAAGAGGACGGCATCCCGCCGGACTCGCGCACCGACACCTACGCCGCGATCAAGCTGGAGATCGCCAACCGCCGCTGGGCGGGCGTGCCGTTCTACCTGCGCGCGGGCAAGCGCCTCGGCCGTCGGGTCACCGAGATCGCGGTGGTCTTCCAGCGCGCCCCGCACCTGCCGTTCGACGCCACCGCGACCGAGGAGCTGGGGCAAAACGCCCTGGTCATCCGGGTGCAGCCGGACGAGGGCATGACGGTGCGCTTCGGCTCCAAGGTGCCGGGCACCGCGATGGAGGTGCGCGACGTCAACATGGACTTCGCGTACGGCGAGTCGTTCACCGAGTCGAGCCCGGAGGCGTACGAGCGCCTGCTGCTCGACGTGCTGCTCGGCGACGCCCCGCTGTTCCCCCGGCACGAGGAGGTCGAGCTGTCCTGGAAGATCCTCGACCCGATCGAGGAGCACTGGGCACAGCACGGCAAGCCCGAGCCCTACGTGTCCGGGACCTGGGGCCCGGACGCGGCCGACGAGATGCTCGCACGTGACGGACGGAGCTGGCGCCGCCCATGATGATCGATCTGACGGACACCAAGTCGAGCAAGATCAATGCCGCGCTGGTCGAGGCCCGCCGAGGAATGGGCAGCCCCACCCTCGGCATGGTGCTCACCCTGGTCATCGTCACCGACGAGGCCAACCAGTACGACGCGATGAAGGCCGCGAGCACCGCCGCCCGCGAGCACCCCTCGCGGATCCTGGTGGTGATCGGCCGCCCGGGAGCGGAGATCGCGCCGCGCCTGGACGCCGAGGTCCGGGTCGGCGACTCGGGCGTGGGCGAGACCGTACTGCTGCGCATGCACGGCGAGTTGGCCAACCACGCCGAGTCGGTCGTGCTGCCGCTGCTGCTGCCGGACGCGCCGGTCGTGGTGTGGTGGCCGGGGCGTGCGCCCGAGGTGCCGAGCAAGGACCTGCTCGGCGCGCTGGCCACCCGCCGGGTGACCGACGCCGCCGCGCCGCCGCGCCGGGCCGATGTACTGCGGCTGCGGGCGAGCGCGTACACGCCGGGGGACACCGACCTGGCCTGGACTCGCACCACGCCGTGGCGCAGCCTGCTGGCCGCGGCGCTCGACCAGAAGTACAGCCGGATCCTGAGCGCGAAGGTCGGCGCCAAGGCGGGCAACCCGAGCGCGGAACTGCTCGCGCTGTGGTTGACCGATCGCCTGGAGGTCGACGTGGAGCGGGTGGAGACCAACGGCCCCGGGATCACCGCGGTCACGCTGGTGACCGAGGACGGCGAGATCGTGATCGACCGCCCCGACGGGATGATGGCGTCGCTGTCCTCGCCCGGCCAGCCGGACCGGGTGGTCGCGCTCAAGCGGCGCGAGGCCTCCGACCTGGTCGCCGAGGAGCTGCGCCGGCTGGACCCGGACGACGTGTACGCGGCGACGTTGGCGCGGGCCGCGTTGGAGGCGGCGCGGGTGCCGTCGGCGGCGTCGTTCACCGAGTCGCCCGTGTCGCAGACGCCGGTGAGCGACGTGGAGAAGGCCGAGGAGGGCGAGGCGCCGCTCCGAAAGGCGAAGAAGGAGGTCGGTGCGGCTCCGCCGCTGAAGCGCACGTCGAGCGCGGCGGGGGCGAAGCGGCCCACCGCCCGGGCGCGGGTGGCGGACGAGGGCGCGCCCGCCGCCACGCCGAAGAACACGGCCGGCCGGGCGCCTCGCAAGAAGAAGGGCGACGGCGCGTGAGCCCGCACGGCCCGGTTCGGGTGCACGCCGACACGGCACTGCTTGCCAAGGCGGCGGCGACCGGGCTGATCCAGCGGGTTGCCGACGCGCAGGCCGAGTTCGACGTGGCGCACATCGTGCTCACCGGTGGTCGCAACGGCAACGCGTTGTTGCACGAGTTGTCGCTCACGCCCACGCTGGGCGCGATCGACTTCGACCGGCTGCACGTGTGGTGGGGCGACGAGCGGTTCCTGCCGGCGGGCCACGCCGACCGGAACGAGACGCAGGCGCGCGAGGCGTTGTTGGACACCGTCCCGGTGTTGCCGGAGCTGGTGCACCCGATGCCGGCCAGTGACGGTCCGGACGGGGACGACGTGGAGGCGGCGGCGGCGCGGTACGCCGCCGAACTGGCCGCCGCCGCGCCCGAGGGCGCGCTGGTGCCGGCGTTCACCCTGGCCATGTTCGGGGTGGGCCCCGACACGCACGTCGCGTCGCTGTTCCCGGGCTTCGCGGCGACGGAGGAGACGGGGCGCACGGTGGTCGCGGTCCGCGAGGCCCCCAAGCCTCCGCCGACCCGGATCACCCTGACCTTCCCGGCGATCCGAGCCGCCCACGAGGTGTGGCTGCTCGCGGCGGGCGAGGACAAGGCCGACGCGGTGGCGGCGGCGCGGGCCTCCACCGACCCCACGAAGACCCCGGCGGCCGGCGCCTACGGCACCGGCGCGACGCTGTGGCTGCTCGACCGGGCCGCGGCGGCGCGGCTGCCGGAGCACTAGCCGCACCCGAAGGGCGGGGCGGAGGCCGGGATCGGCTTCCGCCCCGCCCTTTCGCATGCCCCGCGCGACCGATCGCGGGCGACGGTCGACGCCGGCTCGTTCCCTGACACACCGTTACATTTCGCGTGCCGTAATCGGGCGGATGCGGCAACCGGATGGTCTTGCTCGGGGGTTTGTGGGGCTTCATCCCCGCGTGGGCCCGCGTTCACGGAGGTACGGGTGTTCCGGTCGGCAATGCCGGGTACAGCAGACCGGGAAAGTTACGGGAGGGCCACATCGGGGGCCACGAGTGGGTCCGGAATCGGGACCACGCGAGGGATCGAAGGAGTGCGTGCGATGGCTGCCACTCTGCGAGAGGACGACGCACAGGCCCATGTACACGGGGTGTGCTTCAAGACCGGCCCGCCCGCGCGGGTCGGGATCGAACTGGAATGGATCGTGCACGACGGCGCCGACGCCCACCGGGAGGTGGCGCCGGAGCGGCTGGACGAGGCCCTGGCCCCGCTGGAGGCGCAGGGGCTGCCGTTCGGCAGCAGATTGACCCGCGAGCCGGGTGGGCAGGTCGAACTGAGTTCACTGCCCGCCGACACGCTCGCCGGATGCGCCCGAGACCTCCGCGCCGACATGACGGCCCTGGAGCAGGCGCTGGCCGCCGGCGGACTCGTGCTCGCGGGCCACGGCCTGGAGCCGTATCGAAACCCGGCACGCGTCCTGGACCATCCGCGCTATCGGGCGATGGAGGCGTACTTCGACCGGGACGGCTCCTGGGGCCGGATGATGATGCGCGGCACCGCGTCCGTGCAGGTCAACCTGGACGCGGGCGACGAGAGCGCGGGCCTTCGCGGCTATCGATCACGCTGGGAGCTGACCCACCGGCTGGGCCCGGTACTGGTCGCCGCGTTCGCCAACTCACCGCTGTGGCAGGGCAAACCGACCGGTTGGCGATCCACTCGGCAACTGGTCTGGGCCCGGATGGACCCCGGCCGTACCCGCCCGCCCGGCCCGCCGCCGGGCATCGACGGCGACCCGCGCGCCGCGTGGGCGCGCTACGCGCTGGACGCGCCGCTGTTGTGCCTGCGCGGCGCCACGGCGGACGGCTGGAACGCCCCGGAGGGGTTGACCTTCCGCTCCTGGCTGCGCGGTGTACCCGGGATGCGGCCACCCACCCTCGACGACCTCGACTACCACCTGACCACCCTCTTCCCGCCGGTGCGCCCGCGCGGCTGGCTGGAGTTGCGGATGATCGACGCGCAGTGCGGCCGGTACTGGATCGTGCCCGCCGCGATGGCCGCCACCCTGCTGGACGACCCGGTCGCGGCCGAGGCGGCCTGGGCGGCGACCGAGTCCCTGTGCGCCGACGGCGCGACCGTACCGACCGAGGCGGTCTGGCGGCGCGCCGCCCGGATCGGCCCCGCCGACCCGGTGCTCGGCAAGGCGATCCTCGCCTGCTTCGCCGCCACGGAGAACGCGCTGGCCGACGCCGACGCGCCCGGCCCGGTCCGTGCGGCCGTCGCCGAATTCACCCGGCGCTACGCCGAACGGGGCCGATGTCCCGCCGACGATCTGCTCGAAAGGACCTGTCGATGACGTCGCTGAAGCCGTCGGAAACCTCGACATCCGCGAAATCGATAGCCGAGGCCGCGCTGGCGCGGGCCCGGCGCCGGACGCTGGCCCTGACCGAGTGTTTGACCGACGAGGAACTGAGCGCCCAGCACTCCCCGTTGATGTCCCCGCTGGTCTGGGACCTGGCGCACATCGGAAACCAGGAGGAGTTGTGGCTGGTCCGCCGGGCCGGCGGGCGCCCGGCGCTGCGTGCGGATCTGGACGCGCTGTACGACGCGTTCCGCCACCCTCGCGCGAACCGGCCGGCCCTGCCGCTGCTCGCGCCCGATCCGGCCCGGGACTACGTCCGCGAGGTGCGGGTCCGGGCGCTGGAGGTGCTGGAGGGCGCCGACTTCGATCCCGACGGTGATCCGCTCCTGGCGCACGGGTTCGTGTTCGGCATGCTCGCCCAGCACGAGCAGCAGCACGACGAGACCATGCTCGCCACCCACCAGCTGCGCGCCGGACCGGCCGTCCTGGACGCCCCCGAACCGCCCGCGGCGCCGCCGGACGCGGCCGGGTTGCCGCGCGAAGTGCTGGTCGCGGCCGGGCCGTTCGAGATGGGCACCGACACCGACGGGTGGGCCCTGGACAACGAGCGACCCGCGCACACCGTCGAGGTGGCGGCGTATTGGCTGGACACCGTGCCGGTGACGAACGCGGCCTATCTGGAGTTCATCGCCGACGGCGGATACGACCGGGACGACTGCTGGACTCCGGAGGGGCGCCGGCATCGGGACGAAGCCGGGCTACGCGCACCGCTGTTCTGGTGGCGCGACGGTGACACGTGGCTGCGCAGGCGGTTCGGCCGGACCGAGCCGGTGCCGCCGGACGAGCCGGTCGTGCACGTGTGCTGGTACGAGGCCGACGCCTACGCGCGCTGGGCCGGGCGGCGGTTGCCGAGCGAGGCCGAGTGGGAGAAGGCGGCGCGGCACGATCCGGCGGAGGGGCGGTCGCGGCGGTATCCGTGGGGCGACGCCGAACCCACGCCCGAACACGCCAACCTCGGGCAGCGGCATCTGCGGCCGGCGCCGGCCGGGGCGTATCCGGCGGGTGCCGCGCCTTCCGGGGCACGGCAGTTGCTCGGCGACGTCTGGGAGTGGACCGCCTCCGACTTCACCGCCTACCCCGGGTTCGCGGCGTTTCCCTATCGGGAGTATTCCGAGGTGTTCTTCGGGCCCGGGCACAAGGTGCTGCGCGGCGGCGCGTTCGGGGTCGACGAGGTGGTCGCCCGGGGCACGTTCCGCAATTGGGACCTGCCGATCCGGCGGCAGATCTTCGCCGGATTCCGCACCGCGCGCGACGCGGCGCCCGGGGAGGCGGGCTGATGTGCCGTCACCTGGCCTATCTGGGGCCGGAGATCCCGCTGGCGTCGGTGCTGGTGGAGCCGACGTGCGGGTTGTACGAGCAGTCCTGGGCGCCGCGCCGGCAGCGGTACGGGACGGTCAACGTCGACGGGTTCGGCTTCGGCTGGTATCCCGACGCGGGCCCGGACGCGGATCCGGCGGACGTCGAACCCGCCCGCTATCGCCGCGCGTTGCCGATCTGGGCCGACCCGAACCTGCCCGACCTGGCCCGGACCGTACGCAGCGGCGCGTTCCTGGCCGCCGTGCGCAGCGCCACCGCCGGCACCAGTCAGGAGGAGGCGGCGGCCGCGCCGTACCGGGACGGTGTGTGGTTGTTCAGCCACAACGGCGCCGTCCCGGACTGGACCCGGCTGCCGGTCGGGCCCGCGCTCGATCAGGCCGCCCTGCTGGAGATGGAGGCGCGCTGCGACTCGGCGCTGATCTGGGCCCTGCTCGCGCGCCGGCTGCGGCAGCGTGAGCCGGTCGGCGGCGCGCTGGTCGACGTGGTCCGGCGGATCGCCGAGGCGCGCCCGACGGCCCGACTCAACCTCCTGCTCACCGACGGCCGGACCGTGTTCGCCACCCGCTACGCGGACACCCTCTGGTATCGCACCGGCCCCGGCCGGGTCCTGGTCGCCTCCGAGCCCGACGAGCACCCGGATGCGACCTGGGGGGCGTGGCGAGAGGTACCCGACCACTCCCTCCTCGTCGCCACCCGCGACGGCGTCCGCATCGCCCCGATCCGTCCCGTGCGACCCGTCGCCGCACGTCCGTCATCCGCACCACAGGAACGGCGTCCCATGAACAGCCGATTCACCCTCGACCACCGGCTGCCGGCCGACTACTTCGACACCACCCTGCGCGCCGACGTGCGCCACGGACTGACCGCACCGAGCAAGTCGTTGCCGCCCAAGTGGTTCTACGACGCGCGCGGCAGCGAGTTGTTCGAGGAGATCACCCGGCTGCCCGAGTACTACCCGACCCGCGCCGAGCAGGAGATCCTGACTCGACGCGCCCCCGAGATCGCCGCGGCGACGCGGGCCCACTCGCTGATCGAATTGGGCTCGGGCTCGTCCCGCAAGACCCGGCTGCTCCTGGACGCGCTCACCGCGGCGGGCACGCTGGAGCGCTATGTGCCGCTGGACGTGAGCGATTCGGCGCTGGTCCAGGCCGGTGAGGCGCTGTGCCGCGACTACCCGGCGCTGCGGGTCGCGGCCACGGTCACCGACTTCGAACACGAACTCGCCCTGGCGGACGAGCCGGGCCCGCGCCTGCTCAGCTTCCTGGGCAGCACGCTCGGCAACCTCGACCCCGCCCAGCGCACAGCCTTCTACCGCATCCTGCGCCGCGCGCTGAGCGCCGACGACACCCTGCTGCTCGGGGTCGACCTGGTCAAGGACCCGGCCGTGCTGGTCGCCGCCTACGACGACGCCCAGGGCGTCACCGCCGAGTTCAACAAGAACGTGCTGCACGTGCTCAACCGCGAACTCGATGCCGACTTCGACCCCGACGCCTACGACCACGTGGCGCTGTGGAACGCGGACGAGGAACGCATCGAGATGCACCTGCGCTCCAGGATCGACCAGACGGTCAAGATCCCGCCCCTGGACCTGTCCGCCGACTTCACCCGAGGCGAACACCTGCGCACCGAGATCTCCACCAAATTCCGCCGCGAGCCGCTGGAAGCCGAACTGGCCGAGGCCGGCTTCACCATCCGCCAGTGGTGGACCGACGCGCAAAACCGCTTCGCCCTCCTCCTGGCCGTCCCCGCCCGCTGACCCGGGCGACACCGCCCGAGAACACCGAGACGGACCGGACCCCGCCGGGGTCCGGTCCGTCTCCACGGGTGCGGCGCTCAGTAGCTGGTGGCGACCGGTTCGCGGGCTTCGGCCGCTGCCTCCGGGGTGGGCTCGGCGTGTTCGCCTCGGATGCGGAGGGCGAAGAGGGTTCCGGTTGCGGTGACGACCGTGAGGGCGGCGCCGAGCATGTGGGTGAGGACCATCCACTCGGGGAGGCCGTTGAAGTATTGGATGTAGCCGATCAGGCCCTGGGGGATCAGGACGGCGAGCAGCCACCACACGCGCGTCTGGGCGGCCCGGGGGGCGTCGGTGACGCGCAGGGCCAGGGCCAGGGCGACGGCCGCGCCCAGGAGGAGGAAGGCCAGGTCGGCGTGCAGCCAGGCGATCTGGTCGATGTCCACGTCGAAGCGCTTGGCCTTGAGGTCGCCCGCGTGCGGGCCGGAGCCGGTGACCACGGTGCCGATCACGATCAGGGCACCTGCCAGGCCGAGGGTGCCGTAGCCGAACCAGCGGATCTCGGGGCGGACCAGGAACCGGGCCGGCGCGTCGCCCTCGCCGGAGCGTTCGTACAGCGCCACCGCCGACGCGATCAGCAACATCGACAGGAGCAGATGGCTCGCCACCGCCATCGGGTGCAGGTCGGTGAGCACGGTGATGCCGCCGAGCAGGGCCTGGCCGACCACCGTGCCGATCTGGATCCAGGCCAGCGTGGTGATGTCCTTGCGGCGCACGGTCATCCGGTACGCCGCCACCACGCACGCCACCGCGATCGCGCCGACCACGTAGGTCAGCATGCGGTTGCCGAACTCGATGTACGCGTGGTGGCCGACCGCCTCGTGCGGCGTCCAGTTGCTCGTGTCGCTGTCGCACCGGGGCCAGGTGTCGCACCCCAGACCCGAGTCGGTGAGTCGGACGAGACCGCCCGTGACGACGATGCCGATCTGCGCCACCAGGTTCGCGAGGAACACGCGGCGCGCGACGAGTGGGGAGACGGCCTGCAGACTCATGCGCGACATGCTACGTCGTGAACGAATTCACAAGCGCACCAGGGGTGTCGGCCCGCGCCCGCCCCGACCCCCCTCCGGCCTCACTCCCAACGGAAGAAGCGCGCCGCCGCGCCGAGGCCCAAAACCGCCCAGACCGCCAGGGTGGCCAGATCGCCCAGCGGCAGACCCGATCCGTCCCGGAGCACGTCGCGCAGCCCGTCCGACAGCGCCGAGATGGGCAGCAGCGCGAGCGTGTGCTCGACCCCGGAGGGGAACTTGTCCAGCGGCACGATCACCCCGCCGCCGAGCAGCAGCAGGATGAACACCAGATTCGCGCCCGCCAGGGTTGCCTCTGCCCGCAGCGTGCCGGCCATCAGCAGGCCGAGCCCGGAGAACGCCGCCGTGCCCAGGAGCAGCAGCAGGATCACCCACACGGGGTTCCCGTGCGGTGACCAGCCCAGCCCGAACGCGATCGCCGTGAGCAGCGCCACCTGGAGGATCTCCACCACCAGGACACACGCCGTCTTGGCCACCATCAGCCCCCACCGGGGCAGCGGGGTCGAGCCCAGCAGCTTGAGCACGCCGTAGCGCCGCTCGAACCCGGTGGCGATCGCCTGCCCGGTGAACGCGGTCGACAACACCGCCAGCGCGAGCAGCCCCGGCGCCAGGAAGTCCACCCGGTCGCCGTCCCCGGTGTCCACGAGGTCGGCCGAGCTGAACACCACCAGGAGCAGCGTCGGAATGATCACCGTCAGCAACAGCTGCTCGCCGTTGCGCAACAACATCCGGGTCTCCAGGGCGCTCTGCGCCAGGATCATCCGACCCAGCGGCGCCGCGCCCGGCGCGGGCGTGAACGTACCGCGCCTCTCGTCCCGCGTTGCCGCGGCCTTCGCCACCGCGCTCAACTCCGCAGCTCCCGTCCGGTCAGCTCCATGAACACGTCCTCCAGGCTGCGCCGTGCCACCGTCAGCCGCTCCGGCATCACCCCGTGCTGCGCACACCAGGAGGTGACCGTGGCGAGCAGTTGGGGGTCGATCTCGCCCTCGATCCGGTACGCGCCGCGCGAGACCTCGAACGCCTTGGCGCCCTCGGGCAGCGCGTTCAGCAGCGAGCCCATGTCCAGACCGGGCGGACCGGAAAAGCGCAGCGAGTTCTCCGCGCCGTCGTGGCACAGCGCCTCGGGCGAGCCGGACGCGATCACCCGGCCGCGGTCCACGATCGCCACCTCGTCGGCCAGCTTCTCGGCCTCGTCCATCAGGTGTGTGGTGAGCACCACGCTCACCCCGTCGGCGCGCAGCTCGCGCACCAGGTCCCAGGTGGCGTGCCGGGCGTGCGGGTCGAGGCCGGCGGTCGGCTCGTCCAGGAACACCAGTTCGGGGCGGCCGACCACGGCCAGCGCGAGCGCCAGGCGCTGCTGCTGGCCGCCGGACAGCCGGCGGTAGGTGGTCCGCCCGCACGAGCCCAGGCCCAGGCGTTCGATCAGCATCGCCACGTCGAGGGGGTGTGCGTGCAGTTTGGCGACGTGGCGCAACATCTCCTCGGCGCGCGCTCCCGAGTACACGCCCCCCGACTGCAACATCACCCCGATCCGGGGCCGCAGCGCGGCGGCGTCGCGCACCGGGTCCAGGTCGAGCACCCGGACCTCGCCCGCGTCGGCGCGCCGGTAGCCCTCGCAGATCTCGATCGTGCTGGTCTTGCCGGCACCGTTGGGGCCGAGGACCGCGGTGACCCGGCCGCGTTCGACGGTGAGCGAGAGCCCGTCCACGGCGGTCTTGTCGCCGTAGCGCTTGACCAGGCCCGTGAGCGCGACTGCCGGCGACGAGGAGTCCATGACGAGTCAGTCTAGAAAGCCCCGGGCACCCCTCGTGCCGGGGCCGGCGAGAACGGCCGGAACAGCGCGGGGCTGACGGGTCGTCAGGTGAATCCGCAGGTCGAACGCCATGCCGAGAGGAGTGTGATGTTAGGTACGCCTAAGTGATGGACTCCACGCGGACGCCGTTTGGCCTGGCGCACTATTAACGCAACAATGGTGTTGTGGAAAACGCGCGGACGAGCGAAGAGGCACCGAGGCGGGCGACCGTCCCGGGTGCCGGCACGCCCGAACACGACGGCCACGAGGGCACCCGGCACCGGGTCACCCGGTCGATCGTCGAACACGGTCCGTCCACCGCGGCGGACCTGGCCGAGCGACTGGAGCTGACCCCGGCGGGTGTGCGTCGCCACCTCGACGCACTGCTCGCCGAGGGTGTGCTGGTGGCCGGCGAGCAGCGCGTCTACGGACGCCGAGGCCGGGGTCGTCCGGCCAAGCTGTTCGCGCTGACCGACGCCGGCCGCTCCGGGTTCCACCAGGAATACGACGAGCTGGCGGCCGAGGCGCTGAGCTTCGTGGCCGAACGGCTCGGCACCGAGGCGGTGGCAACTTTTGCCCGCGAGCGGCTTGCCGCCCGCGAGGAGAGGTATCGTCCCTCGGTCGAGTCCGCGCCCACCGGGGAGCGGGCCCGAGCGCTGGCCGAGGCGCTGTCCGCCGACGGGTATGCCGCGAGTGCGCGGCCCGCACCCGGCGGAGAGCAGCTTTGCCAGCACCACTGTCCGGTGGCGCACGTCGCCGAGCGGTTCCCGCAGCTCTGCGAGGCCGAGGCCGAGGTGTTCGCGCGCCTTCTCGGCACGCACGTGCAACGGCTGGCGACCATCGCCCACGGCGACGGCGTCTGCACCACGCACGTTCCTGCTGTACAGGCTGAAACGGCCGGTCCGACCGGTCGCAGGACCGGCTCGTCCGGTCCGCCGGCCGCACCCTCCGTTTCGAAAACCAGCGAAGACCAGAATCCGCCGCGCCGGGGCCCCTCCCGTTCGCGGGAATCGACCGCCGCCGACCCGGCTTCCGGGAGGACTACTTCATGACCACCGACGCTCGCCCCGAGCTCGAGGGCCTGGGCACCTACGAGTACGGCTGGGCCGACTCGGACACCGCCGGCGCCTCCGCGCGCCGGGGCATCTCCGAGGAGGTCGTCGCCGACATCTCGGCGAAGAAGTCCGAGCCCGAGTGGATGTTGAAGCAGCGCATGAAGGGCCTTCGGCTCTTCGCCAAGAAGCCCATGCCGACCTGGGGCTCCGACCTCTCCGGCATCGACTTCGACAACATCAAGTACTTCGTCCGCTCCACGGAGAAGCAGGCCGCCTCGTGGGAGGACCTGCCCGAGGACATCAAGAACACCTACGACCGGCTCGGCATCCCGGAGGCGGAGAAGCAGCGCCTGGTCGCGGGCGTCGCCGCCCAGTACGAGTCCGAGGTCGTCTACCACCAGATCCGCGAGGACCTGGAGGAGCAGGGCGTCATCTTCCTGGACACCGACACCGGGCTGCGCGAGCACCCGGAGCTGTTCAAGGAATACTTCGGCTCGGTCATCCCGACCGGCGACAACAAGTTCTCCGCGCTGAACACCGCGGTGTGGTCGGGCGGCTCGTTCATCTACGTCCCGCCGGGCGTGCACGTGGAGATCCCGCTCCAGGCCTACTTCCGGATCAACACCGAGAACATGGGCCAGTTCGAGCGCACGCTGATCATCGCCGACGAGGGCTCCTACGTGCACTACGTCGAGGGCTGTACGGCGCCGATCTACAAGTCGGACTCGCTGCACTCGGCCGTGGTCGAGATCGTGGTCAAGAAGAACGCCCGGGTGCGTTACACGACCATCCAGAACTGGTCGAACAACGTGTACAACCTGGTGACCAAGCGCGCGGTGGCCCACGAGGGCGCCACGATGGAGTGGATCGACGGCAACATCGGTTCCAAGGTCACCATGAAGTACCCGGCCGTGTGGCTGCTCGGCGAGCACGCCAAGGGCGAGACGCTGTCGATCGCCTTCGCGGGCGAGGGCCAGCACCAGGACGCGGGTTCGAAGATGGTGCACTGCGCCCCGAACACCTCGTCCAACATCGTGTCCAAGTCGGTGGCGCGCGGCGGTGGCCGCACCTCCTACCGCGGCCTCGTGCAGATCGAGGAGGGCGCGCACGGCTCGACCTCGTCGGTCAAGTGCGACGCGCTGCTCGTGGACACGGTCAGCCGCTCGGACACCTACCCGTACGTCGACGTCCGCGAGGACGACGTGTCGATGGGTCACGAGGCGACCGTCTCGAAGATCTCCGACGACCAGCTGTTCTACCTCATGAGCCGCGGCATGACCGAGGACGAGGCCATGGCGATGATCGTGCGCGGGTTCGTCGAGCCCATCGCGCGCGAACTGCCCATGGAGTACGCCCTCGAATTGAACCGCCTGATCGAGCTTCAGATGGAAGGGGCTGTGGGCTAGTCCATGGCTGCGAACACCAACACTCCCGGTAGCACCACCGCCGGATCGATCGCCGTGCGCGAGGCCGGGGCCGAGAACGTGCTCGCCGGCCCCGGCACCGGCCGCTCGGTCGCCCAGCCCGCCGACGCCCGCCAGGTCGCCGCCGCGTCCTACGACGTGGCCGACTTCGCCGTGCCGACCGGCCGCGAGGAGGACTGGCGGTTCACCCCGCTGGCCCGCCTGCGCGGTCTGCACGACGGCACCGCGGCGGCGGCCGAGCGCGGCGAGGTCACCGTCTCGGTGACCGCCCCCGAGGGCGTCACCGTCGAGACGGTCGACCGCTCCGACGCGCGCATCGGTCGGGCCGGCAAACCCGTCGACCGGGTCGCGGCCCAGGCGTACAGCTCGTTCGAGAAGGCCACCCTCGTCGTGGTCGGCAAGGACACCCAGCTCGCCGAGCCGATCGTGATCGACCTGCGCGGCGCCGGTGGCACCGCGTTCGGGCACGTCGCGATCGAGGTCCAGCGGTTCGCCGAGGCGACCGTGGTGCTCGACCACGCCGGCTCCGCCACCTACGCGCAAAACGTCGAGTTCATCGTCGGCGACGGCGCGAAGCTCAAGGTCGTCTCGATCCAGGACTGGGACGCCGACTCGGTGCACGTGGGCGCGCACCTGGCCCGGGTGGGCCGCGACGCGTCCTTCACCTCCGTGGTGGTCACCCTCGGCGGCGACCTGGTCCGGCTCTTCCCGCGCGTGGTCTACGACGCCCCGGGCGGCGACGCCGAGCTGTACGGCGTGTACTTCGCCGACGCCGGCCAGCACCTCGAACACCGCCTGTTCGTCGACCACGACGTGCCGCAGTGCCGCAGCCTGGTCACCTACAAGGGGGCCCTGCAGGGCGCCGACTCGCACACCGTGTGGATCGGCGACGTGCTCATCCGCGCCGCGGCCGAGGGCACCGACACCTACGAGCTGAACCGCAACCTGGTGCTCACCGACGGCGCCCGCGCCGACTCGGTGCCCAACCTGGAGATCGAGACCGGCGAGATCGCCGGCGCCGGACACGCCAGCGCAACCGGCCGCTTCGACGACGAGCAGCTGTTCTACCTCCAGTCGCGCGGCATCCCGGCCGACGAGGCCCGCCGCCTGGTGGTGCGCGGCTTCTTCGCCGAGGTGATCGCCCGGGTCGGCATCGCCGACCTCCAGGAGCGGCTGATGAAGCAGATCGAGGCCCGGCTCGAGGGCGGCGCCCGATGAGCTACCTCAAGGCATGCGCCGAGGGCGACCTGCACGAGGACACACCGCTGCGCGTCGTGCTCGACGACGTCCCGGTGACCCTCGTGCGCACCGAGGGCGACGTGTACGCGATCAACGACGTGTGCTCGCACGCCAACGTCTCGCTGTCCGAGGGCGAGGTCGAGGACTGCACGATCGAGTGCTGGCTGCACGGCTCGCGCTTCGACCTGCGCACCGGCCGTCCCTCGGGCCCCCCGGCGAACCTGCCGGTCCCCGTATACCCCGTGAAGATCGACGGCGGCGCCGTCTACGTCGAAGTGAACCAGGAGTCCTGAGTCCGTTATGGCAACGCTTGAGATCCGCGACCTGCACGTCAGTGTGGACGCCGAGAACGGTCCGCGCGAGATCCTGCGCGGCGTCGACCTGACCGTGAAGCAGGGCGAGACCCACGCCATCATGGGCCCCAACGGCTCCGGCAAGTCGACGCTGGCGTACTCGGTCGCGGGACACCCGAAGTACCAGGTCACCGGCGGCAGTGTGCTGCTCGACGGCGCGGACGTGCTGTCCATGACCGTCGACGAGCGGGCCCGCGCCGGCCTGTTCCTGGCCATGCAGTACCCCGTCGAGGTCGCCGGCGTCTCGGTGTCCAACTTCCTGCGCACCGCCGCCACCGCCACCCGCGGCGAGGCCCCCAAGCTGCGGCTGTGGATCAAGGAGGTCAAGGAGGCCATGGAGCGCCTCCAGATGGACCCCTCCTTCGCCGAGCGCAACGTCAACGAGGGCTTCTCCGGCGGCGAGAAGAAGCGCCACGAGATCCTGCAGCTGGAACTGCTGCGGCCGAAGATCGCGATCCTCGACGAGACCGACTCCGGTCTGGACGTCGACGCGCTGCGCGTGGTCTCCGAGGGCGTCAACCGCGTGCAGGCCACCGGGCAGATCGGCACCCTGCTGATCACCCACTACACCCGCATCCTGAAGTACATCAAGCCCGACCACGTGCACGTCTTCGCGGGCGGCCGGATCGTCGAGTCCGGCGGTGCCGAGCTCGCCGACAAGCTGGAGGACGAGGGCTACGAGGCGTACACCGGCAAGGGGGAGTCTGCATGACACTGCACCTGCCGGGGCTGCTCGACACGGACACGATCCGCAAGGATTTCCCGATCCTCGAACGGCTCCTGCACGACGACCGACCGCTCGTCTACCTCGACAACGCGGCGACGTCGCAGACCCCGCGTCAGGTGATCGACGCCATGACGCACTACTACGCGAGCAGCAACGCGAACGTGCACCGCGGCGTGCACGTGCTGGCCGAGGAGGCCACCGCGCTGTACGAGGGCGCGCGGGACAAGGTCGCGGCGTTCATCAACGCGCCCAGCCGGGACGAGATCGTCTTCACCAAGAACTCCTCCGAGGCGATCAACCTCGTCGCGAACATGCTGACCTGGGCGGACGAGCCGTTCAAGGTGGGCGTGGGCGCCGACGTGGTGATCACCGAGATGGAGCACCACTCGAACATCGTGCCGTGGCAGCTGCTCGCGCAGCGCACCGGCGCCCAGCTCAAGTGGTTCGGACTCACCGACGACGGCCGGCTCGACCTGTCGAACATCGAGCAGGTGATCACCGAGGAGACCAAGGTCGTCTCGGTGGTGCACACCTCGAACATCCTCGGCACGGTCAACGACCTGGACCCGATCGTGCGCCGCGCGCACGACGTCGGCGCCCTGGTCGTGGTCGATGCGTCGCAGGCCGCGCCGCACATGGTGCTCGACGTACAGGCGCTCGGCGCCGACTTCGTCGCGTTCACCGGCCACAAGATGTGCGGCCCGACCGGGATCGGCGTGTTGTGGGGCCGGCTCGGTCTGCTGGAGGAGTTGCCGCCGTTCCTGGGCGGTGGCGAGATGATCGAGACCGTCACGATGAGCGCGTCCACGTACGCGCCCGCGCCGCACAAGTTCGAGGCCGGCACACCGCCGATCGCGGAGGCGGTCGGGCTCGGTGCGGCCATCGACTACCTGTCGGCGATCGGCATGGACCGGATCGCCGCGCACGAGCACGCGCTCACGGGATACGCGGTCGACGCGCTGAACAGCGTCGAGGGGCTGAAGATCATCGGCCCGGCCGACAACGTGGCGCGTGCGGCGGCGATCTCCTTCACCTTCGGCGACATCCACCCGCACGACGTGGGCCAGGTGCTCGACGAACAGGGCATCGCGGTCCGGGTGGGGCACCACTGCGCCCGTCCGGTCTGCCTGCGCTACGGCGTGCCGGCGACCACCCGCGCCTCGTTCTACCTGTACTCCACGCCGGCCGAGGTCGACGCGCTCGTGGCGGGGCTGGAACATGTTCGTCGGTTTTTCGGTTAGTACGGGTTCGGCGGAGCAGGGGCGGGAGGCGAAGAGATGAAGCTCGACGGGATGTATCAGGAAATCATCCTGGATCACTACCGGCACCCCCACAACAAGGGGTTGCGGGATCCGTTCGACACCCAGGTCCACCACGTCAACCCGACCTGTGGGGACGAGGTCACGCTGCGCGTGAAGCTGGACGGCGAGAAGGTGCTCGACGTCAGCTACGAGGGCCAGGGCTGTTCGATCAGCCAGGCCAGCGCGTCGGTGATGACCGACCTGGTGATCGGGCACACGATCGAGGACGCGATGCACGCCGGGGACGAGTTCCTGGCGCTGATGCAGTCCAAGGGTCAGGGCGAGCCGGACGAGGACGTGTTGGAGGACGCCGTGGCGTTCGTCGGCGTCAGCAAGTATCCGGCGCGGGTGAAGTGCGCGCTCCTGGGGTGGATGGCCTTCAAGGACGCCACGGCGCAGGCGCTGAACACGGCGCACTCGGCGCAGGCGCCGCAGACGATGGAAGGGCAGAAATGACCGAGACCCAGGCGGCCGGTGTGGCCACGCCGGAGGACGTCACCGAGGCGATGTACGACGTCGTCGACCCCGAGCTCGGGATCAACGTGGTCGATCTGGGGCTGGTGTACGGCGTGCATGTCGACGACGCGAACATCGCCACGATCGACATGACGTTGACCAGTGCGGCCTGTCCGCTCACGGATGTGATCGAGGATCAGACGCGGACCGCCACGGAGGGGATTGTGGCGGACATGCGGATCAACTGGGTCTGGATGCCGCCGTGGGGGCCGGACAAGATCACCGATGACGGGCGTGAGCAGCTGCGGGCTTTGGGGTTCAACCTGTAGCTCTTGGGCCGCTGGGCCCTTTGGCCTCAAACGCCGGCCGGGCCGGTTGTGGTTGGCCCGGCCGGCGGCCGAGGCGGCCTCAAGCGCCGGCCGGGCTGGGGGGTTCGGGCTTGGGGTTTTTGGCCGGCGTTGGGTGTTGGTTGGCTGGGGTGGCCTCAAGCGCCGGTCGGGCTGGGGTTGCATGGTGGGCTGTGCCTTCCGGTGGAGCGCAGCGGAGCCGGAATTCGCTTCGCTACCGGTGGAGCGCAGCGGCACCGGAAACCCGGCGCCGCGCAGCGGCAACGCCCCCCGCGCCTCCGCCCCCCCCGACGGAGCGCAGCGGAGGAGAATCACTTCGCCGAACGGCCCAACGGCGGCTTTGCCCGGACGCCGGGCCAGTCCCGACACGGCTCACTACCTGCCTCCACGATCATGGCCGAGTCTCGGTGGCCTGCCTGGTCCATGGCGCCCTTGCGGAGTGGTTTCTCCTCCGCTGCGCTCCGTCGGGGGCGGAAGGGCGCGGGGGCGTTGCCGCTGCGCGGCGCCGGGTTTCCGGTGCCGCTGCGCTCCACCGGTGGCGTAGTGGGTTGCGGTTTCGCTGCGCTCCACCGCTTGGACCCGGTTCCGCTTCGGTTATGGGCGGGGTTGGGAGACGCCCAGGAGTTCGAGGATGTCTGTGTCGCCCCGTTGTTGTAGGTGGTGCAGGACGGCCTTGAGGTCGATGGCTGGGTCGAGGCCGATTCTGGCGCCCAGGAGTTCGGGGAGGTTCACCTGCTCCGGGACCGGGTCTACGCCGGTGTGGCGTAGGGCTCTTGCCCAGCGGGGGAGGCGGACCGTGGCGTCGCCGCGGACCAGGCGGGCCTCCAGGCGGCCCTGGTGGATCGACGAGATGAAGACCATGTCGCCCTCGTGTGCGGACAGGCCGGCCAGGATCGCGCGCAGGGACACCAGGTAGGGCGTGTCGGACCAGCGCAGTGCGGCGGGGCCGTGGCCGTGGTGCAGCCGGACCTGGCCGCCCGGTGTGACGCCGAGGGATTGGGCGAACGCCGCCGGCACCTTGACCGGCTCGCCTTCGAGCATCGCGGTGGACACGTCCACCCGGAACGCCCACGCGCCGGTGTCCTCGCGGAAGCAGCCCGCGGTCCGGGACGGATCGCCGATCGGTGCCGACCCGCCCTTCCGGGCCGGCCGCTCCAGGGTGTCCGCGGAGCGGGACAACACCTGGTCGTTCTCCACCTGGAAGCCCTCCAGGCGGGCGATCCAGGCGGCCTGCAGCGGCGGGCGGACGCCCATCGCGGTCAGGTCCCGCTCCAGCGCGGCCAGCGGCACCGGGCCGCGAGCGCAGGCCGCGTCCAGGGTGGCCTGGGTGCGGTCGGACAACTCGCCCAGCGGCGCGCTCGACAACCAGCCGTCGACCGAGGTGTGCAGGCCGAGCAGGCCGCGCAGGACCTGCCAGACCTGGATCTCCAGACCCGGCACGGTCTCGGTGTGCTTGGGGTGCAGCGTGCGCAGTTCGGACACCGTGGTCAGGACGCCGAGCCGGTCCCGGACGAAGCTCAGGTGCACCCGGACCGGCGCGCCGTCGGAGCGGCCGATGCGCTCGTCCAGGTTGCGCCGCAGGTCCCGCTCCAGGATCTTGACCTCGGCCGGCGAGGTGCCGAACTCGGCGGCCAGCGAATCCAGTTCGCGGGGTTCGTCGGTGAACAGCCGGTCCCGGGCGAGTACCCGGCGGCGCGGCTCGCTCGCCGGGAACCAGGTCGCCAGGACGATGACGAGGTCGCCGCCGCCGGGCTCGCCGGCGCGCGACTGCGGCCGGTCGACGAGCATCGTGACGTCCTCGGCGGGCGCGGCCGGCAGCGTGCCGGGCACCATCTCGACGGTGGCCTCGGGGTCGGCCGCCTTCGCCTTCGTTCCCCGATTGGTGGGCGGCACGGCGGACGGGTCCGGCGGCGCGGGCACGGACGGTACCTCCGCGGCGGTCGCGGCGGCCGGCGCGGGCGTCGGCGCGGAACGCGGCGGGTGGCTCGGTCGGGGCGGGATGCGCAGGCCCTCGGGGGTGCGCGGCACGGCGGCCTCGCCCACCGCCGGGACCGCGCCGGCGGTGAGCGGCGGGACCTCGCCGAACGCGTCCCGGCCGCCCTCCTCGTTCGGGTCGGCGCTCTCGGCGCGCGACTCGGATCGGGTCGGCGGGGCGGTGCGCTTGCCCTTGCGGGTGAGCGCGGGGATCGGGACGTCGGCGACGGTCATCGGCGGCGTCTCGCCGAACGCGTCCACGCCGGGCGCCTCGTCGATCGTGGGCTCCTCCGCCGGCGAGACCGGGTGCGGCCGGCGGTCCTCGGAGGTGTCCGTGGTGCGGATCTTCGGCACCGGCCTGGCACCGGTCGGGGCGGCGGGCTCGGCCGCGGGCGCGTCGAGGTGGTGGGCGGCGACCTCGGGGAGGGGTTCCGTGCGGGCCTCGGCGGCCGACGCGCGCTCGGGGCCGGGCGCCGCGACGGAGGGCAGGCTCGCCCGGGTGGTCGGCGGGATCTCACCGTAGGCGTCCCGGCCCGAGTCGGTCGCATCGTCGTCGTCGGAGTCGGCGACATCGTCATCGTCATCGGCGTCGGGCGCCTCGGCGGCGGCCGGCTCCGGCTGGGTCGCGACGGGGGCCGTCGGCAGTGCCAGCGACGCGCGCAGCCCGGACGGCACCTGGGTGAGCAGCGCGGTCAACGCGATCCGCACCTCGTCCGTGGCGTTCTCCAGGCCGACCACGGCCGCGGTCTCCAGGGTGACCTGGGCGAGCTGCGCCATCAGCGGTACGTCCGGCGCCTGTTCGGCCAGCCAGCGCACCACGGTGCCCAGTTCGGCGGTCAACGGCTCGGGCAGCTTGACCGGACGCAGTTCCTCGTCGTCCAGGTCGCCCCACTCGTCCGGGTTGTCCCAGTCGCCGTCCTCCGGGGCGGGCGGGATCACGGTCGCCGCAGCGGGCGCCGGCTCCGGCGCGGGTTCCGGCTCGGGCTCGGGCTCCGGGTCGGCGACCGGCTCGGGCATCGCCGCCGGGCTCGCCGCCATGCCGGACGCGTCGAACAGCGCGTCCACGTCTACCGATTCGTCGTCCTGCGGCAGCAGTCCCAGGACCTCCTCGAACAGCCGGGCCACCAGCGGCCGCACGGTCGAGGTGCCGATCTGGGTCCAGTCGCCGACCTCGCGCACCGTCGTGGTGAGCAGGTCCGCCCAGTCGGGGGTGCGCACCATCACGTTGGTCCGCGCGCCGTCGGGCCACTGGGACAGCCGGAAGCCGTTGCGCGCCAGCCAGGCCCCGGGCAGCAGGTCGCCCAGGCGCAGGTGCCGCAGCTCGGTGTAGGCGAGATCGGCGAGCCGTCCCGGCAGTTCGTCTCGGCCGAAGGTGTCGGCGGCACGCACCACCGGCACGCTCATCCACCACGCTGCGGGCAGATCGTCGTGCTCGAGGTAGTCGGCGACGAGTTCGGGCGCGACGAAGCGCAGGGCGGGCACGAAATCGGCCAGAGTGGCCTGGAGCCGGGGCTGCATGCAGGTCCTCCGTGACGCGGTCGGTAACCCCGACGTTAGTACCCCGGCCGGAAAGGTTCACCGGCTCCGGTGTGCGGTGTGGTGCGTGATGCGGCGCCTCGCCGCACCTCGCACCGGGAGCCGGTGGAACTCTCCGGTCGCGATCCCGACGGTCGGGTGGCGAGCCGGCACCGGGGGGTCCCGGGTCGTTGCCGTCTGTTTGCGGGACGAAACGGCGGTTCGGTTGGTTCCCCGAGCCGGGGTTCGAGCCGTGCGACGAGGGTCACGCGACGACTTCGAGCCGGTGGCATGGGGCGGCTGTCGTCGGGGATCGCTACCCCGCCGGCCCGGCCGGGAACCGCCCCTCGGGCGTCGGGCGACGCTTTCCACCACCCTGTGCGCCGACCGAGCGCCGCCCGTGCGTCCATCGCCGGCCCGCGCCACGTTTCACCAGGGGGAAAGAAGTCGATCTCACCAACAGCGGAGACAAGGACGGCTAGTTTGGACAAAGGTCGCCGATGCCTCCGGCCGCCTCATCCGCGCCACCAGGGGAGACAGGGGGAGACGTGGGCGAAATCGCATCATCGCCGCGATTCGGGGAGTCTCCGGCCGGCCCGCTGTTGTTGTCGCTGTGTCTGTCGGCCACCGTCGAGGCCGTACCTCGCGCCCGACACGCGCTACGCGCGGTGCTTGCGGAGCGGGTTCCGCACGCACCTGTGGACACCCTCGAACTGCTGCTCTCCGAACTGGTGACCAACGCGGTCCAGCACTCGACGCGGGGGCGTACGGTCGCGGTCGCCGTGCTGCGTCGGGAGAACTCGATCCGGATCGCGGTGGTGGACGACGACACGGCGCTTCCCGAAGCGGGGGGCGGGGTGGACCTGTTGGACGAGCATGGTCGCGGGTTGTTGCTCGTGGAGGCGATGGCCGAGGAGTGGGGGAGCTATCCGGTGCCGGATGGCAAGGTCGTGTGGTGTGACGTGAAGACGGTGGAGTGAGACGTCTTCGGGTCGGGCGGTTCGTTGGTCGGTTGGTCGAAGGTGGGCGGGGGCCTACCCGGGTGTGGGTGGGTCGAACCAATAAGTGCAAAAAATGGCGCAATTGGCGTCTGCCGTGCACCCTGGCAGGAACGATTTCGGTCGCCTGTACACGTGTGCAAGGAGGATCCGTTGCGCGAACAGACCATCGGGGAACACCTCGATCGACTGGCCAGTCCCGACGTCCGGGTGCGGGGGGCTGCCGCCGCGCTTCAGGCCGCGCAGGCCGCCGCGCTCGTCGAGCGGGCCGCCGCACTCGCCCTGCACACCACCGACGCGGAGGAGACGATGCGGGCGGCGCGGGCCGAGGCGGGGCGGATGCGGGAGCGGGCCATGCGCACGGGCCATGCGGCACGGGAGGTTTCGGATCGGCCTGGGCCGGGGGTGGATTCCGCCGAAGTGCCTTTGCGGGTCGCGGCGTTGGCGGCGGATGTGATCGGGCTCGCGGGTACGGTGCGGGATGGGGCGGATGACGATGTGCTGCCGTATCTGGCTGCGGCTGCGGCCAGTGCGCGGGCTGCGCTCGAGGCTTCCGCCGCTTGGGTTTCGTTGCTTGTTGCCGATGGCGGGGGGCGGGAAGTGCGGGTTCGGATGGCGCGGCATCTTTCGGCTGTCGCCGATGCGGAGGAGATCGTGGATCGGGCTCGGGCTGCGGCCTGAGGTTGGCCTCGAACGCCGGCCGGGCTCCTGAGTTGGCCTCAAGCGCCGGCCGGGCTGGAGTGTGTTTGGCCGGCGCCGGGCGTGGGTTGGGTTGGCCTCAAGCGCCGGCCGGGCTGGTGTGTGTTCGGCTGGCGTCGGGCCTGGGTGGGGTTGGGTTGGCCTCAAGCGCCGGCCGGGCTGATGTGCGTTTGGCCGGCGCCGGGCGGGGGTTGGGTTGGCCTCGAACGCCGGGCGGGCTGGTGTGTGTTTGGCTGGTGTTGGGCGTTGGGTGGGGTGGGGTGGCTCGGGCGGGGGTGGGTGGCGTTGAGGGCCGGGGTGGGTTAGATGCGGCTGGTGAAGGTGTCGCATTTGGTTGGGTCGCCTGTGGTGTAGCCGGTTTGGAACCACTGTTGGCGTTGGGCTGCCGAGCCGTGGGTCCAGGATTCCGGGGTTACGCGGCCCTGGAATTCCTGTTGGATGCGGTCGTCGCCTACCGCTGCTGCGGCGTCGAGGCCGTCGGCGATGTCCTGGGGGGTGAGGTTGGTGATCAGGGCTCCCGGGGGTGTGGTCGCGTGTTGGGCCCAGACGCCGGCGTAGCAGTCGGCTTGGAGTTCGAGGCGGACCGAGCCGCTTTGCGGGCCCTGACGGTCGTTGCCGACCCTGGCCATTTGGCCGGTGAGGTCCTGGATGTGGTGGCCGTACTCGTGGGCCAGCACGTACGCCTCGGCGAACGGCCCGCCCCTGGCGCCGAATTTGGTGCGTAGTTCGTTGAAGAAGCCCAAGTCGATGTAGACCCTGCGGTCGCCGGGACAGTAGAAGGGGCCCACCGCCGAGGTGGCGCCGCCGCACGCGGTCGAGGTGCTGCCGGTGAAGAACCGGGTCGGCGCCGGCTTGTACG
Source organism: Embleya sp. NPDC055664 (assembly GCF_053618075.1). Lineage (NCBI taxonomy): Bacteria > Bacillati > Actinomycetota > Actinomycetes > Kitasatosporales > Streptomycetaceae > Embleya > Embleya sp. NPDC055664. The sequence continues at coordinate 168,916 of NZ_JBSHGZ010000010.1, forward strand.
TCGCGCCCCGGCGCCGGTACTCGTCCGTCCAGTAGGCCTGCACGCTGTTCACCACCCCGACGATCCGGCAGTCGTCGCGTGCGTTGGCGTCGGTGCCCTTGCGGCACGAGTCCTGGAGCGCACGATTGTCCGCCGGCACGGCGCCGCCCCCGCCCCCGCCGCCGTCGCTCAGGCCGAGCTGGTTCGGGCTCAGACCGAAGATCAGGCCGAGGACCACGGCGATCAGGCCCGCCGCGCCGCCGCCCACCGCGAGACCGGGACGACGCAGCCCGCCGCCCCCCGAGCCGCGCTCGTCCTCGATCTGGGACGTGTCCAGATCCGCATCGTCGTCGAACTGCATCGTGCGACCGCCAAGGCAACAGGGAATAGACGCCGGGTGACGGATATCCCTTTTCGCGGGTTTTATCGCGCCCGTCGTCTTCGCGCCGGGAGGATGCCCGGAAATTCGTTCCGACGGCTCCCGTAGACTCGTGGGCATGGTCGGTTTCCCTGGATATCCCCGCGAGCGGCCTTAGCGCGGTGCGGCTTCCCAGCGAGCCCCGCACGATCGTCCGTCTTCGTCAGTCCCCGACCGGGAGTCCAGTCCTTCATGATCAACGCAACCAACGTCGAACTGCGGGCCGGCGCCCGCATCCTCCTCGAGCCGGCCTCCTTCCGGGTCGCGGCCGGCGACCGGATCGGCCTGGTCGGCCGCAACGGCGCCGGCAAGACCACGCTCACCAAGACGCTGGCCGGGGAGACCCAGCCCGCGGCCGGGACCATCACCCGCACCGGCGAGGTCGGCTACCTGCCGCAGGACCCGCGCACCGGAGACCTGGACGTGCTGGCCCGGGACCGGATCCTGTCCGCGCGCGGCCTGGACGTCGCGCTCTCCGGGATGCGCGAGGCCGAGGGCCTGATGGCCAGCGCCAGCGGCGAGACCGCGGCCAAGGCGATGCGGCGGTATTCGCGCCTGGAGACCGAGTTCCTGACCAAGGGCGGCTACGCGGCCGAGGCCGAGGCGGCCACCATCGCGGCCAGCCTCGGGCTGCCGGACCGGATCCTGGGCCAGGAACTGCACACGCTCTCCGGTGGCCAGCGGCGCCGGGTCGAGCTGGCCCGGATCCTGTTCTCCGACGCCGACACGTTGCTCCTCGACGAGCCCACCAACCACCTCGACGCCGACTCGATCGGTTGGCTGCGCGACTTCCTCAAGACGTACAAGGGCGGCTTCATCGTGATCAGCCACGATGTCGGCCTGATGGAGGCGTGCGTCAACAAGGTGTTCTACCTGGACGCCAACCGCACCACGATCGACATCTACAACGTCGGCTGGAACGCCTACAAGCTCCAGCGCGAGACCGACGAGCGCCGCCGCAAGCGCGAGCGGGCCAACGCCGAGAAGAAGGCCGACCAACTCTTCTCGCAGGCCGACAAGATGCGCGCCAAGGCGACCAAGACGGTGGCCGCGCAGAACATGGCCCGCCGGGCCGAGAAGCTGCTCTCCGGCCTGGAGAGCGAGCGCAAGTCCGACAAGGTCGCCAAGCTGCGCTTCCCCAAGCCCGCCCCCTGTGGCAAGACCCCGCTGATGGCGACCGGGCTGTCCAAGTCGTACGGCTCGCTGGAGATCTTCACCGACGTCGACCTGGCCATCGACAAGGGTTCGCGCGTGGTCATCCTGGGCCTCAACGGCGCGGGCAAGACCACGCTGCTGCGGCTGCTCGGCGGCGTCGAGGACCCGGACACCGGCAAGGTCGAGCCGGGCCACGGCCTGCAACTCGGTTACTACGCACAGGAACACGAGACGCTGGACCCGGAGCGCACGGTCCTGGAGAACATGCGCTCGTCCTCGCCCGACCTCGATCTGGTCGAGGTGCGCAAGGTGCTCGGCTCCTTCCTGTTCTCCGGCGACGACGTGGACAAGCCGGCCGGTGTGCTCTCCGGTGGCGAGAAGACCCGGCTCGCGCTCGCGACGCTCGTGGTGTCCAAGGCCAATGTGCTGCTCCTGGACGAGCCGACCAACAACCTCGACCCGGCCAGCCGCGCCGAGGTGCTGGACGCGCTGCGCACGTACGAGGGCGCCGTGGTGCTCGTCACCCACGACGAGGGCGCGGTGGAGGCGCTGCAGCCGGAGCGGATCATCCTGCTCCCGGACGGCGTCGAAGACCTGTGGAGCGAGGACTACGCCGACCTGGTCGCGCTCGCCTGACCGTCCGGGCGGTGCGCCCGAGCTTCCGGGCGACGCGGCCCGGGAGCCCCGAACGACCGACACCCCGTCGGGTTGCCTTCCTCGGCAACCCGGCGGGGTGATCGCTTTCGTCCCCCCGACAGGTTTTCCCCACGAAACCCTCACAAGGGGAAGCCATCCTTCCGGTCCGTACGTGACGCCGGTCACGAGACTCGACGGCGACACAGAGCAAGGTCGTGAATCTCATGGGTGACCAGCGCCTTTGTCGGCGGACACAGGATTCGGTCAAGCATTCGGCAAAGGAAGGCGTGATTCCGCTCGGGTGATCTTTGTGTGCAAGAGGCCACGCGCCGCGATGATCAAGCCATCGGGCCTGGTGGAATCACTGGCCTTGCCATGCCCCAGGGGTGATCATGGGATTCCAGAGCGCACTTCCTATGAGGAGGCACGTGTGGCCGAGACTCTGAAGAAGGGCAGCCGGGTGACCGGTGCCGCGCGCGAGCAGCTCGCGGCTGACCTCAAGAAGAAGTACGACTCCGGTGCCAGCATCCGCGCCCTTGCGGAGGAGACGGGCCGTTCCTACGGCTTCGTGCACCGGATGCTCAGCGAGTCGGGAGTGACCCTCCGCGGCAGGGGTGGGGCAACACGGGGCAAGGCCAAGACCGCCGCGTCGTCCTCGGCCTGAGACCGAGTCCCGGGGCAGTACGGCACCATCCGTCGAACGACCATGTGACCGACCGGTAACGTCGGACACGTGGTCGTTTGCCGGAAGCGACCCGAACACGGGAGGGACCGTGGACGTGGGCGCGAATCAGCTCGGCTCGAACGACGACACGAGTGGCAACACGAGTGACAACAGGGGCGGCACGGACAACAGCGGTCGCGGGGTCGGCGGTGCCGACAGCGCGGCAGGGCAGGGCCTTTCGGTCGTGATCGAAGGTGCGTTCGCGGTGGTGAGCCTCACCAACCCCGATCGGCGCAACGCGCAGACTCCCGCGCTCTGGCGCGCGCTCGCCGCCGTCGGCCGCGATCTGCCCGGTGATGTCCGGGCCGTGCTGTTGCGCGCGGAGGGCGTCTCGTTCTCCGCGGGCCTGGATCGACGGATGTTCCCCGGTGGTGGGGGCATCCCGGGGGAATCGGACCTCGCCACGCTGGCCGGGGCGAGCGACGACGAACTCGACGCCACCATCGCCTCGTTCCAGGAGGCGTTCACCTGGTGGCGACGCCCGGACCTGATCACGGTGGCCGCCGTGCAGGGGCATGCCGTGGGGGCCGGGTTCCAACTGGCGCTGGCCTGCGATCTGCGGGTGTGCGCCGACGACGCGCGGTTCTCGATGCGCGAGACCGCGCTCGGTTTGGTCCCGGACCTGGCCGGGACGAAGCCGCTGACCGACCTGGTCGGCTATGCCCGGGCCCTGGAGATCTGCGTCACGGGCCGCTGGGTGGGGGCCGATGAGGCGGTCTCGATGGGACTGGCCACCCTCGCGGTGCCGCGCGAGGAGTTGGACGGTGCCGCACGCGACCTGATCGCGGCACTCGTCGCCGCACCGCGCGACGCGGTGATCGAGACGAAAGCCCTGCTCGCGGGTGCCGCGACGCGTGGCTACGACGAACAGCGCGCCGCCGAACGCGCCGCACAGGCCCGTCGCCTGCGCGACCTCGCGGGGACGGGGGAGTAGACCCGGCCCGGCGGATCCCGGCGCGACCCGCTTCCTCGGGATCCGCCGGGCACGTTTCGGTGAGACGTGCGCCACATGTCCGCCCGCCGGCGGTCGATGCGCCGGGCGCGGGTCCGGGACTAAGCGTGCCCGTGTCGGTGTTCCCGTATACGAAGTACTGAGGTTGACTCAGGAATTTGTTCGAGCATTCGGCTCGGGCGGGCGACACGTACGGGATGTACGGGGAACGAGGCGGGATGAGTGGCGGCGGCCCGATGGGGATGAACCTGCGCTCCTACACGCGCGACGCGTCCGTGGTGGAGCGAAAACTCGCGCCCGGCACGGTGCGCCGGGTGGGCGAGTTCGCGAGACCGTTCGCGCGGCAGATCACCGCGTACCTGGTCCTGGTGGTGATCGGCGCGGTGCTGACCATCGTGCCGCCGCTGCTCGCGCAGCGGATCGTGGACCAGGGTGTGCTGAAGGGCGACGGTCACCTGGTGACCGTGCTCGCGATCGTGGTGGCGGGCGTCGCGCTGCTCGCCGCCGGGTTCGGCCTGGCCGAGCGGTGGTACTCGGCGCGGATCGGCGAGGGTTCGATCTACGCGCTGCGCAGCAAGGTGTTCGCGCACGTGCAGCGCCAGCCGATCGCGTTCTTCACCCGGACCCAGACCGGCGCGCTGATCTCGCGCCTGAACAACGACGTGCTCTCCGCACAGCGCGCGTTCACCTCGACCCTGGCGGGCGTGGTGTCCAATCTGGTCAGCCTGGTCCTGGTGGCCGGGACGATGTTCTACCTCGCCTGGCAGATCACCCTGGTCTCGCTGGTGCTGCTGCCGCTGTTCCTGCTGCCGGCCAAGTGGATCGGCCGCCGGCTGCAGGCGATGACCCGCGAACAGATGCAGTTGAACGCGGAGATGTCGACGGTGATGACCGAGCGGTTCAATGTCTCCGGCGCGACGCTGGCCAAGATCTTCGGCCGGCCCGAGGAGGAGGACGCGCTGTTCTCCGGGCGGGCCGCGCGGGTGCGCGACATCGGCATCCGGATCGCGTTGGTGAACCGGGTGTTCGCCACCGCGCTCACCCTGGTCGCCTCGCTCGCGACCGCGCTGGTGTACCTGATCGGCGGGCATCTCGCGGTGGACGGTCGGCTCACCGTGGGCACCCTGGTGGCGCTCACCGTGCTGCTCGGCCGGCTGTACGGGCCGCTGACCGCGCTGGCCAACGTGCGGGTGGACGTGATGACCGCGCTGGTCAGCTTCGAGCGGGTCTTCGAAGTCCTCGACCTGCCCGCGATGATCGCCGACAAGCCGGACGCGAAGCCGCTGCCGGCGGACGCGGCCACGGTGGAGTTCGACGCGGTCGGCTTCGCCTACCCGGGGGCCGACGAGGTTTCGCTGGCCTCGCTGGAGAGTGTCGCGGTGCTCGATCGGCGGCGCTCCGAACCGGTGTTGCACGACGTGTCGTTCCGGGCCGAACCGGGTCAGTTGGTGGCCCTGGTCGGACCGTCGGGCGCGGGCAAGACCACGATCACCTCGCTGGTCGGCCGGCTCTACGACGCGACCGAGGGGACGGTACGGATCGGCGGACACGATGTGCGCGACGTCACCATGGCCTCGGTGCGCGACACGGTCGGCGTGGTGACCCAGGACTCGCACATGTTCCACGACACGATCCGCGGCAACCTGCGCTACGCCAAGCCGGACGCGAGCGACGAGGAACTGTGGGCGGCGCTGCATGCGGCGAACATCGGCGACCTGGTCGAGGGACTGCCGGACCGCCTGGAGACGGTGGTGGGCGAGCGCGGACACCGGTTGTCCGGCGGGGAGAAGCAGCGTCTGGCGATCGCCCGGCTGCTGCTCAAGTCGCCGCGTGTGGTGGTGCTCGACGAGGCCACCGCGCACCTGGACTCGGAGTCGGAGGCCGCCGTGCAGCGCGCGTTGGCCACCGCCCTGGTCGGTCGTACCGCGCTGGTGATCGCCCACCGACTGTCCACCGTGCGCGACGCGGACCTGATCCTGGTGGTGGACGACGGCCGGATCGCCGAACGCGGCACGCACGCCGAGTTGTTGGCCCGGGACGGTCTGTACGCGGATCTGTATCACCGTCAGTTCCGGGACCGGGAAGAGGATCCGATCGATTCCGCGGTGCTCGCGAGTTGACCGACCGCAGCCCGGGGCGCCGGGTAGTGTGGTGATATTCCAAATGGTTGGCAAGAGGGGCTTTCCGGGTGCGTGTTCTCGTCGCCGGCGGCGGCATAGGTGGTCTTGCTGTGGCACTCAGCCTGCACGACGCGGGCATCACCGAGGTGACGGTGATCGACGCGGCACTGAGAATCCGGCCCCTGGGGCTCGGGATCAGCCTCCTGCCCCACGCGGTGCGCGAACTCGTCGAACTCGACCTCTACCATCCGATCGCCAACCTGGGCGTGCCGCTGTCCGGGGTGGCCTTCCCCGACCGCCGTGCGACCCGGGTGGTACTGGCCCCGCGCGGGCAGCGGGCGGGCTTCCTGTGGCCGCATCTGTCCGTGCACCGGGGTGAGTTGCAGGTCGCGCTGCTGCGCGCGGTGTATCAGCGGCTCGGCCGCGCGGCGGTGCGTACCGGGTCCCGGCTGACCGGGTTCGACCAGGACGACGACGGGGTGACCGCGTATTTCGTGGACGGCGAGGGCCGGCCCTGGCAGGAGCGGGCCGACGTGCTGATCGGCGCGGACGGGATCAACTCGGCGACGCGCGCGACGTTGTTGCCGGACGAGAGCGCGCCGGTCGCCCAGCCGCGCATCCTGATGCGCGGCACCACGCGCTGCGCGCCGTTCGCCGACGGGCACACCATGATCATGACCGCGCACGGCGAGGCGCGGTTCATGGCGCACCCGATCAAGCCGATCGATCCCCGTGACGGGTACACGCTCACCAACTGGCTCGCGGAGCTGCCCGATCGGCAGTCGGCGGGCGAACTCGGCGACACCGGCTGGAACGGCCCGGCGGACCTGCGCCGGCTGGCCCGGGTCTTCCGCGGCTGGAGCATCGCCGGGGCCGACATCGGGGCCATGGTCAGGTCGCCCACCGAGGCGTCCGGCTATCCGCTGGTGACCCGACCGCCGCTGGACCAGTGGTCGTTCGGCCGGGTCACGCTGCTCGGCGACGCGGCCCACCCGTTGTACCCGTACGTGCTCGGCGGCGCGTCCGAGTCGATCGTCGACGCGCGGGTGCTGGCCCGCTCGCTGGGCTCGTACCGGGACCCGGTCGAGGCGCTGGAGATGTACGAGCGGGCCCGGCTGCCGCTGAACAAGTGGCTGCAACTGATCGGCCACGGCCGGGTGCCGCGCGCCGAGGACGCGACCGGGCCGCTGACCGCCACCGAGGAGATCGGCGGCATCATCGGTGCCTACGGCCACCTGCCCGGACACGACCCGGCGGCACTGAACGAGCGGCCGTCGTACGGCCTGGCGAAGGTCTGAGCGAGGGCCTGCTTCACGCCCCCGCGTCGGTGACCAGGACGTGTACCACCACACGTTGCCGGCCCGTGCGCTCGCGCACCTCCGCGGTGACCGCCGTGCGCACCGCGCGAGCCACGTCCAGGACGCGGTGGTCGGCCGCGGCGCGGAACTGCACGTCCACGTGCAGCACTCCGTCGAGCACGCGCGTGGTCACCCCCGGGACCCGGCCCGGGAGCAGGCCGCCCGAGACCTGGGCGACTGCGTCGAGCAGACCCGGTTGCAGGTCCACCACGCCGGGGACGGCCAGCGCCGCGCCGCCGGCGGTGGTCCGGGCCAGGACGGACATCTCGCGGGACGCGCGCTGCGCCGGCTGCCTCATCGGTTCCCCTCCCGAGCGTCGGCGGCCGGTTCCAGGCCCACCACGTCCACGTCCACCTTCGCCACTTCCAGCCCCAGTCGCTCCATCGCGGTCCGGCGCACCCGCTCGCGCAGCCGATCGGCCAGCGCGTGGATCGGCTCGCCGTACGGCACGCCGACCGACAACCGCACCGTCACCGGACCCGGCACCGCCGCCCCTGCCCGGTTCTCGAACGGCCGGATCCGGCAACTGCGGGCCTGCACGCCGGGCTCGGCGTCGGCCGCCGCGCGCAGCGTGCGCGCCGCGGCGGTCTCGGTCAGCATCAACTGCTCGTCCGGTTCGCCCAACGGGAGCAGCCGACCGGTGTGCAACTCGGCCCGGACCAGGCGCATCACCCGAGTGCCCAGATCATCCGGCACCGGGACCGGCAACTCGGCCCACTCGCGGGTGACCTGATCGAGCACCGAATGGTCGCGCAGCACCGCCTGGCACTCCGGACACGAGCGCTCGTGCTCGTCCAGCGCGTCCGCGGCGGCGTGTTCGAGCACCGACTCCGGTTCGCGCCCGCAGGGCAGCAGCTCCTCGTCCGGGTCGAAATCCGCCGGCTCGCCGAAGCCCGAGTCCGGGTCCGGGTCCGGGATCGAGCCCGAGTCCGGGTCGGCGCCGAGGCCCGAGCCCGGGCTCGGCGACGCCCCGCGGGTCCCCGCGAGCAGTTCCGCCGCGGACGGCAGCCGCAGCGCGTCAGGGGCGTCGCCCGTCTCGTCGGTCACGTCCACGGTCGCATCGCCTCCGCCAGGGTCTGTCGTGCTCGGAAGATCCTGCCCCGCACCGCGTTCGTCCCGATCCCCACGGCCGCCGCGATCTCGTCGTAGCTCTGGCCGTGCATCTCGCGCAGTACCCAGCAGGCCCGCTGCTCCTCGGTCAGTGTGGTCATCGCCTCCTGGAGCGCCTTCAGTGCCGCCGATCCCTCCGCCCGTCGCTCCGGATTGTCCGCCATCTGCTCTATCGCCCGATCGGGTACCTGGTCCAGGCCGACCGTGGGTCGCCGGGTCCGGGCGATGTTCAGGGCGCGGTTGGTGACGATGCGATACATCCAGGTCAGGAACGACGAGTCGGCGCGGAACCCGGGCAGTCGGCGCCACGCGCTGATGAACGCCTCCTGTACCGCGTCCTCCGCGTCGCCGGCGCTGCCCAGGATGCGCAGCGCGAGCGTGTACAGGGATCGCCCGTGCCGACGCATCAGCACCTCGAATGCCTCGGCGTCACCCTCTCGAGCGCGCACCACCAGGGTGCCCTCGTCGAGCTCGGCCTCGTCGGCCATCGGCTTTCCCTCCTCGTCCCAACCCGGCGAACGGTACTGCGCTCGGGGGCGCAAGACGAGAACCGCCACCCGAACGGCGGGCCGCGCGTTGGGTACGTGCCCGCGACCGCCCCGGCGGGATAGCGTCGGATTCCGCGAAACATCCTCCGATCGACGCGTGACGTTCGCCCGGTGTGTGTGTCGTACAGGTGTGGTGAACCCGGCAAGGGGCACCGATGACAGGCGGGACCGAGTGGGGTTCCGGTCGCAGGGTTTCGGGCATTCGCAGCCAGTCGAGGAAGGAAGTGCGCCGATGGCGGACACAACGACCCAGGGCAAGACCGGCACGCAGGCGCTCCAGAAGGACGAAGAGCGTTCGGTGGGCAACGGCGCTCGTTCCACGGAGGTCGTCAAGCTGGCCACCGACAAGGGACGCACGTCGATCGCGGACGGCGTGGTGGCCAAGATCGCGGGCATCGCGGCCCGGCAGATCCCGGGCGTGTACGCGCTCGGCGGCGGCGCGGCCCGGGCGTTCGGCGCGGTGCGTCAGCGCATTCCGGGGGGCAAGCCCAACGTGGCCCAGGGCGTCAGCGTCGAGGTGGGCGAGCGGCAGTGTGCCGTGGATCTCAACATCGTCGTGGATTACGGCGTGCCCATCGCCGAATTGGCGCAGGCCGTCCGGGAGAATGTCATCGACTCCGTCGAGCGGATGACCGCGCTCGAGGTGGTCGAAGTCAACATCGCGGTGGACGACATCCACATCGACTACGACGGCGACGACTCCAAGGAGCGCCAGCTTCAGTGACGCGTGCGCCCGGCGACGACGAGCGGCGACAACTGCTGCGCGAATACCGGGAATTCATCCGCACGAGTCACCCCGATCGTGGGGGTGACCCGGCGGAGTTCGTCGCCGGACTCGAACGTTTCAGGGCGCTGATCGACGCGGCGGGACCACCCGCGCCGATCCGTTCGGGGGCCGCGGCGGAGACTACGGTCTACCGCCGCGGCCGCTTGCCGGGCCGGCTCTGGCGGCAGTTGACGGAGCGCCATCGGCGGCGCAACAACCCGCGTGTCGAGTAGCGGGCGGGCGCGGCACCGATGGATTCCGGACAGCTCCGCGGCAGGACACCTCCGCGGCATTCGGCCCGACAGGGGTCGGCAACTCGGCAACAACCAATGGTCGGTTCAGTGAGGAGTCGTTCGCCAATGACTACACCCATGGTCGGCCTGTTGGTCGGCATGGCCCTCGGCCTGGCCGCCGCGCTGGGCGGGTTCGGGGCCTTTCTCCTGGTCGCCGCCCTCGGGGTGGTCGGCTTCCTGGTCGGCCGCTTCCTGGACGGTGACCTGGATCTCGGTGAGCTGTTCAGCTCGCGCAATCGGCGCCGCTGATGCGCGCGGTACCGGCGGAGGGCCTGGCGCCGGCCGCGCACCGCGGAGTACTGCAGATCGGCGGACGGGTGGTGGAGAAGATCGCCGCGCGCGCGGCGCGTGAGGCCACCACCGAGGCCGCCCCGGACACCGTGCTGCGCGCCCCGAGGGCGGGCGCCACGATGCACCACGACCACGCGACGGTGAACCTCGACGTGGACGTGCCCTATCCCGGCCCGGTGGTCGAGATCGCCCGGACCATCCGGCAACGGGTGCGCGCCGACGTGGAGTACCTGACCGGGATGCCCGTGGTGCGGGTGGACGTGACGGTGGCCCGGTTGACCCGTGGGGGGCACGGCAAGAGGAGAGTGCAGTGAGCCTGGAGGCTTCGCCGGAGGCGCAGGCCGACGGCTCGACGGCCCTGGCGGCCGACGACGACTGGGGCGACGGCGCGAAGGTGCGCCGGGCCTGGTCGACGCGGGGGCTGCCGGCCGCGCTGGTGGCGCTGGTCGTGGGCGGCATCGCGGGCACCGCGCTGTACATCGGCGTGACGGCCCGGATCGATCGGGCGCCGCGCTGGTCGCGGGACCTGTTGGAGCGGGCCCAGACGCACGTGTGGCGCGACGGCTGGACCATCGCCGCCGGGGCGATCGCCGCCGCGGTGGGCCTGTGGCTGATCGTGCTCGCGCTCACCCCCGGACGGCGTGCGCTGCTGCGACTGCGCTCGCCCGGCGGCGGGATGACCGTCTACATGACCCGGCGTACCGCCGCCTCGTTCCTGCGGCACACCGCGCTGGCCTCCTCGGGCGTGTTGGACGCGCGGGTGCGGATGGGGCGGCGCAAGGCGGTACTGCGGGTGGACTACCACTTCCGTGATCCGGACGATCTGCACGACGAGTTGATCGAACGCCTGGAGGAACGCGCGAACGCGCTCACGCTGGCCCGGGTGCCACGCGTGGACCTGCGCCTTCAGCCCGTGAGCGGGAGGTGAGGCGATGATGCGCACGGTCTGCAACCGGATCCTGCTGTTCCTGGCCGGGCTGGTCCTGATCGTCGGCGGGCTCGCCGTCGCCGCGCGCGGTCGGGGCTGGTACCCCGACCTGCTGCACACCGCGGACAAGCCGTTCATCACCGCGAGTCAGGCCGAGCGGCTGACCGACCACGGCTGGTGGTGGTGGGTCGCCTTCGGAGTGCCGGGGCTGATCCTGGTGCTCGCGCTGTGGTGGCTGCTGGCCCAGGTGGGGCGGCGTCCGGTGCGGTCGGTGCGGGTGCACGACACGAGCGACCACGCCGGCGAGGGCCCGTCGGGGCTCGGCACCGGGTTCGGCATGGTCGGCGACGAGGCGGACACGCTGACCGTCTCGGGCAACGCGCTGGCCGACGCGATCGAGGACGACTTGGCCTACGTGGCGGGCGTGGAGCACGTCACCGCGCATCTGGTGCGCCGGCGGCACGGGCCCACGTTGCAGGTGCTGGTCCGGGCCGAGCCGGGGGCCGAACCGCGCGAACTGCTCGGCGCGGTGCGCGACCGGGTGTTGCCCAACGCGCGCGAGGCGGTGGGCCTGGAGACGCTGCCCACGGTGCTCACGCTGCGGACCAGCCGAGGGCTGCCGAAGCGACACCTGGACTGACCGGGGCACGGGCCGGGAACGTCACCCCCGGCCCGCACCTCGGCTCTCGGACGGCCTCCGACTCGCCGGCTGCGTCCGGCTGATGCGGCTGCCTCCGGCTGATGCGGGCTGCCTCTGGCCGATGTGCCATTTTCGGCTCGTGTGCCGCGTTCGGCTGCGCGGTCGGGATCCGGGTGTGGTGTCGGGTTGGGGTGGCGTCTTGGGTCTGTGGGCGCGTTGGGTCGGTGTGCTGTTCTCGGCTTGCGTGGCGCGTTCGGCTTGTGCGCGGGCTTCCGGCTATGCGCGTCGTTCGGTTTGCGCGCCGCTCAGGGCCGGGCCCACGCGCCGGGTCGGCTCGTGCGCCGTCTTCGGCCCGCGAGCCTCGCCCGGCTTGCGGCGCCGCCTCCGGGGTGGCGCCGCCGCCGGTCCGCGGGCTGCTCCGGGCGGCGTGCCGCGTTGGGGTCGTGTGCCTACCGACGGGCCGCAGGCCGGTGTGTACGCCCCGGCGTCGGCTCGGGCCGGGGTCGGGGTCGGGGTCAAAGCGAACGGGCCAGGCCGCCGTCGATCGGGATCAGCAGGCCGCTCAGGTAGGACGCCGCCGGGGAGAGGGCGAAGGCGGCCACTCGGCCGAACTCCTCCGGGGCGCCGTAGCGGCCCAGCGGGATGGCCTCGCTCTGCCGGGCCCGGGTGGCCTCCGCGTCGCCGCTGAGGTCGTCCAGCTCGCGGACCCGGTCGGTGTCGATCCGGCCCGGCAGCAGGCCGAACACCCGGATGCCGCGCGGGCCCAGCTCGTCGGCGAGGGACTTGGCCACCCCGGCCAGGCCGGGCCGCAGGCCGTTGGAGATGCCAAGCCCGGGAACCGGCTGACGCGCCGACGAGGAGAGCACGAAGCCGATCGCGCCGCCCGCGTGCAGCGCCGCCGAGGTGGCCCGGGCCAGCCGTACCGCGCCCAGGAAGACCGACTCGAACGACTCCCGCCACTGATCGTCGTCGACCGCGCCGATCGTGCCGGCCGGCGGGCCGCCCACGCTCACCAGTGCGCCGTCCAGCCGCTCGAAGCGGGCCAGCGCGGCGGCGACGAGGCGTTCGGCCGTGCCGCTGTCCCCGTTGTCGGCGGCGATGCCCAGCGCCCGCTCGGGACCGCCCAGCGCGGCCACGGCCTCCGCCGCGCGCTTTTCGTCCCGCCCGGAGACCACCACCCGGGCGCCGTCGTCCACCAGCGCTCGGGCGGTGGCGAAGCCGAGGCCGCGGGTGCCGCCGGTGACCAGATACACACGATCGCGAAGTCCAAGATCCATGCCACCCATCCTGCCCGCTACCGGCCCCGGAGCCCGGTAAATGACAGGCCGTCGCTTCGGCCGGGTCGCTACCCTCGGTGCCATGACCGAACAGATCGACCTCGTGCGGAAGTGGATCGCGGCGGCCGAGGACGGCGTCACCGTGCTGACCGGAGCGGGCATCTCGACCGACTCCGGGATCCCCGACTACCGGGGGCCGCAGGGCGTGTGGACCAAGGATCCCGACGCCGAGAAGTTGGTCACCTACGGCTACTACATGGCCGACGAGGACATCCGCCGTCGCTCGTGGCTGCTGCGCCGGGACAACCCCGCGCGACTGGCCGGGCCGAACGCGGGACACGCCGCGCTGGTCGCGCTGGAACGGGCCGGTCGGCTCAACGCGTTGATCACGCAGAACGTGGACGGGCTGCACCGGCGGGCCGGCACTTCCCCGGAGAAGATCATCGAGCTGCACGGCACGATGTTCTACGTCCTGTGCACCGACTGCGACACGCGCACCACGCTGGACGCCGCCCTGGAGCGGGTCGAGATGGGCGAGGACGACCCGCGCTGCCTGCAGTGCGGCGGGATCCAGAAGACCGCGACGATCATGTTCGGCCAGGGGCTCGACCACGGGGTGCTGGAGCGGGCCGCGATCGCCGCGCAGATCGGTGATCTGTTCCTGGCCATCGGCACCTCGCTCCAGGTGGAGCCGGCCGCGTCGTTGTGCCGGGTGGCGCGGGATTCGGGGGCCCGCCTGGTGATCGTCAACGCGGGGGAGACGCCCTACGACTCGATCGCCGACGCGGTGATCCGGGAGCCGATCGGCGAGGTGTTGCCGGAGCTGGTCGAGGGGTTGTGAGCGGCGGGGGAGCCGGGGTCAGACCTTCGCGGCTTCCTCGTGCTCGTCCGCCGGGTCGGCCTCGTCGAGCGCGGCCAGTTCGGCCTCCAGCTCCCGGGCCTCGCTCCGGATCAGCTTGACGAACATCGCGAGCAGCGCGAACGCGAAGATCCACCACTGCACCGCGTAGGCCAGGTGCGGGCCCAGGTCCTCGTCGTCCGGCTCCGGGATCAGCGCGGGGGCCCTGGCCGGCATCGGGGTCTGCTCGGTCAGTTCGACGTAGCCGCCGAACAGCGGGTGCGGCACCTTCGGGCCCAGTTCGAAGCCGGAGATCCGCAACACCTGGCCCTCGATCGCCGTCTGGCCGCGAATGCCGGAGTCCTTGCGGGTCTCGTCCGGGCGCAGCCGGCCGGTCACCGTGACCTGGCCGGTCGGCGCCGGCGGTACGTCGGGTCGGTCGGCGGCCTGCGGCGGGTTCTTCACCCAGCCGCGGTCGACCAGGAGGGTGCGCCCGTCGGCGCCGACCAGCGGGGTGAGCACGTAGTAGCCGGGCACGCCGTCCTGGGACCGGTTGCGCACGAGCAGTTCGTGGTCGGTGTCGTACCTGCCGGTCAGCGTGACCCGGCGCCACTGGAGATCGCCCGGCAGCTTGCGCCCCACCGCGAGGATCTCCTCGGCGGGCACGGGCTTGCGGTCGACGTTGGCACTGATCAGGTCGTTGTGCGCGACCTTGTTCTCGTGCCGGTGGAACTGCCAGAAGCCGAGCTCGACCATGATGGGGATCAGCACGGCGACGAGCAGCGCCATCGCGATCCAGCGCGGGGTCAGCAGGAAGCGGTACACACCGGCACGGTACCCCTCGTCATGCGCGCCGCGTTTCGCCGGGTGGGGGTCGGGGTCGCGGTTTCCGTCTTGTGTGGGGCGCGTCGGCGCGTCGTGTGGTCTCGGCGCGTCGTGCCGTCGCGTCGTGTGCGTTGCCCTGTCGCGTCATGTGCGTCGCCCGGCGCGGGGTCGGCGACGAAACGGGCGGGGTGTCCGGGTCGGCCGCCGGCCGGGGGTCCCCGCCGATAGGCTGCCCGCACGCCGTCTCCGGAAGCCTCGCCCGCAGGCCCCGACGGGCCACGGTGCGGACGCGGCATCGCGCCGCCGGCTCGGGAGACATCCAGCCTCGGGAGTCACACAGCATGGAAGGTCCCTCGCGCGATCCCGTGCCCGGGCGACGCGGCACCGCCGGTCACTGGGTCGGACTCATCGGGATCGCCGTCGTCGCGTTCGCCTCGATCGGCATGCTGGGGTGGATCGCCCCGCTGGTGGCGGGAGTTCGCACCCGTCGGCGCTGGGACTGGGTGGTCCTCACGCTCAGCGTGGTGTTCCTGATCCTGGCCTTCGTCTGTCTGATCGTGGGCAGCGAGACCGAGGACGAGAAGGCCGCACGCGAGGCGGTGGGCGGACCCGCGCCGCAGACGATCCTGGACGACGTCGGGGCGATCATGCTGCTCGTGCTGATGGTGGCCATGCCGGTCTGGTGGTGTGTGCGGTCGGCCCGGTGGGCGCGCGCGATGCGGGGGCAACTGCCGCCGCGGCAGGCCGGATACGCGCCCTGGGCGGGGGCGCACGCGGGGGTGGGCCTCCCGCCGCAACCGGTGTCGCAGCCGTTGCCGCGGCCGGTGCTGCCGGGCTACCCTCACCCCGGGCCGGCGGTACGCCCGCACATCGCGCCGGTCGCGCCCCCGCCGGTCGCGCCGCCCGCGGCCGGGCCGCCGCCCGCCGTCGACGATCCCGCCGCCCGGGCCCGGGCCCGGCTCCAGGGGCTCAGCGAACGGCTGCGCGAACAGGACGGCGGCAACCCCGGCGGGCCTCGATGAGTGCGCCGGGCCGGGTGATCGCGGACCGCTACGAGCTGTCCGCGGCGATCGGCCGAGGCGGCATGGGCCAGGTCTGGAAGGCGTACGACCGCACCCTCCAGCGCCGGGTCGCGGTCAAACTCCTGCGCACGGACCTCGTGGACACCGGCGGCGAGCGCGGCGCGATGGAACGCCGCTTCCTGCGCGAGTGCCGGGTCACCGCCGGCATCGACCACCCCGGTCTGGTCACCGTGTTCGACGGCGGCGCGGACGCGGGCGAGTTGTACCTGGTGATGCAACTGCTCGACGGTTGCGACCTGGCCGACCTGATCGCCGAGCATCGGCCGCTGCCGTGGGAGTGGGCGGTTGCGGTGGCCGCGCAGATCTGTTCGGTGCTGGCCGCGGTGCACGCGGTGCCGGTGGTGCACCGCGACCTGAAGCCGCGCAACGTGATGGTGCGGCGCGACGGCACGGTCAAGGTGCTCGACCTGGGCGTGGCCGCGGTGCTCGATCCGGAGTCGACCAAGCTCACCACGACCGGCGCGATGCCGGGGTCGCCCGCGTACATGGCGCCCGAACAGATGAACGGCATCGTCGAGCCGCGCACCGACCTGTACGCGCTGGGCTGCCTGCTGTACGAAATGCTGGTCGGCCGCGCGCCGTTCGCCGGGCCGACGATGGCCTCGGTGATGCTGGGGCACCTGAACACCGCACCCGAACCGCCGAGCGCACGGCGGCCGGGGCTGCCCGCCGGCCTGGATCGGCTGGTCCTGGACCTGCTCGGCAAGCAGCCCGATCAGCGGCCGGCGAACGCGCAGGAGGTGTATCGGCGGCTGGCCCCGCTGCTGCCCGCGCCCACGGGCGACGCGAGCGCGGCGCCGGCCCCGACCGCGCCGATGGACCCGACCCGGCCGCTGCGCTTCCCGGCGGCGCCGCAACCGCTGCCGGGGGTGCCCGCGCCGGTGCACGCGCCGACCCCGGCCGCGCCGGCCGCGTCGTGGGGGATGAGCGCGGGGCCGGCCGCGTACGCGCCCAGGACGGATCCGGCCTGGGCCGCGGTGCCCTCGGCGGCGCCGCCCACACCGGATGTGGGCAGTGCGCTCGACGAGGCCAACCGGCTGCTCGGCGAGGGTGCGCTGACCCAGGCCGTGGACGTGCTCGGCGCCGCGCTGCCGGTGGCCGTCGCCCGGCACGGTGAGCACGATCCGCTCGTCCTGGGCCTGCGCCAGGCGCTCGCCGACACGCTGCTCGCGGACCGGCAGTTCCGCCGCGCGCTGCCGGAACTGCGATACATCGCGAGCGTGTTCGCGGCCACGGGTGGGCCGGCCGACGCGGAGGCGATGGAGTACGGCAGGCAGGTCGCCGCGTGCCTGGAGGAGTTGGGCGAACTGCCCGCCGCGCTCGGCGAGTACCGGCGCCTGCTCGACCTGCACCGCCGGGTCCCGGATGCCGACGTGTACCAGGGCTTCGACCTGCGCGAGCGCATCGGGCTGCTGCTCGCCGCGCTGGGCGACCCGTACCGGTCGGAGAGTGTGCTGGTCCCGCTGCTCGCCGAACAGGAGCACCGGTTGGGCCCGCAACACCCGCGTGTGGCCACGTTGCGGCAACACCTGGCCCGGATCCACGGCGCCTCGGGGTATCGCCGCCGCTGAGCCGTTGTCGAGCCGCCGCCGAGCCGCCGCGACGGGTCAGGCGGCGGTCGGCTCCACGTCGAGGACCACCTTGCCTGCGATGCGCCGGTCGAGGAGGGCCCGGGCGGCTTCGGCGACCCGCTCCCAGGAATCGCGCCGGTCCACCTCCGGGGCGAGCCGGCCCGCCGCCACGAAGTCCAGGAGCGTCGCCAGGTCCGGGCCGACGTCGTGGACGTCGCCGAATGTGCTCATGGTCTTGGCCGGCCCGATGGAGAACAGCGAGTACGGCGCGAACACCGCCGGTTCGTCGCAGGCCCAGCCGATGTTCTGCACACTCCCGCCCGGCGCGAGCAGGTCCCAGGCCGCGACCAGCTGCGGGCCGCCGACGGTGTCGAGGACGAGGTCCACCGGTCGGTCGATGCCGGCGAGGCCGACCACGACCTGGTGCGCGCCCAGTTCGGCCAGGCCGGCGGCGCGGGTCGGCGATCCGACCGAGGCGATCACGTGGGCGCCGCCCAGGGCCGCGAGTTGGACCGCGTAGCGGCCGACGCCGCCGGCCGCGCCGGTGACCAGTACCCGTCGGCCCAGAACGGAGCGGATGCGCAGGGTGCGCAGCGCGGTGATGCCGGCCATCGGCAGCGCGGCGGCGTCGGCGAGGTCGACCCCGGCCGGCAGCTCGGCCACGGCGGTGGTGTCCACGACCATGCGCTCGGCCCAGGCGCCGGCGCCGAACGCGGCGACCTCGGCGCCCACGGCCGGCCCGGTGCCGTCCGCGGCGGCCCGTACGACGACACCGGCGGCGTCGTAGCCGTGCACGGTCCCGGCCGGAAGGCGTCCGGCGAACGCCACCTCGCCGCGGTTGAGCGAGATGTGCCGGACGGCGATCACCAGTTGGTGTGGTGCGGGGTGGGGCTCCGGGGCCGACCCGAGACGCAGTGATCCCGAAGCGTCGGGATCGACGACGAGCGCGCGCATGACCATGAGTCCCCCAGAAGTCGTGGATTACACGGACCGTCGGTCCGCTTATCTCCACGCTAATATGCGGACCGACGGTCCGTCCAGCCGGGAGATGCCGATGAGCGAACAGCGCGCCGAGCGCGCCGACGCGGCGCGTAACCGCCGTGCCGTGCTGCGCGCGACCGAG
The DNA here is from genome assembly GCF_053618075.1 of Embleya sp. NPDC055664. Classification (NCBI taxonomy): domain Bacteria; kingdom Bacillati; phylum Actinomycetota; class Actinomycetes; order Kitasatosporales; family Streptomycetaceae; genus Embleya; species Embleya sp. NPDC055664. The sequence goes on from NZ_JBSHGZ010000010.1 coordinate 187,550, forward strand.
CAGCTCTTGGCCGAGGGCGGCGGGGACCACGTGTCGCTCGACCGGGTCGCCGCGCTGGCCGGAGTCGGGAAGGGCACCGTGTTCCGGCGCTTCGGCAACCGCGCCGGGCTGTTGCAGGCGCTGCTGGAGGAGCGGTCCCGGGAGTTGCGCGACGCGGTCGGGAACGGCCCCCCGCCGCTGGGACCGGGCGCGCCCGCACCGGAGCGCATGCTCGCCTTCCTCGACGGGCTCGGCGCGATCGCCGAGGGCAACGCCACCCTGCTGTCGGCACACGGACAGGCCTGCGCCGAGGACCGGTACGGCGATCCCAGCTACCGGTTCTGGCACCACCACCTCGCCGCCCTGTTCACCGACGGCCGCCCCGACCTCGACGCCGACTTCCTGGCCCACGCCCTGCTCGCGCTCTTCGACGGCGACCTGATCCGCCACACCACCCCACCCGACGACCCCCGCCACTTCACCCGCTCCGTCCAGGCGCTGGCCATGGCACTGCTGCGCCGGGCCTGAGGGGCGCCACACCACCGATCGCGCTCAACGCCCCACGGCGGTAGGGCGGTTCAGGGGTAGGACCGGCCCGGCGGCGCGACGGCTCGCGCGATCGGCCGGCATCGCCCACATCCCGCCGGCGTCGAGCGGCTGCACGGTGATCGTCCGACGCGCGCGGGGGTGGAGGGCATATTTTCTGCCACTTGTCCGACATCGTGGTCTTCCGTAGCGGGCCGTCATGGGCGACCGTGGAGACATCGACGCGCGGAGGGGTGACGTGGCGATGGAGCTTCACGATGTGTCCCTGCCCTGGTTTGTGGTCGGTGTGGCCGGCGCGGTGTCGTCTCTGGCGCTGCCCTGGTTCCAGACCCGGACCTATCGTCGGGCGCGCGCGCTCGACTTCGACGAGTCGCGCTACGGCACCACGCCCGACACGGTCTTCCGGGTCCCGATCACGCCGCTGAAGGTCTACGCGGAACCGGTCGCGGCGCGGGCGGTGGGGCTGCCGCTGGGTGTTGCCGGTGCGGTGTTGTTCCTGGTCTTCGGCCTGTGGCCGTCGATGCTCACGTGGTCGGTGTGCGGTGGCGTGACGATCCTGCTCACCCCGGTGCGCCGCGCGCTGGGCCTGCGGGTGACCCATCGGATCGCGCGGGACGTGCAGTTCCGCAACGGGCCGCTGCGCGATCGGGACGGCACGGTGATCGCCGAGCAGAGCTGGCCGCAGGTGGTGCGCACCTGGTACCGGCACGAGTACCGTGATCGGCCGCCGGGCGAGGACGATCTCTCGGTGGCGGTGCTCGGCAAGTTCTGGTGGCTGGCCGGACACCTGCTGTGCTGGCCGATCACCCTGCCGGGCACCCAGATCGTGCAAACCGCGATGTGCCAGAACCCGGCCTGGTCCCTCGGCCACGTGGGCGACGACGCGGGTGCGCCGTGGCTCGCCGATCTCGGCGAGGCGCGAACTCCTGTACAACGCGACTCCTCCGGAAAGGCTCGCCAGACCGCGCCGGACGGGTGACCGCCGCGTGGGTGACCACGTCCCCACCCGGTCGTTGGGCGGGGTGTGACTCGAAATGTCTCCATGGTCCGGATCGCGGCGGCGTCCTTCGTCGGTACCGCGATCGAGTTCTACGACTTCTTCGTCTACGGCACCGCCGCCGCCCTGGTGCTCGGGCCGCTGTTCTTTCCCGGCTTCTCGCCGATCGCCGGCACCCTCGCCGCGTTCGCGACCTACGCGGTCGGGTTCGTCGCGCGCCCGCTGGGTGCGGTGGTGTTCGGGCGCCTGGGCGATCGGCGCGGGCGGCGGCCGGTCCTGGTGGTGTCGCTCGTCCTGACCGGTGTGGCCACCGTGCTGGTCGGGCTGCTGCCGACCTACGAGCGGATCGGCGTGGCCGCGCCGATCCTGCTGGTGGTGTTTCGGTTCTGCCAGGGCTTCGGGGTGGGCGGCGAGTGGGGCGGCGCGGTGTTGCTGGCCGCCGAGCACGCACCGCCGGGGCGGCGGGCGTTGTGGGCCGGGATTCCCCAGGCCGGCCCCTCGATCGGGTTCCTGCTCGCCAACGGGCTGATGTTGATCCTGTCCGGGTCGCTGACCGACGCGCAGTTCCACGCGTGGGGCTGGCGGGTGCCGTTCCTGTTCGCCGGGGTGCTTGCGACCGGCGGGCTGCTGCTGCGCGCCTCGGTCGAGGAGACGCCCGCGTTTCGGGCGCTGGTGGCCGGCAACGAGACCTCGGCGAGTCCGGTCGCCGAGGTCCTGCGCGGGCACTGGCGCCTGGTCCTGCTCGCCGCGGGGGCGCTGGCCTGCGGCTACGTGGGCTTCTACCTGACCACCACGTGGTCCCTGCAGTACGCCGACGACCGGCCGACGGTGGGCCGCACCACGATGCTGGCCTGCATCATGATCGCGGTGTCCGGGATGGCCCTGGTCACCCCGCTGTTCGCCGTGGTGGGCGATCGGTACGGGCGCAAGCCGATGTGCCTGGTGGGCTGCGCGGGGATGGGCCTGTGGGCGTTCCCGATGCTCGGCCTGCTGGCCACCGGCGAGCCGATGTGGATGACCCTGGGATGCCTGGGCACGCTGGTCGCGTTCATGGCGATGTTCTCGGTGGTCGGGGCGTACCTGTCCGAGCTGTTCGAGCCGCGGGTGCGGTGTACCGGCGCGTCCACCGCGTACAACCTGGGCGGGGTGCTCGGCGGCGCGCTGACCCCGATGGTGGCCACCGAACTGGCCCGAGGCGACGGCACACCGTGGGGCGTCGCGGCCTATCTGGCGGGCGCGGCGACGGTGAGCGCGACCTGCCTGCTCCTGCTGCCCGAGACGAACGTGGTGCCCGTCACGGACGGTGAGCCCGCCGCGGCCTGATCCCACGCGGAGGCGATCTTCCATCGCGGGCCGATCTGCGCCAGGGTGCGGCCATGACCACGCATTCGACCGAACCGGCCGAGGCACGCCGCGCGCACCACACCCGCGTCGCCGAACGGCTGCTCGCCGCCGTCGGCGCCGGCGACCGCGCCGCCCAGGTGGCCTGCTACCACCCCGACGTCGTGCTCGAATTCCCCTACGCCGCGCCGCCGGTGCGGATCGAGGGCCGGGCCGCGGTGGAGACCTACCTCGCCATCGCGCTCGGCGTCTTCGAGCTGAGCCTGACGGTGACCCGGGTCCACGACTGCGTGGACCCGGACACCGTGATCGTCGAGTTCACCGGGACGGGTCGGGCCCGGACCACGGACCGGCCCTACGCCAACACCTACATCGCGGTGCTGACCTTTCGGGACGGTCTGGTGGTCGGGCAGCGCGAGTTCTACAACCCGGTGCCGGCCGCTCAGGCCTTGACCGCGACGCCCGCCAGCTGAGGCAGCTTCACCGCCGGGTCGCCGAGCGGGCCCTCGGGGCCCCACACGTCGACCGGAACCAGGCGGGCGGGCAGCAGTTCCAGTCCGCCGAAGATGGCCAGGATCCCGTCGTGCGAACGGGCGTGCATCTGCTGCACGTTGGACGAGTACTCGCTGAGCGCGCGGTCCATCCCGGCCGGGCGCTCCTCGCTGCGGTGCGCGTGGGACAGGGCCAGGTGGCTGCCGGGGACGGTGGCGTCCATGTACTGGCGCACCACGCCGACGGGGTCCGCCTCGTCCGGCAGGAAGTGCAGCACCGACACGATCAGCACGCCGACCGGCTGGGAGAAGTCGATCAGCTTGCGCACCTCGGGCGAGTCGATCACCTTGGCCGGATCGGTCAGGTCGGCGCCCACCACGGTCGCGTTCGGGTTGTCCGCGAGCAGCAGTTGGCTGTGCGCGACCGCGACCGGGTCGTTGTCCACGTACACCACACGCGCGTCCGGGTCGGCCTTGTGTGCGATCTCGTGCACATTGCCCACGGTCGGGATGCCCGAGCCCAGATCGAGGAACTGCCGGATGCCCAGGTCCAACAGGTGGTGGACGGCGCGGGTGAGGAAGACCCGGTTTCCGCGCAGCACGTCGCGCAACTCGGGCATCGCCTGGGTGACCAGCTCCGCGGCCTCGCGGTCGACCGCGAAGTTGTGCGCGCCGCCGAGCGCGTAGTCGTAGACGCGGGCGACGCTGGCGCGCGTGATGTCGATGTGCTCTGGAGCCCAGTCCGGTCGAGTCATGGCTCGGACTCTAAGCCGTGCCGACACGATTCACCGGAAAAATCGCCCGCCCGCCGGTACGAAGCCCTGTGCAAGGCGTCACACCCCCGGCGGCGGGAGCGGAACGAGGGTTCCACTCCCGCCACCGACAGCCTCGGCCGGCGCCGACCCGGCTCGACCGGCCCTACGGCTTGACGCCGGTCACCCCGACGAACGCCGGGCACTTGTCCGCGCCGACCGGGATGTCCTCCGGCGCGAGCGGTGCCCAGACCTGCTCGACCCTCGGGCCCACCCGGGCCGCGATCGGGGCCAGCGCGTCGAGGTCGAAGCCGTACAGCTTCGCCGCGTTGCCGCCGACCATGGCCGCGACCTCGACCGGGTCGATGCCGTTGTAAGTGAGCTGGAGCGCCTCGCGGCTGAACGGGTGGCTGGCCTCCTTGTGCGGGTAGTCGCTGCCCCACATGACCCGGTCCACGCCCACCTGGTAGCGCAGCTTGGCCTCGGCGGGACGCTGGAAGCTGGCCCCGACGTGGCACTGCCGGGCCCAGTACTCGCTGGGCTTGAGCGCCATCCGGCCGACCAGTTCGCTGCCCCACTCGTACTCCTGGGAGCCGACCGCGGTGCTCATCCGGTGCCAGTAGTAGTCCAGCCGCCGGGTCTCCTCCGGGATCCAGGCGGTGCCCTGCTCGGTGAAGACGAACTGGAGATCCGGATGGCGGTCCATCGCGCCGGAGACCACCAGGTGGGTGAACGCGCGGTGCGCCCACCAGGACACCTCGGTCAGGAACACCACCTTGTCCACGTCGGTGTCCCCGGCCGGCGGCGCCGCCGAGCCGGTGTGGTGGTTGAGCGGCATGCCCAACTCCTCGCACACCCGCCACAGCGGCTCGTAGTGCGCGTAGTCGAACATCGGCACCAGGCCGGAGCCGGGCGGGGTGCCGGGCAGCAGCACGCCGCCGGTGAGCCCCGCCTCCTTGGCCCAGCGGATCTCCTCCACCGCCGCCGGGATGTCGTGCAGCATGATCTGGACGATGCCCGCGCGGCGTCCGGGAGCCGCCGCGCAGAAGTCGACCATCCAACGGTTGTGCGCCTTCAGCCCCTCCCAACGCAGCGCCAGGTCACCGGCGTTCGCGGCGGGCGGCTGGTCGGTCAGCGACGGCTTGGGGAAGAACGGCGGCACGGTGTTCGGGAAGATCACCTCCGCGACCACCCCGTCCGCCTCCAGGTCGCGCAGCCGTCGATCGGAGTCCCAGTTGCGCGGACCCAGATCGCCCTTCAGGTCCGGGTACGGGATCTCGTAGCCGGCCACCCACGCGTCGAACTCGGCGTGCAGACGGGCCGGCAGGTAGTCGCGATAGCCGTGGATCTCGCCGCCGCCGTGGCAGTCGGCCGAGATCACCGTGTATCGCTCGGGCAGATCGGTGAACGGGGGGCCGCCCGGGACGGCGGGCGGGGTGGTGCGCTCGGTCATCGGGGATCAGACCTCCTGGGCCGGCGCGTTCGGGTTGATCGCGGCGCCCGTGTCGTGTCCGGTGAGCCAGTGCCGGCCGATCTCGGCGGCGGCGGCCCACTTGGTCGTCAGGTCCTTCGCCGAACCGTCCGCGTTCACCTGGCCGAGTGTCGCGGGGGTGACCCCGACCCGCTCGGCGTGCGGCTTCAGCGCGGCCAGGTCGAAGCCGTACACATCCGCGACCGCCTCGCCGAGCATCACGCGCGTCTCGGCGATCGGCACGTCGGAGAACGTCTTGCGCAGGATGTTCAGCGTCTCCGGCCAGGTGCCTTCCGGATGCGGGAAATCGTTACCCCAGCAGATGTTGCCGATGCCGATCTCGTAGCGCATGCCGATCTCGCGGCGCTTGGTGTTCGAGGCGCCGATGAAGCAGTTGCGGTCGAAGTACTCGCTCGGGAGCAGCTTGATCTCCTCGAACCCGGCCAACTTGGCCGCGCCACGCGAGCCGAGCAGCAGCCGGTCGGTGAACCACAGCAGGTTGCCCACCCACCAGCAGCCCGCCTCGGTCACCCCGAACCGCAACCTCGGGAACCGCTCGAACACGCCGGACCACAGCAGGAACCACAGCGGCCGGGACGGCCACCAGGTGACCTCGGTGACGTAGATGCCCAGGTGGTTCCCATACGCCTCGCGGTCGGCCGGACCCGAGTGGGTGACCACCGGCAGCTCCAGCTCCTCGCACAGCGCCCACACCGGGTCATACCTGCGGTCGTGGTACGGCGTCTGGTTCATCCACATCGCCGGGATCATCACCGCGCCCAGGCCGTCGGCCTTGATCCGGCGGATCTCCTTGAGTACGTCGTCCAAAGCCGCGGTGATCGGGATCAGCGCGACCCCGCGCCGCCGCTCCGGGCTGGTCTTGCACAACTCGGCCAGCCAGCGGTTGTGCGCCTGCGCGCCGGCCAGGCCCAGTTCGGGATCCAGGTCACCGGACAGGCCCAGGCCCGCGCCGAACGGCACACACGTACGCGACTCGACCGCGTCGGCGTCCGGGAAGATCACCTCGCCGACCACGCCGTCCTTGTCCAACTCCAGGTCGCGCCGGTCCACTTCCCAACCGCTGCGCAGCACCTCCTCGTTGGTCTCGAACCAGTTCGCCGCGAAGTCCTCGTTGCGCACGCCCAGATCGGTGATCGCCTTGAGTTGCGCCTCGCGCTCGGACATGAATTGGTCGAACGCCGCGTGGTGCTTCGTGGCGAGGTAGTCGCGATACAGCTCCGTGGGCAGGCCGGCGTGGGTGTCCGAGGAGATGATCGTGTAGGGGGTGGTGAGTTCGGCGTTGTCGCGCTGCCCGATGTGTTCGGTCGTCTGCTCGGGTGTCGTCTGCTCGGTCGTCGCTTGCTCAGTCATCGTCGCTCACTTGTCCAGGACGAAGGTCTCGAGGTACGAGGGGTTGCTGCGGTCGAGCATGCTGCGCGACCGTGCGGTGATCTGGGCGTCGCTGTGCTCGCTCGCGGGCAGGATCCAGAACCGGTTCTCCCGGATGCCGTCGAGCACGTCGGCAGCGACCGACTCGACCGGGGTGAACTCGATCTCCCGCCCCGCGTCGCGCATCGCCTTCTCCCACGCGTCGAGCGTGTTGTAGGGAGTCTTGCGCGGTACCGACTTGGCGAAGCGCTCGGGTCGGTTGCGGTACGACTCCCACAGGCCGGTACGCAACATCTTCGGTCCCGGGAACAGCACGGACGCGCCCAACTTGGCGCGTACCTGGCCCAGTTGCGCGTACAGCGCCTCGGTCATGGTGACCACGGCGGCCTTGGTGGTGGCGTATACCGAAGCGTTCGGCAGCGGGGCGATGCCGCCGTCGCCGGAGGAGGTGTTGACGATGTGCCCGGGGGTGTCCTGCGCGAGCATCCTCGGGACGAACGCCTGGATGCCGTTGAAGACGCCGAACACGTTGACGGCGAAGCACCAGTCCCAGTCCTTGGGGTCGTGCTCCCACATCTTGCCCTCGGAGCCGGACCCGATCCCCGCGTTGTTGCACAACACGTCCACCGCGCCGAAGTGTTCGAACGCGGCGTCGGCCAGCGCGAATACGGATTCGCGCACCGACACGTCCACCACGTGTCCGAACGCCTGTCCGCCCGCATCGGTGATCCGCACGACCGCCTTGTCCAGCGCGCCCTGTTCGATGTCGCCGAGCACGACCTTCATGCCCTCGGCGGCGAACCGTTCGGCCATCGCGAGCCCGATGCCGCTCGCGGCGCCGGTGACGACGGCGACTCTGCCGTCGAATTCCTGCAGCATGTGTCCCGTTCCCTTGTCGTCTGTTTGTCGTCGCTGCCGTTGCCGTGTCTGCGGCGTGCTACTTCGTGGCGGGCGGCGGGTCGTCGGTGATCTGCTGCACGTCGTCGTAGCGCTGGTGGATGTACGGCAGCACCAGGTCGGCCTTGACCCGCTCGGCGACGAAACCCTGCTGGTCGGAGGTGCGCTCGCTGAGGGTGATCGAGATCAGCCTGCGGACCGGGAGGTCGGCGACGGGATCGAAGTCCGAGTCGCGCAGGATCACCTCGCCGGTCACGGTGTGTGCGCTGCGGGTGCGCTCGTTGCGGGTGACGTGGACCAGGAGCGGGTCTGCGTCGAAGCCGTCGCCGTCCACGGCGGGCAGGAACTTGTAGTAGAAGCTGAGCGTCTGCCGGGGCTCGGGCAGCGGCAGTTCCTCGCCGACCGTGCCGCGGACCTCGATGTAGGTGACGCCCATCCGGTTCACGGTGGCCACGACGGAGTCGCCGTCGCGCTCGACCTTGACGTCGGCCAGCTTCTTCGGCTCGCCGAACACCTCCCGGCCGCCGATCACGGCACGCTCGGTGGTCATCGGCATGGTCAGCGTGTAGTCGCCCTCGATGTCGCCGTGCTTGCAGCGCACCGCGATCGCGCCCGCGCCGAGCGGGTAGCCGTTGATGTCGCAGCCGGAGATGTTCGCCCGGACCAGCGGCCGGTCGGCGGGCACCAGCGGCGGCGGCAGTACGGCCGCGATCACCTCGGGGTCGGTCTCCCAGATCGCCATCACGCCGGTGGACCAGATCTCCGGAAGGCTGGACCGTTCCCGGGAGGACTTCTTCAGCGCCTCCGCCGGCCGGGCGCCGTACCGAATGCGTGCCACGTACCTCACCTCTTCCGCTCGTGCCGTGCTCGTGCGTGTGCTTGCGCCTGTGCTCGGTGCTCGGGTGCTCGGGTGCTCGTGCGAGGGCTGCGCGCGGGTCGTCGACCCCCGTTGTCGCGATCTCGTGCGCAGTGGTGCCGGTTGCTCTGTAACACTGTTACACCGGTGGGTCGGCGAGGTAAAGACCTGCGGCCCGGTTGACCGTGTATCGGGCCGGCGGCCCGGGGCGCGAGAATGGGACGTGATGGACAGGATCACGCGAGACACCGTGCTCGACACCGCCATGCGTCTCGTCATGGAATCCGGTATCGAGAACCTCAGCATGCGCAAACTGGCCGCCGAGTTGGGCGTGGCGGTCACCTCGATCTACTGGCACGTGGGCAACCGCGACGTGCTGGTCGACCAACTGGTGGATCGGGTGATCGCGGAGATGGGCGCGATCTCGGTGGACGGGAGCACGCCGGTCGAGCGGGTCGTCTCGATCGCGCGATCGACCCGGCGGATGATCCTGGAGCGCCCGCACCTGGTCGGCCTGGTCCGCGAGCGCGGCCTGGAGTCACTGATGATGTTGCCCGCCCGCAAGGCGCTGGTGCACGAGATGACGGCGGCCGGCCTGCGGGGCGCGCGGGCGGGCGAGGCGGTCCAGGCGGTGCAGTACCAGGTCGCCGGCTTCGTGATGCTGGAGCGGGCCCTGGAGAACAGCGCGGCCGAACCGCCGGCGGTGGACGAGTGGCGAGCCGAGCTGGCCCACGACGACCCGGAACTGGCGGACAGCCTGAACAACGTCACCGACGGCGACCGACTGTTCGTGCTGTCGGTCCGAGCGCTGGTGGAGTCGCTGCTGGGGTGAGCGGCCCGCGCGGCGGAACCTGGGCCGAGCCGTACCCGGGGGCGTGGATCACCCCGGCGCCATCACCCGTCCGGCGCGGTCTGGCGAGCCTTTCCGGACGCATCGCGTTGTACAGGAGTTCGCGCCTCGCCGAGATCGGCGAGCCACGGCGCGCCCACACCCGCTCCTCGGGCCGTCCCGTAAGCCCGGATCCGCTCGAAGACGGCCGGCCGGCGGTTGGTGCAGATGTCCGGCGTTTGCCGTTCTTCTGCCGCGCGGGCCGATTCTGCTCGGCTAGCCTCGACCCATCTGCAATCCGTCCCCTGAACCTGGACACGACGACGGGTCGAACCCGGGCCCACGATCGAGAAGGACCGTGTCTCGGTGACTGGCGGGTACGACTCGGCGAAGGTGCGAGCGGCGCTTCAGGTGTGCCCGAGGTGTGGCTGGGCGCCTGAGCAGGGAATCGGCGTACGGTGCGGCACCGTCGGGGTGTTGCCGGCTCGTTGCCGAACGTTGGCCGAACTCCGTTGCGGGGCCTGCAACATGCGGCGGCCGATCGAGAATCGTGTCCTCAGGCGCGGCATCCGGCAAGGTCCGGCCGCGCACGTCGACGGACCGAGAAGAGAACATGACCCATCCTTTGTTATCCCTCCGGGCAGCCCTCGTCTTCCTCCTTGCGGGGTTGACCGGCGCCGGGGGTGGTGTACTGACCGCGATGTCCGGCTCCGGCCACTCGCAGTCGGTGCTCTATGGCGCCACGGTGTTCGGGTTTGCGGTGGGTTTCTTCGACCGCATCGTCGGTCCGGGGCACGGGTGCTCCACTCCTGTCGCGGGGAACCCGACCGGGGAACCGACTCGCCTGCCTTCCGTCCGCGACTGACGAGGGATCGTATGGGATCACTCCGCCCCTTGGACGCAGGAATCACCAAGGAGTGCCGCGACTTCGTCGAGGCACTCCGGCACCTGTTCGGCTTGCTGGACATCTCCGTTCGCGGCTACGGCGCACAGCGCTTCCGCGACGCCGGGAGCATCTCCCGGTTCCTCAGCGGCGCACGCATTCCGCCGTGGAAGTTCGTCGCCGAACTTCTGGACGATGTCGGCGAGTGTCAGGAACAGCCGCTGTCTCCGGACGAGGTCGCGCGCGTGCGACGCCTTCATCGGGCAGCGCTGCGACACAGCGGAGTAGCGGCCGGCCCGGTCAAGGCCGCTCTCGAACTGCAACTCGCGGAAGCCGAGTTGGACGCCCGTCGTTCGACCGTGGAGGAGGGGGTGATCGGCGACGCCCTCCTCGACCGCAGTCACCGAATAGTCGAACTCGAGACGCGGCTGACGCGGCTTGAGGCGACCTGGGTCGGATCGGAGCCGCCTCCACACCACACCGTCCTCGAATCGGAGCATGACGTGCTCGCGATGCAGGTGGGCAGGCTGTCGGCCGAGTTGGAAACCGCCCGACGCCGGGGGATGGACGCCGAGGCACGTTGCGACATGCTGGAACGGCAACTTGCCGCGTTGGAACGGAATTGGCCGCGCCCTGCGGATCCGACCGGCGGGGCACAACCCAAGATACTGCTGGTCGACGACCAGCCGAACAACCTCCTGGCGCTGGAGGAGGTCGTCGCCGCGCCGGGTTATGACGTGGTCTCCGTCAGGTCGGGGCATGAGGCGCTCAAGGCCCTGCTCGACCACGACGACTTCGCGGTGATCATCCTCGACGTGCAGATGCCGGGCATGGACGGGTACGAGACCGCGGCCCACATCAAACGACGGTCCCGAACGCGCAGCATCCCCATTATTTTTTTGACCGCGATGGGTCTCGATGCCGCACATTCGATCCGCGGCTACTCGGCGGGAGCTGTCGACTACATCGTCAAGCCCTTTGACCCGTGGGCGCTCCGGGCCAAGGTTGCCGTGTTCATCGAGATCCATCTCGAACGCCGCGAGCGCGGCACAGGCCTGTGACTCGGGGTACTCGAAGCGCAATTCGTCCGGGGAGGCTGCGGGTCGGAAGGCGGCCATGATGGCGCCGATCCTCCGGATCCAGGAACAGCAGCGGCCGGGCTGTCCGCGTGCATCGAGGGGGTCGCGGGATTTGTGGGGTGGGGTTCCGGGGTGGCGCATTCGTTTGTAGCGGGCCGCCGACGTCCCGCGTTGTGTGTGGGTGAGGTTCAGGGTTCGGGGGTGGGTGGGGGTGGGCCGGCGAGGATTCGGCGCCAGGTGGTGGGGGTCAGGGTGGATTGGGATTCCTGGTGGGTGATGCGGGTGAGGGTGTGTGTGGGGAACGTGAGGGCGATGGTGGCGGACCACAGGGCGCCGGGGATTCGGCGGGGTTCCCGGCGCAGGCTCAGGGATTCTTCCGCGGTGTCGCGGTAGGGCTCGAGGCGTAGTGCGATGCGGAGTATTTCCCGTGCGGCGCGGCGGCGGCCGGCTCGGGCGGCGGTCCATACGCCCGCGTGGGCCTGGCGGGTGCGGACGTCGGGGCGGCCCCATGGCATCGAGGGTGGCGTTTCGCCCCGGGAGACCGCGATCAGCGCGGCGACCAGGTCCGTGCCGCTCGCGGCGGCGTTGCCCGGTTCGGCCAGATGGGGGCGGACGTCCAGCCAGGCCGGGCCCGACGTGGTGCGCACGGCGTCCAGGGACAGGGCGCCGTGCCAGCCGAGGTGGCCGCCGAGCATGGCCACCTGTTCGCGGATGTCGGGGGCGACCACGCTGCGCCGCACCGCCGGGCCGTGCAGATGCTCGTACGCGTGCACCGCGACCAGTCGGCCGTGCTCGAACACCGCCTGGGCGGACAGGACCGGACCCGCCGCGGGCTCCTGCACCAGCACCCCGGCGCCGTCCACGAACGCGCCGGCGCGGTCCAACTCGTCGGCCAGGTGCAGCAGTTGTTCGCGCCGTTCGACCCGATGCGAGCCGAGCAGGGTCTTGACGTAGAGCGGCGGGTCGGCGACCTGGCGCAGTTCCTCGGCGGTGTGCACCACCACCGTCCCGGCGGGCTGCGGCATGCCGATCTCGGTCAGCGTAATTGCCGCCGAGGCGCGGTCCGCGACGCGGCGCAGCGCGGCGAACGACGGTACGGCCAGGGCCACTTTGTGCGCGGTGATCCGCTCCGGGGCCCGGGCCAGCACCGCGACGTGCTCGTCGGTGGGCAGCAGCACGTCGTACGGCTCGGCCCCGAGCACCGCTTCCGCCCGGGCCAGCCAAGCCCACGGATCCGTGCCGAAGGCGGGCACCTCGTACACCCTCGTCACCGACCGGGGGCGACCCGGGATCGGCCGACCGGGCGGCGCCAACACCGCCGGCTCGTGCCCCGATCGCCCGACCGCCACCGCGATCTGACGTGACGTCACCCCGAAGCCGTCCCCTAGCAGCACGCGCACGGGGGTCATCCTGGCACACCCGCCCGCCGTCGGAGCGGGCGGAATTCGTCGGCTCGGGGCTGCGTGTGGGGCGGTCGGGCGGAATAGGATGATGTGCATGTATCGCCAGGGTCGGATCACCGCGTCGACATCGCCGCTCGCGGCGTTGCTCGTGCTGATCGGCCTCGGGCTGTTCGTGGACGGGGCGTTGCCCGCCCTGGTCGCCGTCGCGATGACCGTCGTCCTCGCGCTGGCCGGTGCCGCCGCGGCCTGGGCGCCCTCCGCCGAGTGGGCGCAGGTGCGCGGCGCGGCGCTGCGCAGACAGGCCGACCGGCTGGCCTTCCTGCCCTCGCGCGACCCCGACGGGCCGGGTCGAGCACGGCCCCGAGCGCCGGGAACGGGCCCGGCGGCCCACCGCCGACCCGACCGCTTCGGCATCGCGTAGCTCCGGCGCCGGCCCGCGCACCCGCTCCTGCACCCGGTCACGCTTGCGCTTCCGATCCCGATCCCGGTCCGGTGATTTCGGCACGGCCGCCCGACGCATCCCGATTCCCGCGTCACGGAAGGCCCTTCCCATGTTCGGCATCCCCGTCCTCGGCGTCGCGCACGACGCCCTGCTCACCCTCGCCGACGCGCTCGCGCCGCTGCTCGGCACCGGCTCGGTGGCCGGCGCCGTGGTCGTGTTCACCGCGTGTGTCCGGCTCGCCCTCGTCCCGCCGGCCTACGCCCAGGCCCGCGCCGAGGTGGCCCGCGTCCGGCTCGCCCCGCAGGTCGAGCGGCTGCGCCGGAGGTATGCCCGGGATCCGCAGCGGCTCGCCCGCGAACTCGGCGCGCTGCACCGGCGATCCGGTACCTCGATGTTCGCCGGCGTACTCCCGGCCCTGGCCGGACTGCCGTTCCTGTTCCTGACCTACCGGCTCTTCGACGGCGACCGCGACCTCCTCGGCCACACCCTCGCGGGCGCGCCGCTCGGCCTGCACCCGGTGGCCGGCCTCGGCGGGCCGCATACGCCCGTACTGCTCGCCCTGACCGCGCTGATCGCGGGCGTGGCGTGGCTCCAGTACCGCCGGGCCGCCGCGGTGCCGAACACCCCCGCCCTGCTGCGGTGGATGCCCTTCGCCACGGTCCTGACCGCCGCGTTCGTGCCGCTCGCGGTCGGCCTGTACCTGCTCACGAGCACCGCGTGGACCACCGCCGAGCGGCCGCTGTTGCGCCGACTGGCGACGGCTCGTGCGGATCGCGTCGTACCCGGGCACTAGCGTTTCGGGCAGTGACGACGTGAATCTGATCCGCGATCGGAAAAGGGCACCCCATGGCAACGAACAAGTTCGGCGCGACCTGTGCCACGTGCACGACCTATGTCAAGGCCGGCGACGGGCTGTTGATCCGCCGGGACGGCAAGTGGGTTACGTACTGCGCCGATTGCGGCGAGCCGAAGCCCGCCGCGCCGCCGCGCGGCAATCACGACGGCTGGCACCGGGGGCCGATGGCCGCGTTCGACGTGGAGACGTCCGGAGTCGATCCGCTGACCGATTTCATCGTCACCGCCGCCCTGGTGGACTCGACCGGCACCCGGCGGTCGTGGTTGATCGACCCGGGGGAGCGGGAGATTCCCGCCGAGGCGACCGCGATCCACGGGATCGACACCGTGCGCGCCCGGGCCGAGGGACGGCAACCCGCCCTGTGCCTGGCCGAGATCGGCGAGGCGATGGCCGAATACCTGGCCGCCGGCACCCCGATCGCGATCTACAACGCGCCGTTCGACCTGACCATCCTGCAGGCCGAGCTGCACCGCCACAATCTGCCGCAACTCCCGTACACCGCACCGATCATCGACCCGTTGGTGATCGACAAGCAGCTCGACCGCTACCGCAAGGGCAAGCGCACCCTCGCGGCCACCAGCGCGTTCTACGAGGTGGTGCTCACCGACGCGCACACCGCCGACGGCGACGCGCTGGCATGCCTGCTGCTCGCGCAGGATCTGGGCGCGCGTTTCCCGGAGTTGGCCGCCGACTCGCTGCGCACGCTGCACGAGAAGCAGGTGCAGTGGTACGCGGAGCAGGCGGCCTCGCTGCAGAGCTACTTCGACCGGCGCAACCCGGACGGCGGCGGCGCGGTCGTCGATCCGAACTGGCCGGTGATTCCCGGCGGTCCGGACGGGCCGGGCTCGCCGAGCCTGCCGGGCACCACCGGCGGATCGAGCGCGTGGCGGGCGGCGGACGCGGAGCCGAGCCTGTCCGGGTCGAGCGCGTGGCGGCCGGAGGCGGGGGAGTAGCCGGCGGCGCACGAAGCCGCCCGGCACCGGGCGCTACGCCGTCGCGAGCGCGCGCAGCCGGCCGTCGATCAGTTCCACCGCCCGGTCCGCGTGCGGCAGGTGGCTGCGGTCGTGGGTGACCAGGACCGTGGCCGCGCCGCTCGTGCGGGTCAGGTCGGCGAGCAACGCCACGATCGCCGCGCCGCGTTCGTGGTCCAGCGCGCCGGTGGGTTCGTCGACCAGGAGCACGCTCGGCTCGTGCATCAGCGCCCGGGCGATGTTCACCCGCTGCCGCTGGCCGCCGGAGAGCCGGTGCGGGCGATGCTCCGCCCGGTCCGCGAGGCCGACCCGGTCGAGCAGTTCCAGCGCCCGGGCGCGGGCCTTGCGCGCACTGCCGCCGGCCAGGTGCGCCATCACCTGAAGCTGCTCGACACACGTCAACGAGGCGAGCAGGTTCGGCTGTTGGAACACGATCCCGATGGTGCTCCGGCGCAATCGGGCCCGCTCGGCCGGCCGCAGGGCCACCGCGTCCAGGCCGGCGATCGACACGCGGCCCGTGTCCGGCGTGGTCAGCGTGGCGGCGACGGCGAGCAGGCTCGACTTGCCGGACCCCGACGGCCCGACCACGGCGGTCAACGTCCCGGGCGGCACCGCCAGCGAGACCCGGTCCAGCGCGGTCAGCCGACCGTCGCCGTCGGGATAGGTGAGCGTCACGTCGGCGAGTTCCAGGCCGGGGGACGGGTGCATGGCGGGCCTCTTCTCGGGCGTGGGGGAATCGGGCTGCGGGGCCATGGCCGTGTGGTTCCTCGCCGTGCGGTTCATCGGTGGGTGGTTCATCGGTGGGTGGTTCATCGCCGTACACCTCACCGGATCCCGCCGAGCGCGGTGTGCGGGTCGACCGAGGTCACCCGACGCACCGCGAGTCCCGCGCCGACCATGCCGAGCAGGATCAACACCGCCCCCGGCAGGACCGTGGTCGAGGCGTCCACCACGTACGGCACCCCCGCCGGTGCGACCGCGCCGAACAGCGCGGCGACGCCGATGCCGACGGTGGTGCCCGCGAGCAGCACCAGGAACGCCTGGCCGAGCGCGTCGCGCAGCAGGTAGCCGGTGGGTGCGCCGAGGGCCTTGAGTACCGCCACGTCGCCCGCCCGCTGGATGGTCCAGACGGTGAAGAACGCGCCGACCACGAGCGCCGAGATGGCGAACAGGAACCCGCGCATCAGCTGCAGCGAGCCGTTCTCGGCGGTGTACGACCCGATCGCCTTCCGGGCGTCGCCGATCGAGGTGCTGCGCGTGCCGATCGCCCGGTCCGCCGCCCCGGTGTGCCCGCCGGCCAGGTCGAGCACGATCACCGTCGCGTGCGGGCCGCCGCGCCGCGGTCCCGGGCGCAGCGGTTGCCAGTCGGCGAGGGTGGTCCACGCGACCGGCGCGTGGCTGTACGAGGATCCCGACACCACGGCGGCGACGGTCAGCACGGTGTCCGCGCCCACGGTCAGCCGCTCGCCGACCCGTACGCGCAGCTCGTCGGCCAGGCCCCGGGACAACACCACCGTCCCGGGGGCCAGCCCGGCGGGGGCCATCGGCCCGCCCGGCTCCACGCCGAACGCCGCCGCGGCGGTGGTCCGCGTACCGACCCCGAGCCGGGTCATCGCGATGCCGAGCGGCGCGGCCGAGCGCACCCCGGGCTGCTCCGCCCAGCGCTGCCACTGCGCCTGCTCCACGGTCGAGTCGGCGAACGAGACACCCTGTCCGGGGGCGGGCGCGGCGAACGCGAGCCGATCGGCCGGCAGCGCGTCGATCGCCGACGTATTGGCCCGCCCCAGCCCCACGGTCAGCCCGGACACCAACCCGACCAGCGCGGTGACCAGCACCACGGTGACGATCATCAGGGCGAACCGCCCCCGGGCGAACACGAGGTCCCGCAACGCTACGAACACAACGCCAAGCCTGGTCGCCGGCCGCTTCCGCGTCATCGATCGGGTTGACCGGCCCCGGTCAACCTTTTGATCGATGGCTGCTCCACCCGCCCCGGTTAGCCTTGACCCGATATGTACGCCGGTATCCCGAACCCCGTCTCCGTGCCCCGCACGCTCCGCGCCTGTATGCATGCGCTGGTCGCGCTGCTGCTCGCGGTGGCCGCGCTGCGCGCCCTCGTCGGCACCGACGCCTCCGCGGTACGGACCGCGCTGATCCCGATCGCCGCCGCGGTCACGGCCGCGGTGTACGTGGTGGGCAACCTGACCCCCTCGGTGGGGCCGTCGCGGCGGGCCTCGGTGTGGTGGCTGGGCGCGCTGACGTTGTCCTGGTGCGGGTTGTACGCGCTCACGGCGGAGGGGATCTGGTTCGCCTTCCCACTGTTCTTCCTGGTTCCGCACCTGCTGTCGGTACGGGTCGCGCTGCCTGTGGTGGGCGGGCTCGCGGTGATCGCCGTCGGGGGCTACGCGGCCCATCGCGGCGCGGTGTCGTTGGGCATGGTGCTCGGTCCGCTGCTGGGCGCGGCGGTCGCGGTGGCCACCGTGCTGGGCTACCAGGCGCTGCACCGGGAGAGCGAGGCGCGGCGCCGCCTCGTGGAGGACGTGGTCGCGGCCCGGGCCTCGCTCGCGGCGGCGGAGCGGCGCGCGGGGGTGTTGGCGGAGCGGGAGCGGCTGGCCCGGGAGATCCACGACACGCTCGCGCAGGGCTTCAGCAGCATCCAGTTGTTGCTGCGCGCGGCCGAGCGGGCGCTGCCGGCGGATCCGACGGCGGCCGATCGGCACGTACGGCTGGCGCGCGTCACCGCGACCGACAGCCTGGCGGAGGCGCGGCGGTTCGTCCGGGCGCTGGCGCCGCCGGAGTTGGACGACTCCTCGCTGCCGGCGGCGCTGGAGCGGCTGTGCGCGCGGACGGCCGCCGAGGCGGACTTGGACGTGCGCTTCCATCGCACGGGGGAGGCGGCCGGGCTGCCGACGGCCGTCGAGGTGGCGCTGCTGCGGATCGCCCAGTCGGCGCTCGGGAACACGGTGCGGCACGCGGGCGCGTCCCGGGCCGAGGTGACGCTCAGCCACATGGAGGCGTCGGTGACGCTCGACGTGGTGGACGACGGATGCGGGTTCGATCCGGCCGCGCGCCCGGTCGGGGCGGATCGGGGCGGAACCGCCGGCACCGGCTTCGGGCTGGCGGCAATGCGGACTCGGGCGGCCGAACTGGGCGGAGCGCTGACGGTGGAGTCGGGTCCGGGCCAGGGGGCGGCGATCGCGGTGACGTTTACGGTGCCGGCGGGGGAGCGGACGGGGGCTTTGCCGGCGCCTGCGGGGGAGCGGACCGAGGGCCTTTCGACACCTGCGCGGGAGGGGGCCGGGGCCCTTCCGGTGCCTGAGACCGACGACCCCGGGACCGTCCCGGCGCCCGCCCGAGACTGGCCGGAGACCCTGCCGGCCCCCGCGGACAGGGCCGCGCGGTGATCCGGTTGTTGTTGGCCGACGACCATCCCGTCGTCCGCGCCGGGCTGCGCGCCGTGTTGGCGGCCGAGCCCGACTTCGAGGTGGTGGGCGAGGCGGACACCGCGGAGCGCGCGGTCGAGTTGGCCGGCTCCCTCGCGCCCGACGTGGTGCTGATGGACCTGCGCTTCGGCCCCGGCGCCATGCACGGCAACGCGGCCACGGCGGCCATCGCGGCGCTGCCCCGCGCCCCGCACGTCCTGGTGCTGACCACCTACGACACCGACGCGGACATCCTGGCCGCGGTCGAATCGGGCGCGCTGGGCTACCTGCTCAAGGACGCCCCGCCGGAGGAATTGGCGGCGGCGGTACGAACGGCCGCCGCCGGCGAGTCGGCGCTCGCGCCCCGGATCGCGGGCCGCCTGCTGAGCCGACTGCGCCGGCCGCAACCGGTGTTGAGCCCGAGGGAGATCGAGGTGCTGGGGCTGGTCGCGGAGGGGTTGTCGAACCTGGCGATCAGCAAGGCGCTGTTCCTGAGCCAGGCGACGGTCAAATCCCACCTGGTGCACATCTACGCAAAGCTGGAGGTCGACTCCCGAACGGCCGCCGTGGCCGCGGGGGTCAGGCGGGGACTGGTGAAACGAGGGTGAAGCCCGCCCTCGACCTCGGCGGCGGTGGTACGCAGCGGTGGGGTCGGGGGTGGTCAGGTCGTAGGGTCTCGGCATGACCGTGCTGCACGTGAAGGGCCGCGTTCTGGTCGGCCCCGAGGATGTCCGTGACGAGATGTGGGTGATCGGCGGGCGGATCACCTTCGAGCGGCCGACGTCGCTCGCCGTCGACGCCACATTGGAAGGGTGGGTACTGCCCGGCCTGGTCGACGCGCACTGCCATGTCGGGATCGACGCGCACGGCGCGGTCGACGCGCCGACCGCCGAGCGCCAGGCGATCACCGACCGGGACGCGGGCGCGCTGCTGCTGCGCGACGCGGGCTCGGCCGCCGACACCCGCTGGATCGACGGCCGCGAGGACCTGCCCCGGCTGATCCGCGCGGGGCGGCATCTGGCCCGGCCCAAGCGCTACATCCGCAACTACGCGCACGAGATCGAGCCGGGTGACCTGACCGCGTTCGTGATCCAGGAGGCCCGGCGCGGCGACGGCTGGGTCAAGCTGGTCGGCGACTGGATCGACCGGGACACCGGTGACCTGTCGCCGCTGTGGCCCAAGGACGCCCTCCAGGAGGCGATCGCCGCCGCGCACGCCGAGGGTGCCCGGGTCACCGCGCACTGCTTCGCCGAGAACTCGCTCCCGGACCTGGTGGAGGCGGGCATCGACTGCATCGAACACGCCACCGGATTGACCGCGGACCTGATCCCGCTGTTCGCCGAGCGGGGCGTGGCGATCGTGCCGACCCTGGTGAACATCGCCACCTTCCCCGGGATCGCCGACCAGGCGGGCGCCAAGTTCCCGACCTACGCCGCGCACATGCGCGCGCTGCACGCCAACCGCTATGCCACGGTGCGAGCCGCCTACGACGCGGGCATCCCGATCTTCGTGGGCACCGACGCGGGCGGCTCGCTGCCGCACGGCCTGGTCGCCGACGAGGTCGCGGAGTTGGTCGCGGCCGGCATCCCGGCCCGCGACGCGCTGTCCGCCGCGTGCTGGTCCGCCCGCCGCTGGCTCGGCCGGGACGCGATCGCCGAGGGCGCGTCGGCCGACGTGGTGGTGTATTCGGCCGATCCGCGAGCCGATGTGGGGGTATTGGCCGACCCGCGCGCCGTGGTGCTGCGGGGCACGGTGATGCCGCGCTGACCGCTTCGCGGCGGGATCAGTCCGCGAGGGGCCGCAGGACGCCGTCGGGCTCCGACCGGGCATGCGCGGCGTACTCCCCGAAGGACAGGTTCGCGATTCCCAGGTTGGCCTGCACGTCGTGCACGGCGGCCGGCTCGGTTCGGAACTCGCGTAGGGGTGGGTCGTCGACCGGATCCGGGTTCTCGTCCTCGGGCCGGGTGTCGAGGGCGAGCAGCGCGCGGTCGGTGGAGCGCATCGCGTGCCGGTCGGCGACGAACACCACGAACTCGTTCTCGCCCCGGCGGACCGCGGCGACGATGTCGTCGGGCCCGGCGTCCGCCCAGGCGGGATCCTCGACGAGGAGCAGGCCCATGTTGAACTCCCCGTCCCGCCCCCGGGATTGCGACAACTCCGCGACCACGGCCGCCCAGCCCGCGGCGTCGGTGTAGTCGGTCCTGATCACCACGGCGGTGAACTCGTCGTGCTCCTCGATCCGGGGCAACACGCCGATCTCCTCTCGGTAGGCCACGCTCGACCCTGGCACTCGCCGCCGACATCCCGCGGGCCCGCCGGCCGTGGCCGAAAACCGCCCCCGCGCGGGGCCGCCGGAGTGACCCGGCGACACTCCGCCCCCGCCCGGTCGTTGAACGCCGTGTCCGTCGACGTGGTTCGACGGGCGCGGCGTCGGGGCATGGGACCTCGGGGCCGGCGCAGCGAAAGGCAGCCCCCGTGCGAGGTTCGGCCCTGATCGCCCCCAACCCCGATCCGCACCACCGCCGCCCGTTCGGCATGGTGCCCCTGCCCTACCGGGTGACCGATATCCCCGGCCCCACCCTGGGCCCCGCCCCCGCCGCACCCCTCGGCCTCCCACCGGTGACCGGGCTCGACGCGCCGGAGCCGTGGTATCGCGCCGAAGGGCGTTGACCTACACGCGGTGGGCGCTGTCCGGGTGGGACTCGTATTCGGTCGGGTCGCCTCCGAAGGTGATCGTGCCTCGGCTGAGGGCGTAGACGACCTCGGCGCGGCGCAGCGCTTCGCCCGTGTGTTGTTCGACCAGGATCACCGTGCGCTCGGCCGTGGCCAGGCCGGCCACCACGTCGTACAGGTGGGCCGCCACGCGGGGGGCCAGGCCCTGGCTGAGTTCGTCCAGGAGCAGGAGCCTGGCGGGGGTGAGCAGGGCCCGGCTCACCGCGAGCATCTGCTGCTCGCCGCCGGAGAGCGTGCCGGCCCGCTGCCTCAGCCGATCGGCCAGCACCGGGAACGCGGTCAGGGCCGGCGCCGTGTCGCGGCCGTCGGCGAACAGGCGCAGGTTGTCGGCCACGCTCAGGCCGGCGAACACCCCGCCCCGCTCCGGGATCAGGGTCAGGCCGGCACGGGCGCGGCGGTCGGCGGGCCAGGCGGTGATGTCCACCCCGTCCCAGGTGATCGTGCCGGCGGTGGGCCGGACCAGTCCGGCCAGCGTGTCGAGGAGCGTGCTGCGGCCCGAGCCGTTGCGGCCGACCAGGGCGGTGAGGGCACCGGCGGGGATGTCCAGGTCCACGCCGTGCAGCGCCTCGACCGGGCCGTGCCGGACCCGAAGTCCGGCGACCGACAGGGTGATCGGCATCAGAGGTACACCTCCCGGGCCCGCGCGTCGCGGCGGATCTCGTCCGGGGTGCCGGCCGCGACGATCCGGCCCGCGGCCATCACGTGCACCGTGTCGGCCACCCCGAACACCAGGTCCATGTCGTGTTCGACCAGCAGGATCGCCAGGCCGTCGGCGGCCAGCGCGCGCAGTTCGCGGCGCAGCCGCTCGGTCTGCGCGTCGTCGAGCCCGCTGGCCGGCTCGTCCAAGAGCAGTACCGACGGGGACGCCGCCAGCGCGCGGGCCAGTTCGACCATCCGCAGTATCCCGGCCGGGAGTTCGCCGGCCGGGGTGTACGCGTGTTCGGTGAGCGCGAGCCGGTCCAAGGCCGCCTCCACCGCGTCCCGGGTCCGTCCTCGGGCGGGATCCGGCAGCCCGAGCAGGCGGGCCGGGGCGGAGGATCCGGACCGGTTCTCCGCGGCCACCCGCAGGTTGTCCACCACCGTCAGACTGGGGAAGACCGACACCGTCTGAAACGTCCGGGCCAGCCCGAGCCGGGCCCTCCGGTGCGCGGGCAGTCGGGTCACGTCGCGCGCGCCCAGGTACACCCGTCCGGCGTCGACCCGGCCACCCGCCAGGCAGTCGAACAGGGTGCTCTTGCCCGCCCCGTTCGGCCCGATCACCGCTGTCACCACCCCCGGCGGCACGGTCAGGTCGACCCCGTCCACGGCCCGCAGCCCGTCGAACCGGCGGACCACTCCCTCGGCCCGCAGCGCGCTCACCCGCCCACCTCCGCCCGGCCCGACCGCACCCGCTCGCGCAGGGTGCGGCCCAGCGGGCTGAGCCGGACCGGCGGGGGCGGCGCGGCGGGCACCGGCGCCGGCCCCGCGGCCAGGCGCAGGAGCGTCGCCGAGACACCGCCCGGCATCCGGGACAGCAGTACCGCCAGGCCGCCGATCACGATCGTGGACATGCCCGCCGTGGTGGCCGCGTCCAGGGCGACCACCAGGCCGGCGGCCAACACCGCGCCCGCAGCGCTGTCCACGCCGAACACCACCACCGCGGCGAACCAGACCAGGCCGAGCACCGGATCGAAGGCCGCCGCGTCGAAGGCTCGCCCACCCATCCCGAGCAGCGCGCCGCCGAGCCCGGCCACACCGGCGCTGACCGCGAAGACGAAGACCTTGGCCGAGGAGACGTCCACGCCGGCCGCCGCCGCGCCGCGCTCGTGGTCGCGCACCGCGACCAGCATCCGGCCGAGCCGGCTCACGTGCAGCCGGCGAACCACCAGGAGCACCAGGACGAGGCAGGCCAACTCCAGGGCGTAGAAGGAGCGTTCGCCGTCGAACGGCCACGGGTGGTCGAGCGCGAGGTCGGTGGTGAAGCGCGGCTGGGCGAAGACGAACCGGCTGACCACCGCGGCCACCGCGAACGTGGTCAGCGCCAGGGTCAGCCCGCGCCGCCGGATCGCCGGCCACCCGGTCAGCAGGCCCACCGGCACCACCAGGAGCGCGGCCAGGAACAGCGCGAGCAGGGCCGGGACACCCCGGCCGGTCAGCTGCGCCGCGAACAACGCGCCGAGTCCGGCGAAGCCGGCCTGGCCGAGCGAGATCTGGCCGGCGTACCCGGTGAGCATCACCAGCGACACGAATACGATCGCCATCGCCGGCACCTGCTGCGCGACCCGCAGATGTTCCGCGCCCAACGCGAGCGGCGCCGCGGCGACCGCGACGAACGGCACCCACCAGCCCATCGGCGCGCTCTCCCCGTGCCCGGTCCCTATCCGGGCCCCGGCCGCGCGTTGCGGGTCGGGGCCGCCGACCTCGACCATGCGGGGCAGTACCAGGAGCGCGACCAGCATCACCACCACGAACAGGTTCGCCTGGAGCGCCTGGATCAGCCCCCACGAGTCGACTTCGAGCCGGGACAACTCGCTCTGCCCCACCCCGATGGCCAGCGCCGCCAGGATCGCCACCGGCAGACTGGCCAGCCGGGCCACCACCGCGACCCCGATGGTCTCCAGGACGAGCAGGGTCAGTCCGTACGGATCCAGCCGCAGGTGCGGCGCGAGCAACACGCCGGTCAGCCCCGCCAGCATCGACCCGAAGGCCCACCCGGCCGCGGCGACGCGGTCGGCCGGCACCCCGGACAACTCGGCCAGCGCCCGCCGGTCCACCACCGCGCGCAGCCGCACCCCGAAGCGGGTGAACCGGGTGACGACGGCGACCAGGACGGCGACCGCGGCCACCACGCCCAGTTCGACCAGCGTCCCCTTGGCCACCGACGTGTCGCCCGGCAGGCCGACCGTGCCCGTCGGCACGATCGAGGGTGGGTCGAGCCGGGCCTGCGTACCCCAGGCCAGCGTGGCCACGCCGACCAGGAGCACGAACACGCCCAGCGAGGCGACCAGCATCCGGGCCGGACCGGCCCCCTCGCGGTGCAGCCCGCGAAAGACGAAGCGCTCCAGGACCAGGCCGAGCGCCGGCGCCACCACGCCCACGTCGAGCAGCACCGCCGCCCACAGCGGCCAGCCCCACACGCGCACCTGCTGCCAGACGAGGTAGGCCACGATCATCGCGAGCGCGCCGAAGGACAGGTTGAACACGCCGGTGGCCCGGTAGGTGGTGATCATCCCGACCGCCGCGAGCGCCGCGATCGCGCCCACGCCCAGGCCGGCGAGCGCCAGTTCGACGGTGAGCACGGCGCTCAGCCGTCGGCGCCGGGCGCGCTCGGCCCGTCGGTCCCGACATCGCCCCCGGAGACCCCGTCCGACCGCTCACCGGTCTCCCGGAGGCCGGGCCGCTCATCGGCCACACCGGGATCGCACACCCGGCACGGCCGCAAATCCCGGTCCCGCACCGCCGCCGCGTCCACCGGCGTCACCCCGTTCTTGCCCCGCACCAGCGAGCACCCGCTCCGGTGATAGCGCGCCCCGCCCGGGACCGTCACCCACGCCGCCCCGGCACCCGCCTCGCTCGCCGCCTCGGCCGGCTCCGGCTCGACCAGCAACTCGTACAGCCGGCCCATCATCCGCCGCAACTCCGCGTTCTCGACGCTCGTTCCGGCAGGGGCCTGCGCCGTCCCGCGCCGGGTCCCCACCACGAGTACCGCGCCGGCGACGATCAGCGCGGCGCCCGGAATGGTGGCCGACGCCAGGTAGGGCAGTTGGCGCGCCTCGTACCGTTCACCCGACACGCCGTACCACCCCACCGCGCACAGCAGCGCCCCGCACAACCCGACGAGCCAGCCGCCGTGCGTGCGCGCCAACCGCCGCAAACCCTCGATGGCCGGGGGCGCGGCGGCCGTACGCTGTCTTTCGGCAAGGGGGTTCGCCTTTCCCGTGGAACCTGCCGAGTTCGTCGAACCTGCCATATGGTCCACCCGTCGAATCCGCCCGATTGCGTATCGGTGCCTCAGCGTAGTTCGCCGGGATCTGGTCATACGGCCCGGAACACGATTGGATACCGAGTCGCGCATGGCAACATGACTTGCCGGTAACCCAGGTACTACCTGGCTACATCAACAGCAACAGGACGCCGGGCGACCGGCGGAACGGGTGGTGAACGCACGTGAGCGTGGACTTGATCAACGAGCGGGCCAAGCAGAACGGCACCGGTGTGGGTCGGCGCAAGGGCGCGCGCCGTGCGCTGCTGGCCCTGCCGCTGGTGGCGGTGCTGGTGATGTCCGGGTGTAGCAGCGACGACAAGGACGACAAGAAGGACAGCAAGTCGTCGCAGTCGGCGAGCGCGCCGGCCGCGGGCGGTCAGACGAGCGCCGCGACTCCGCCGTCGACCGCCGCCTCCTCGCCCGCCGCCTCGGGCGGCAGCACCGGCGCCCCCGCGACCGGCGGCAGCGGCTCGACCACGTTGACCGGCGAGGAGAAGAAGGTCGCCGACAACTGGGACAAGCTGTTCGACAACGCCCAGCCGCTCGACGCGCGCAAGGCGGTCCTGGAGGACGCGAACAAGATGGGCGCGCTCGTCGAGACGCTCGCCAACGACCCGCTGGCCAAGTCGGTCACCTCCAAGACCACCGCGGTGAAGATCAACGGGGACACCGCCGACGTCACGTTCGACATCCTGCTCGCCGGCACCCCGGCGCTGCCCGGCCAAAACGGCAAGGCGGTCAAGCAGGACGGCACCTGGAAGGTCAGCCTGGGCACCGTCTGCACGCTGGTCGGCGCGCTCAAGCCGGGCACCGTCGCCCCGGGTTGCCCGACGGCCTGACGCCCCACTCCGCACGGGCGGGTTCCCCGCCGGCCCCGGGTCACCGAGGAGCACGCATGCATCGTCGTATCCACGGACGGCGCATGCCGTGCGCCTCGGTGGCCCTGGTGCTGTCCGGCGTGTTGTGCGCGGTCGCCGCACTGACCGGGTGCGGTTCGCGGCTGCCGGAGCGCGACTTCCGCGAGGAGCGTGGCCCGGCACCCGCGTCCGCCGGCACGGCGGCGAATACCAACACCGCGTCCGACGTGGGCATCACGCCCACCGAGATCACCGTGGGCATGATCGACACCGTCCAGGGGGTGCTCGGCAACGAGACCTTCTCCGGGCCGATGTACGGTGCCCAGGCCTATTTCAAGGCACTCAACGACCGCGGCGGGGTGAACGGGCGCCGAGTGAAGGTGTCCGCCTGCGACGACAACGGCTACGGCGTGGCCAACCAGCGCTGCGCCCGTCGACTGGTCGAGGACGACAAGGTGTTCGCCTTCGCGGGCAACAGCATCTACAGCTACAACGCCGCCCAGTACGTCAGCGACAAGGGCGTGCCCGACGTCGGCGGGCAGCCGATCGGGACCGCGTACGAGACGTACCCGCACCTGTACTCGATCTACGGATCGCGCGCGCCACGCGACGGCAAGGTGGGCTGGGACGGCCGGCTGTACGCGAGCACCGAGGTCTACCGCTACTTCAAGGAGAAGCTCGGCGCCCGCACCGCCGCCGTGGTGTCGTACAACCAGGCCGACTCCGCGCGCTACGCGCAGACCGTCGCCGACGGACTGCGCGCCGAGGGCTACACGGTCGTCGAAAAGCAGGTCGACTTCGCGCTGCCGAACTTCGCCGCCGCGGTGGTGGACATGCGCAGCAAGGGTGTCGACATCGTCTTCGACGCGGTGGACACGCGCGGCAACGTCGAACTGTGCAAGGCGATGGACGGCAGCGACCTGCGGGTGACCGCCAAGGTGACCAACGTACAGAACTGGAACGCGCGCGTCGGCGAGGACTTCAAGGCGTCTTCGACCTGCCGCAACAGCATCTACGCGACCGGCAACAGCCGCGGCTACACGGACACGGGGCAGCCCGCGGTGGCCGAGTTCCGGGCCGCGATGAAGAAGTACTTCCCCGACCGCGAGGACAAGCTCTCCCAGTGGGAACTGGAGGGCTGGGCCTCGGCGATGTGGCTCGCCGACGCGATCGCCTCGTGCGGCGCGAAGGTCACCCGGTCCTGCGTCGAGGGCTTCGTCAACCGCCCCGAGGGCTACGACGCGCACGGCCTGCTGATCCCGGTCGACTTCAAGGCCGAACCGGTCGACCGCGTCGCCGCGCCCACCCGCACCTGCTTCGACGTGGCCCGCTGGCAGGACGGCGCCCCGGGCGGCTGGATCGCCCAGGTGCCGGACATGACCACGAACTGCTTCGACGTACCGTCCCTGCCGTACAAAC
Organism: Embleya sp. NPDC055664; assembly: GCF_053618075.1. Taxonomy (NCBI): domain Bacteria; kingdom Bacillati; phylum Actinomycetota; class Actinomycetes; order Kitasatosporales; family Streptomycetaceae; genus Embleya; species Embleya sp. NPDC055664. The sequence continues at coordinate 215,127 of NZ_JBSHGZ010000010.1, forward strand.
CGTGAGCCCGGATCGCCGTCAACGCCCGTCGGCACGCCACGCGCGCGGAAGCCGGCCGGCTTCCGCGCGCGTGGGGTCGGGCGTGGGGTCAGTCGGCGTCCAGGGCGCTGGGGAGGCGGGGTGGGCAGCCGTTGGTGTATGAGGCGTTGTACTCGAAGTGCCATTCCTCGTTGTCGTACATCCGGCACCACCCGTACTTGCTGCCCTTGGCCTGGAGCCAGGCCTGGGCGTTGGCCGGGTAGATGTCCACCGCGACGCCCTGGACGTGCATCGACTTCTCCGGCGGCAGCACCCAGTGCAGCGCCGCCTCGCGCGAGCCGACCTCGGCGATCTTCTCGTCCAAGAGCCGTTGCTGGTGTGCCCAGCCGCGTTTGCCGGAGTTCAGGTTCAGCTTGATGCCCTCGGCCGCCATCGCCTGGTCGATCTTCTTCCACGCGGCGTACGCGGCCGGGGTGAGCGCCTTCGGGTCCTTCGGCGCGTCCTTGTCGTTGGCGGGCGCCTTGGCGGTGCTCGACGCGGACGATTTCGGCGGCTTGGTCGTCGCCGACTTGCTCGACGGGGAGCCGGAGGAGGGGGCGTTCGTGGGGGCCGTCTGGGTGTTCGGGGCCTGTTCGGGGTTCGGCGTCACCTGCGCGCCCACCGAGTCGGCCCGGTCCTTCTTGTCGTCGTCGCCACCGCCGAGGAACAACACCGCGCCGACCCCGGCCCCGCCGAGGATCAGCGCGCCCGCCAGGCTCCAGGCCACCAGCTTGCCGCGCCGACGCCGTGCCGGCTCCGGTTCGTCCGCGGGGGCCGGTCGGGGAGGCTCGGCGACGGGCGCGGCCGAGCCGACGGGCGGCTGCTCACGCGTGTACCAGTCGGCCGGAACCGGCGTGGTCTCCGCGTCGAACCTGCCCGGCGTACCGGGTATGCCGGTGCCGCCGGGCGGCTGCGATCCGGGTGGACCGGCCGCGTGCCCCGAGCCCGAACTGTGCTGTTCCCACGAGGTGTCCAGGAAGTGCGCTCCGTCGGGTGTGCCCCCTTCGTCGGGCTGTGGTTCTCCGCTGCCCGCTGCGTGTCTCACTGGTGAAGCCTCCTCGTAGTGAGCCTGGATCCTCTCGCGGATCACGCGCGCCGAGCGAGCCACGGTTGTCCCGACCTGTGTGGGATACACCACTGCAACCGTTCCGGCGTCCGGCTCGTAGCCTGGGGACCGGTCGAAGCGACCCGCGTAACCTGGGAAGCTTGCCGCAAGGAGAAAGGGGTCGAAGGTGAGCACGCACCACCGCACCGGAGGACTCGTCGACGGTTTCGGTCGCATCGCGACCGATCTGCGGGTGTCGCTGACCGACCGCTGCAACCTGCGGTGCACGTACTGCATGCCCGAAGAGGGGCTGGACTGGCTGGCCAAACCCGAGCTGCTGACCGGCGAGGAGATCTCCCGCCTGGTACGGATCGCGGTGACCATGCTCGGTGTGCGCGAGGTCCGCTTCACCGGCGGCGAGCCGCTGCTGCGCCGCGAGCTGGTCGACATCGTCCGCGAGGCCGCCGCCCTGGAGCCGCGCCCGAAGTTGTCCGTCACCACGAACGGGATCGGCCTGGCCCGCCTGGCGCCCACGCTGCGCGAGGTCGGCCTGGACCGGGTCAACGTCTCGCTGGACACCCTCGACCCGGCCCGATTCAAGGCGATGACCCGCCGCGACCGGCACGCCGATGTGGTGGCCGGGCTGGCCGCCGCAGTGGACGCCGGGCTCGGTCCGGTCAAGGTCAACACCGTGCTGATGCGCGGAGTGAACGACGACGAGGCCGCCGCGCTGCTCGCGTGGTGCCTGGAGCGCGGCTACGAGCTGCGCTTCATCGAGCAGATGCCGCTGGACGCGCAGCACGGCTGGCAGCGCTCGGAGATGATCACCGCCGGGGAGATCCTGACCGCGCTGCGCTCGGCGTTCCGGCTCGACCCCGAGTCCGGGCGCGGCAGCGACCCCGCCGAGCGCTGGCTCGTGGACGGCGGCCCGGGCACGGTGGGCGTGATCGGCTCGGTCACCCGCCCGTTCTGCGAGGCGTGCGACCGGACCCGGCTGACCGCCGACGGGCAGATCCGCAATTGCCTGTTCGCGCGCGAGGAGTCCGATTTGCGCGCGGCCTTGCGCGGCGGCGCGGACGACGCGGAGATCGCCGACCGCTGGCGCGCCGCGATGTGGACGAAGAAGGCCGGCGCCGGCATCGACGACCCGGAGTTCCTCCAGCCCGACCGACCGATGTCGGCGATCGGCGGCTGACCCACCGGCGTCGTCGCACGCCGACGCGCGCTCGCGCGATGCCTCTCAGGACCGTTCGTGGGCCGATCCGCCCGGGGGCTCCGGCTCGTGCCAGTCGGCGAACGCCACCGTGTCCTTGAGGAATCCGCGAATCCCCAGAAACTCGGCCAAATGCTCACGGTGCTCGTCGCACGCGAGCCACGTTTTGCGCCGTTCCGGGGTGTGCAGCTTGGGGTTGTTCCAAGCCAGAACCCACCGGGCGTCGGCGCGGCAACCCTTCGCCGAACAGATCGGTCGACCGGGATCGGCGGGGGTGGGAAACATGCCCACCAGTGTCGCAGACGAGGCCGTTCACCCCGCATCGGTGCCTGTCACCAGGAGCTGACCCTGTGTCAGGCACCAACCGGAGCGCTGCTCTCAGTAAGCAACGGGCTGGTGCGGTATCGCCGTGCGGATCCACCTGCGGACCGGCGAAAGACCCCGGACACGGGCGATGCCGGGCAGCCACGGGGGGAGCCGCCCGGCATCGCGTCGGTCGCTCCGACGGGGGATACGGAGCACGTTTCGAAGTATGGCACGTCCGGCCGGCGGTTGAAGCACCAACCCGCGTAGCGCTTGCCGCTAATTTTTGACGCTGTGCGAAGGGGCACCCTTCGGGTCACCGATGTGGCCCCGATCGGCAGCCTCGGGGTCACCGTGTGTATCCGAATTCGTGTGCGACAAAAGGTCGGTCGGTTCCGCGCCGGCCGCCGGTGGGGTCCCGACGGTCGTCGTCCACGAGTCCTCGGAGTGTGTGTGCAACGTCTCCCGCTCGGCGCTGGTGAGGACCGCGCCGGGCGGCGGCTCCAGCGCCTTGGGCGGCAGCGGGGGTACGAACTGCGCCTGCACCGGCGCGTTCGAGGTGGGCTCGCGACCCGCGTTGGCCAGCACCACAGCGATGTAGGGCAGGAACAGCGCGCCGGCGACCAATATCCACCGCCACGGCGACGGGGTGAACACCGCCGCCACGAAGCACACGGTGCGGATCGACATCGAGATGACATACCGGCGTTGGCGCCCGGCCACGTCCTCGGTCAGCCCCTTGCGCGCACCACTGATCTGGAACACCGCGCCCTTGGTGTTTTTCACGGTCCCACCGTCTCCGCCCATGTGACCACACACTCGTCCGCATCTTCACGGTACGCCCGCGTGTGCCCCACACCGAGAGCGGGGGCGGGAGCTTTGCCGCGAGCTGACCCGAGTGGGGGATGCGCCGGGCCGGTCAGTCGCGCCGGTCCAGATACTGCGGCGGCACCGCCGGGACCAGCCAGACGCCGTTGTCCGAGCAGCGGAACACATGCCCGTCGGCGACCATGCGCTCGGCCCGCACCGCAAACACCACCGGCCGACCGCGCCGCGCGCCCACCCGGCGCGCCGTCTCCACGTCGACGGACAGGTGCACGTCGTGCCGATCCATCGGCCGCAGCCCCTCGACCAGGATCGCGGCCACACTCCGGGGGCTCGTCCCGTGGAAGAGCACGGCGGGCGGCACCGCCTCGACCAGCCCCAGGTCCACCGCGACGGTGTGCCCCTGACTGGCCCGGATCCGGGTCCCGTCCGCCGAGAACGCGAACCGCCGCTTGTCGTTCTCCGCGACCACCCGTTCGAGCTGAGCGCGCGACAACCCCACCCCGCGCGCGGCACAGGCCGCGAGCAACACATCCACCTCGACCCACCCGGCCTCGTCCAGGACGATCCCGAGCCGCTCGGGCTGATGCCGCAGATGCCGGGAGAGATACTTCGAAATCTTGACGATGTTCATGATGAACCCCAACAAAACCACGAAGCCCCACCCGAGCACACCGGCTTTTCCCGGTCAGGCCAACGCCGGGCGAGCCCATAAAGCCCACCCGACGTCCGAGAAAACCACAGCCATCTCCGGGCCCGAGCCGAACACCCGCCCGCCCAACGCGCCGGCGACCCGCCACCGCCTCCACAACCCGAGCCCAAGATCCAGCCCGCCCAACGCGCCGGCGACCCGCCTCCGTAACCCGAGCCGGACTTCCGCCCGTCCAGCGCGGCAGCGACCCGCAACCGCCCCCGTGATCCGAGCCGAATATCCAGCCCGTGCCGAATATCCAGCCCGTCCGGCGTTTGAGGACACCGGGCCGGAGGCCACCGGCAAACGGCAGCCTCCGGCGCCAGGCGGTGCCGAAACCCCTCAGCCGGCCGGCGCTTGAGGACAGGCCGGCCCGCTCCCCAACCGCTACTGCGCCCGACTCGGCGACGACATGTTGAAGTCCCGCACCCGCAGCGCCGGCATCGCCGCCCGCGTGAACCAGTCACCCCACTCGCGCGGATACGTACGCTCGGTCCGCCCCGCCTCGACGGCCCGCCCCAACACGTCCACCGGCGACTCGTTGAAGCGGAAATTGTTCACCGCCCCGACCACCTCGCCGCCCTCCACCAGGTACACCCCGTCCCGGGTCAACCCCGTGAGCAGCAGCGTCTGCGGATCCACCTCGCGGATATACCAGAGGCACGTCAGCAGCAGCCCGCGCTCGGTCGACGCGACCATCTCCGCCAACGTCCGCCCGCCGGCCGGCGCGTCCAGGATCAGGTTGTCGATCTCCGGCGCGACCGCGAGCCCCGTCAGCTCGGCGGTGTGCCGATTGGTCCCCAGCGCCGTGAGCACGCCGTCGGTGACCCAGTTCGTGCGCTCCAGCGGCAGCCCGTTGTCGAACACCGACGCCGTGTCGCTCGACGCGTGCGCGATGGTGAACGGCGCGCTCTCCAGGCCCGGGTGGTTCGGGTCGCTGAACAGGGTCAGCGGCAGCTCGGTGAGCCGGTCGCCGACCCGCGTGCCGCCGCCCGGCCTGCTGAAGACCGTACGGCCCTCGTGCGCGTCCCGGGCGCCGCCCTGCCAGTACATGTAGACCATCAGGTCCGCGACCGCCGACGGCGGCAGCAGGGTCTCGTAGCGGCCCGCCGGCAGGTCGATTGTGCGGGTCGCCCAGGACAGCCGCTCGGCGAGGTCCGCGTCCAGCGCCGCCAGGTCCACGTCCCGGAAGTCGCGGGTCGGCGCGCCGCCCCACGCGGAGCGGGTCAGGTCGCCCGACTTGGCGTTCAACTCGACGTGCCCGGTGGGCTGGTCGTGCCGGCGCCGCAGCCCGGCGGAGGTGCCCACGTAGCTGGAGGTCAGCTGGTGCGAGGCGAACCCGTACAGCAGCCGGTCCGCCTCCCGGGCCCGCCCGAACGCGGCGCCCAGCTCCGGCGCGAAGTCCGCGAACACGCCGATGGACGTCTGCGCCGGCGCCTCGGTGAAGCCGTCGTCCGGGCCGCCCGAGGCCCCCAGGAGCGGTCGCGCGTCCTCGGCCGGACCGGCCTCGCGGGCCGCCGCCTCCGCGGCCCGTACCAGGTCCTCCAGCCGATCCACCGTCACGCCGCTGCGCGAGACGGTCCCGGACGCGGTGCCCTCGGTGCCCGCGACCGTGGCCACCACGGTCACCCGCCGGCCCCGCGTCTCGCCGTTGGTGGTCAGCGCGTTGCCCGCCCAGCGCAGGTTCGCCGCCGACGTCTCCTCGGCGATCACCACGCAGCCGTCCGCCTTCGACAGCGCCAGCGCCCGCTCGACCGTCTCGTCCGGCCGCGTCACCACGGTCTGCCCGCCGCTCATCGACCCGCCTCCTGAACCGTGTTGAGGACCTTCACGCCGCGGAACAGCGCCGACGGACACCCGTGGCTGACCGCCGCGACCTGCCCGGGCTGCGCCTTGCCGCAGTTGAAGGCGCCGCCGAGAACGTAGGTACCGGGACCGCCGACCGCCTCCATCGAGCCCCAGAAGTCGGTCGTGGTGGCCTGGTAGGCGAAGTCCTTGACCTGCCCGACGATCCGGCCGTCCTCGATCAGGTAGGCCCGCTGGCCGGTGAACTGGAAGTTGTACCGCTGCATGTCGATCGACCACGACTTGTCGCCGACGATGTACAGGCCGCGATGCACCCGGCCGATCAGCTCGGCGGTGGACAGGTCGTCCGCGCCCGGCTGCAGCGAGACGTTGGCCATGCGCTGCACCGGGACGTGCCCGGGGGAGTCGGCGAAGGCACAGCCGTTGGACCGGCCCAGGCCCTGCATCAGCGCCATCCGCCGGTCCAGCTGATAGCCGGTCAGCACGCCGTCGGTGACCAGGTCCCAGCTCTGCGTCGCCACGCCCTCGTCGTCGAAGCCGATGGTGGCCAGGCCGTGTTGCACGGTGCGGTCGCCGGTGACGTGCATCACCGGCGAGCCGTACTTGAGCTTGTTCAGCTGGTCGAACGTGGCGAACGAGGTGCCCGCGTAGGCGGCCTCGTAGCCGAGCGCGCGGTCCAGTTCGGTGGCGTGCCCGATCGACTCGTGGATGGTCAGCCACAGGTTGCTCGGGTCGATCACCAGGTCGTACTCGCCGGCCTCGACGCTCGGCGCCTTGACCCGCTCGGCGAGCAGCCCCGGCAGCGACGCCAGCTCCTCGTCCCAGTCCCAGCCCACGCCCTTGACGTACTCCCAGCCCCGACCGACCGGCGGCGCGATGGTGCGCATTGTCTCGTAGGCGCCCGACTCGCGGTCCACCGCGATCACGGTCAGCTGGGGGTGTATCCGCACCCGCTGCTGCGTGGTCGTGGTGCCGGCCGAGTCGGCGTAGAACTTGTTCTCCTGGACCACCATGCACGTGGCATCCACGTGGTCCACGCCGTCGGCGGCGAGCAGTTCGCGGCTCCACCTCGCCAACAGGCCGATCCGCTCGGCCTCGGGCACGTCGAACGGGTTGATCCGGTACGCCGAGATCCAGGTCTCGTCGGCGTGTACCGGCTCCTCCGCCAGCGCCACTATCTCGCCCGCGCCGGCCGCCTCGCTCACCGAGCGGGACACGCGCGCGACCGCGACCGCCTGCTCGGCGACGTACGCCGCCGCCTCGGGGGTCAGATCAACCCCCGCCGCGAAGCCCCACGCCCCCTCGTGCACGACCCGGACCGCGAAGCCCACATCGGTGGTGTCCACGGACGAGTCGGTGCGTCCGTCGCGCAGCCGGAAGGACGCGTCTCGTACGCGCTCGAAGCGGAAGTCCGCGTGTTCGGCGCCCAGTTCCCCGGCTCGGGACAGGGCCGCGGCGGCCAACTCCCGAAGGGGATAGGCGAGGAACGTCGGATCGATCTCGTTGGGCACCCATTCCTCCATACGTTCGGCCTGTCGGCTCGCGTCGTTCAGTCAACCAGACACGCCGTCGCCGGCATTCCGGTCTCCCGGAAGGACCGGTCGTGTGCTCGGACGGGTCTTGCGCCGGGGCAACCGGAACGAAACATGCCGGAGGCAGGCCGGCCGGATTCCGTCGGTGCCCGAGCGGTGGAGGGGATCGTTCCGTTTTCCGTCGGTCTTGTCGGGTTCCCACAACGAACCGTCCGGGGACGCTGTGCCGGACCGGATTCCCGTTACCCCGGGGTAGCCCGATAGCGTCATCGTGACGCGAGTCGAGGTCTGCCCGGGCGCCACCCGGGACGTGCGTGAGCACGGCCGAGGACGGTCGAGGAACAGTCGGCGATATTCGGGGATACCCCGGAACATCCCAGAACAGAGGAGTGATCCGTTGAGCCGGTCCGTACTGGTCACGGGAGGAAACCGGGGCATCGGCCTGGCCATCGCCCGGGCCTTCGCCGCCGACGGCGACAAGGTCGCGATCACGTATCGCTCCGGCGAGCCCCCGGAGGGGCTGCTCGGCGTGCGGTGCGACATCACCGACGGCGAGCAGGTCGAGCAGGCGTTCAAGGAGGTCGAGGCCGCGCACGGCCCGGTCGAGGTGCTGATCGCCAACGCCGGCATCACCCGGGACACACTCCTGCTCCGGATGAGCGAGGAGGATTTCACCAGCGTCGTCGACACCAACCTCACCGGCACGTTCCGCGTGGTCAAGCGGGCGAGCAAGGGCATGTTGCGGGCCCGCAAGGGACGCATCGTGCTGATCTCGTCGGTGGTCGGGCTGTCCGGCTCGGCGGGGCAGGCCAACTACGCGGCCTCCAAGGCCGGCCTGGTCGGCTTCGCCCGTTCGATCGCCCGCGAGCTGGGCTCGCGCAACATCACCACGAACGTGGTGGCGCCGGGCTTCGTGGACACCGCGATGACCGAGGTGCTGGGCGAGGAGCGCAAGGCGCAGATCCTCAAGGAGATCCCGCTGGCGCGCTACGCCGACGTGGACGAGGTGGCCGGCGTGGTCAGGTTCCTCACCTCCGACGCCGCGTCGTACATCACCGGAGCCGTCATCCCTGTGGACGGCGGACTTGGAATGGGGCACTGAACTCATGGGCGACCTGCTTGCGGGCAAGCGCATTCTCGTCACCGGCGTCATCACCGACGCCTCTCTCGGCTTCCACGTCGCCAAGCGGGCCCAGGAGGAGGGCGCCGAGGTCGTACTGACCGGATTCGGCCGGCTCTCGCTGGTCAACCGCATCGCGAACCGGCTGCCGAAGCCGGCCCCGGTGATCGAGCTGGACGTGACGAACGCCGAACACCTCGCGGTGCTCGCGGACAACGTGCGCGCGCACGTGCCGGCCCTGGACGGCGTCGTGCACTCGATCGCGTTCGGCCCGAAGGACGCCCTCGGCGGCAACTTCCTCAACACCGAGTGGCCCGACGTGGCCACCGCGGTGGAGGTCTCGGCGTACTCGCTGAAGTCGCTGACGATGGCCTGCCTGCCGCTCATGGAGGCGAACGAGGGGCGCGGCGGCTCGGTCGTCGGCCTCGACTTCGACGCGCAGGTGGCGTGGCCGGGTTACGACTGGATGGGTGTGGCCAAGGCCGCGCTCGAGTCGACCTCGCGCTACCTGGCCAAGTACCTGGGCGAGAAGAACATCAGGGTCAACCTGATCTCCTCGGGCCCGGTCAAGACGATGGCCGCGAACAGCATCCCGGGCTTCGAGAAATTCGAGGGCGTCTGGAACGAGAAGGCCCCGCTGGGCTGGGACCTGCGCGACTCGGACCCGGCCGCGCGGGGCGTGTGCGCGCTGCTGTCCGACTGGTTCCCGAAGACCACGGGCGAGGTCATCCACGTCGACGGCGGCCTGCACGCCATCGGCGCGTAGCGCGCGAGACGTCCGACGCAGCCCGATCGCCCGGCCGAACAGGTCGGGGGGTCGGGCCGCGTCGTTGTGGGCTGCGGCGTTGTTCGCGGGCGTAACGGCCGAGGGAGCGAAAAGCCTCGCTCAACCGGTCGCGGCGGCGATCGTTGCCGCGATGCCGATCAGGACCGTGATCAGCAGCATGATGCCCAGGATGCCGCCGAGTTGTCTGGCGGAGGACTTGTTCGGGTCCGGCGGCGCCAACACCGTCTGCCGGATCCCGTCGTCGCCGGACTCGGCGGCCTTGCGGGCCAGGATCTCGTTGCGCGCGTCGGAGCGCGCGACTTCCTCTGCGTGTGTGCGCTCCTCGCGGGCCTTGCGGGCCGCCATCGCCCGCTCGTACCGCGCCTTCGAGGATTCGCCGGATGTAGCAGCCATGCGGACGAGTTTCGCAGACCGGAACCGTCGGGCCGGCGGAGGGTGAGCCCGACGCCCGACCCGCCGCCCGTCCGCCTCGTACACCCCACCGGCCGGCGGCCCGTGTGTTCGAATCCCCGCCCCGGGAACTCCGGCCGGCCGCCCGGGCGTTGCACACGTGTAGATCCCTCAAACGAGTGACACCTCCCTCGGAAGATCGTTTCGGTATCGCCGCAGGTCACAGGGGTGTTTGGAGAACGTTCCCCTTACACGTATCCCGGTATGCCCCGAGTGATCACCGTGGCCCTCCTTCTCAGGGGTGGGGCCAGCCCTACTACGCAGGTGTGTCTGCCCCCCGGGCCAAGACACCGGTCCGCAGGATGTGGACCCCGGTCGCCCGCCAATAGCGTTTCCCGTGTCGAGGAAAACCTTCGGCAGCGGAGAACATAGGAGCGGGGACCATGGCATCCAGGCGCAATTTGGCCGCCTCGATCGGTGGCTGGAGTGCACAGCATCGGAAAACGGCGGTATTCGGGTGGCTGCTGTTCGTGGTCCTCGCCGTGGTGATCGGCGGTATGAGCGGGACGGACAAGATCACCAAGGCCGAGCGCGGTGTGGGGGAGTCGGGTCGCGCGGCACGCATCATCGACGACGCGGGCATCAGTGAGCCCGCCGGCGAGATGGTCCTGGTGCGCAGCGACAAGCTCGTCGCGCAGGACCCGAAGTTCCGCGCCGCCGTGGACGACGTGATCAACCGCGTCAACGCCACGCAGATCAAGGACAAGGGCCCCGCCACTCAGCACCTGCGCTCTCCGTACGCCGGACAGGGCGGCATCTCCTCCGACAAGCACTCGGCGCTGATCCAGTTCGACATGGCCGGGGACAGCGAGAAGGCCGTCGACAACATCCAGCCGGTCCTGGACGCGGTGGCCGCGGCCCGCGGCGCGCACTCGGACGTGGTCATCGAGCAGTTCGGTGACGCCAGCGGCGACAAGTGGTTCAAGGACACCATCGCCAAGGACTTCACCCGCGCCGAATGGACCGCCGTCCCGCTCGCGCTCGGCATCCTGCTCGTCGCGTTCGGCGCCGTGGTCGCCGCCCTGCTGCCGGTGGCCCTCGCACTCACCGCGTTCATCGCCGCGGGCGGCCTGCTCGCGCTGAGCAGCCACCTGATGCCGGTGGGCGACAACGCGCAGTCGGTGATGTTGCTGATCGGTCTGGCCGTCGGTGTCGACTACTGCATGTTCTACCTGCGCCGGGAGCGGGAGGAGCGGGCCAAGGGCCGCGACCCCGAGACCGCGCTGCGGATCGCCGCCGCCACCTCCGGCCGGTCGGTGCTCATCTCCGGCATCACCGTGATCGTCGCGATGGCCGGCATGTTGCTCTCCGGTCTGAGCGAGTTCGAGTCGATGGCCTCCGCGACCATCCTCGTCGTGCTCACCGCGGTGCTCGGTTCGCTCACCGTGCTGCCCGCGCTGCTGTCGATGCTCGGCGACAAGGTGGACTTCGGCAAGATCCCCGGGCTGGCCAAGATGCGTCGCCCCACCGGCGGCAGCAAGGCCTGGGGCAAGATCCTGGGCGTGGTGCTCACCCGTCCCCGGGCCACCGCGGTCCTCGCCGGCGGTCTGCTGATCGCGCTGACCATCCCGGTGGTGGGCATGAAGACCGCCCAGCTGCCGCTCGACAAGGAACTGCCCACCGACCTGTCCATCGTGCAGACCTACCAGCACATCGAGAAGGCCTTCCCCGGCGGCCCGGCGCCCGCCCAGGTCGTGGTCAAGACCAAGAACCCCGACGACCCGAAGCTCCCCGCGGCCTTCGAGAACTTCCGCCGCGCCGCGATCGCCACCGGCAAGATGCACGAGCCGATCGAGGTCGAGCGCCAGGGCACCACCAACATCTTCAAGATCTCCGTACCGCTCGCCGGCGGCGGGCTCGACAAGACCAGCAACGACGCCCTGGCCACACTGCGGGACAAGGTCGTCCCGGAGACCCTGGACAAGGTCGACGGCATCCAGGACGCCCCGGTCACCGGCAACACCGCGGGCAACAAGGACTTCAACGACAAGCTCGGCGCGGCCCGCCTGCCGATCTTCGCCTTCGTGCTCGGCTTCGCGTTCCTGCTCATGCTGGTGTCGTTCCGCTCGATCGCCATCGCGGCCACCGCGATCGTGCTCAACCTGCTGTCGGTGGGCGCCGCGTACGGTGTGATGACGCTGGTCTTCCAGCACGGCTACGGCGACTTCCTGGTCGGCACCGACGCACCGGGGGCGGTCGTCTCCTGGATCCCGATGTTCCTGTTCGTGATCCTGTTCGGCCTGTCGATGGACTACCACGTGTTCGTGGTCTCCCGGATCCGTGAGGCCTACGACAAGGGCATGAACACCAAGGAGGCCGTGTCGCACGGGATCCGCACCACCGCCGGTGTGGTGACCAGCGCGGCGACGATCATGGTCGCGGTGTTCGCGGTCTTCGGCACCCTGTCGATGCAGTCGATGAAGCAGTTCGGTGTCGGCCTGGCGGTCGCGGTCCTGCTCGACGCCACGATCATCCGCGGTCTGCTGCTGCCGGCCGTGATGAGCCTGCTCGGCGACCACAACTGGTACCTGCCGCGCTGGCTGAACTGGCTGCCGCAGATGGACCACGGCGACGAGGCGGTCGACGTGCCGGCCCCGGCCGCCGAGCCGGCTCCGGCCTACGCCGGGGCGAACGGTTACCAGGCGCCCGGCTACGAGCCGGCGTACCCGGGGACCGGATACGACGAGAACGTGTCCTCCTCGCGGCGGATCCCCCGCCCGCCGGCCGGCTGATCGAAGGTCGGGTCACCACCGGCACCATGCCGGCGGTGACCCGACCACCCGCCACCTCCGCCGAAAGCACGGGTCGGGACCGGATACTCGGTCCCGACCCGTCGTGCGTGTCGGCGCCACCCGCCCGATTCGGCCGGCGCGGAAAACGGAAGCACCGACCCGCAGTGCACAACGGCCGATGTCTGAGAGGCTGAACCCATGGCATCCCACCGACAGCGCAATCTTGTGGTGATGAGGCACGCGAAGGCCGAGTGGCCCGACGGGCCGGACCACGAGCGACCCCTCGCCGAACGCGGCCGCAAGGACGCCGCCGAGACCGGGCACCGGCTGCTCGCCGGCGGCATCACCCCGGATCTGGTGGTGTGCTCCCCGGCGGTGCGCACCCGCGAGACCTGGCGGCTGGTCGGCAAGGTCTACGACCACAAGCCGCACACCGTCTACGACGAGCGGGTCTACGAGGCGAGCGCGCAGGCGCTCCTGTACCTCGTGCAGGAGACCCCCGACGAGGTCGACACGCTGCTGCTGATCGGGCACAACCCGGGAGTGGCCACGCTGGTCAACGCGTTGGCCGGCAGCGGTGAGGACGACACGCTCGTGCGGCTGCGGGAGAAGTACCCGACCTCGGCGGTGGCCGTACTCAGCCTGCACACCCCCTGGTCCGACCTCCAGGAACGCTCGGCCCACCTGACCAGATTCACCACCCCGGCCGGCTGAGCACCGAACCACACACCCAAAACGCCGGACCGGCCCCCAAAGCCGGTTCGGCGCTTCGGTTGTCGGAGCGGCACGAGGCCGACGATTCGGCCGGGGTCCGGCACATCCAGCCCGTCCGGCGTTCGAGGACAAGCTTTTCAGCCCGTCCGGAGTTTGAGGACGGCCCACCCCGGCTCGGGCAGACCCGGGCACGCGGTCGACCCGACCCGGTCGGCCGTACGGCGCTATGCGTCGGCGGCGTCGGCCGCCTCGATCTCGTCCCGCGTGACCCCGAGCAGGAACAACACGGTGTCCAGAAACGGCACATTGACCGCCGTGTCCGCGGCCTCCCGAACCACCGGCTTCGCGTTGAACGCCACCCCGAGCCCCGCGGCATTGAGCATGTCCAGGTCGTTCGCCCCGTCACCGATCGCGACGGTGGCCGTCAACGGCACCCCCGCCTCCGCCGCGAAGCCGCGCAACAACCGCGCCTTGCCCGCCCGGTCGACGATCTCGCCGACCACCCGCCCGGTGAGCTTGCCGTCGACCACCTCCAGGGTGTTCGCCGCGCTGTAGTCCAGCCCCAGCTTCTCCACCAGCACGTCGGTGACCTGGGTGAATCCGCCCGAGACGATGCCGACCTTGTAGCCGAGCCGCTTCAGCGTCCGCACCAGCGTGCGTGCCCCGCGGGTGAGGACGACCTGCTCGCGCACCCGGTCGATGGCACTTTCGTCCAGCCCCGCGAGCAGCGCCACCCGGGCCCGCAGCGACTCGGCGAAGTCCAGTTCGCCGCGCATCGCGGCGGAGGTGACCTCGGCCACCTCGTCCAGACAGCCCGCATGCTCCGCGAGCAGTTCGATCACCTCGCCCTGGATCAGGGTCGAGTCGACGTCCATCACGATCAGCCGCTTGGCCCGGCGCCGCAGCCCGGACGGCTGGACCGCGATGTCCACCCCACGCTCGGCGGCCTCGATGGCCAGTTCGAGCCGCAGCTTGTCGGTCTCCACGCCGGAGACCTGGAGCTCGATGGCGGTCACCGGATACTTGGCGAGTCGGAAGATCCGGTCGATGTTGGCGCCGGCGTTCGCGATCCGGTGCGCTATCCCGGCGAACGCGTCCGGCTCCAGCGGGTGGCCGAGCACGGTGACGTGCGAGCGGCCCTCGCCGCGCGGGCGGTTGTCGCCGACGCCGGACAGGATCTCCGCCTCCAGGCGCTCACCGTCCGCCCAGCGGTGTACGCCGGCCCGCAGTCGGCCCTCGTCGGTCGGCGTGGTGATCAGGACGCACAGCGTGAGCCGGCCCCGGGTGACGGTCTGCTCGACGTCGACGACCTCGACGGTGTGGCCGGCCAGGACATCGAAAAGGCTCGCCGTCACCCCCGGTCGGTCCTTGCCGAAGATCTTGACGAGAAGAGTGCGCGGCGCATTCATGATGCTTCACGGTACCGGCCGTTCGAGATCGACCGCCGCACCGGTCCACACTGCGAACAGCCGACGAATTGCCCGGCGGGCCGGATTCACCCAGGCCAGGGGCCCGACCGGGTCGGTCCCTGCGGGTCGGGCGGGGGCGGCGGGCGGTGCGTGGGGTCGGGTCTGTTCGAGTACGGCGGCGGTCCCGGCGGCGCGGGTGGCGCCGTGTGGACCGGGCGCGGCGGGCCGGCGGCGAGCGGTGCGGCGTCCGTCCTCCGGTAGCGCACCCAGTCCGCGAGCGCGCCGCCGACGAAGCCCGCACACGCGCCCCACAGCAGTCCGAGCAGCACCGTCCACAGATAGTCGGCGTGCAGCGACACCGACGCACCGGGGGAGACCACCCCGCCGAACACCGACACCGCGACCTTGAGCTGAAGCTGCATCAGATAGGCGATCACCAGCAACCCGCCGGCCAGCGCCACCGCGAACCGCCACGCGTGCTGATGCGGGCGCACCGACGCGGGCGCCCGCAGCGCCATCAGCGTCCCGCCGAGCAGCAGGAGCAGCGCGGAGAACAGCGGTACGAACCACGCCCGCGAGTCCAATTCGGCCAACCGGTCGATTCGGATCGGCAGACCGTCCCCCGCGGAGGCCTTGACCAGCTTGCCCAGCGGCCCGGGCAGACCGAACGAGAAGCCGCCGCCGGTGGGGTCGGTCGTGGTCGCCTTCCACGGGATGCCCAGGCCGAGCGAGGCGAGCAGCCAGACCGCGTTGGGCAGCGCGAAGAACATGCCGCCGATCATGCGCTTCGGCGCGGGCGCGGAGGCGGCCACGAACGGCGTACCCACCACCCCCGCGACCACCGCGGCGATCAGCACCGCGAGCACCCCGGCCACCGGCGGACGCAGCACCGCCCGGTGCCGCAACCACTTCACCGGCAGCGGACCGCGCACGGACACCCCGACGGCGACGGTCAGGGTGATCAGCAGCCACAACGCGCCGAAGGCGAGCGTGCCGGTCACGTCGGTCTCGAACCGGGCCGCGGCGCCCAGGCTGAAGATGTTCATCAGGTCCTGCGCCTTGGCGCCGCCGACCCGGGAGACGAACTGCTCGATGGGCAGCGTGTGTTTGCCCGTCGTCGCCACCACGCCGAGTGCGGCCATGGTGAACACCAGCACCCGCACGCCGTGTACGACCAGGTCCAACGTGCCGATCACCAACCGGTGTCGCAGCGGACGCAGGAACAACCAGCCGAGCACCAGCGCGCCGATCAGGCCGATGCCGAGCAGCATGATGTCGACCTTGCCGCTGCCCTGTGCGAGCGATACGTCACCGGTGAGTCGGCTGAGAATGTCGTCGCCCGTACCGCTCTTCTCGGTGCCCTTCAGGTCGACCGTGCCGCCGACCGCGAGCGCGACCACCGCCGCGACCAGCGCCGGCATCGTGCCCGAGCCCAGATCGTCGGCGCCGAGCAGCCACAACCCGAGCCACGCGGCGGCGGCCATCGCGCCGAACGCCGCGAGCACCGCGCCGAACGCGTGCAGCCACGGCGCGAGGCCGCCCCAGGAGGCGGGACCGGCCGCCGGCCGGGCCGGAGGCGGTGCGTTGTGCTGCTGCTGGTTCCAGGCCACGACCGCTCCTGTCACGTGCGACCCGACCGCCGGTCGAGCGGGACAAACTCGACTATCGAGCCGTCCCGAGTCACACGTCAACGGATTCCCCCGGACTCCCCCCACATGCCACCCCCACGCCCCCGCGACCGCGCCCGCCATGATCCGCCCGCGACCGCGCGCTCGCGCGGCCGAGCAGCAGAAGGCGAAGTTGATGTCGGAATCGTCCTTCGGAGTGGTTCACGGTGCTTCCGGACGAGAAAGCCTGCCCGGGAGGCCCCCGCGTCCCTACACTCTCGAAGGGTGGGGGACAGCTATACGCCAGAAGGACCGGCAGTGCCGCACCTGACCGTCGGCACCAGCGCCGGCGCGCCCGTGATCCTCGATCCCGGGCGCGAACACGTCGTCGGTCGCGATCCGTCCTGCGCGATCGTGCTCGACGACCGCCGGGTGAGTCGACGCCACGCGATCCTGCGGGTCGGCCCCGACGGCTGGGAGTTCGTCGACGGGAACAGTGTCAACGGCTCGTGGATGCGCGGCAATCGGGTGCACCGCGTGGTCGTCGGCCGAGGCTGCGAAGTGCTGCTCGGCGACCCGGACGACGGCGATCCGCTGCGCCTCGCGCCGGAGACGACCGTCACCGAGGTGGTGCCGCCGCGCATCGCGCGACACGACCACGTACAGATCCCCGAACCGCCCGGCCGCGGCGAACCACCCCCGCACCGCCCCGAATCGCCGTACACCCCCGAGCCGCCGTCGATCCCCGAGCCGCCCTCCGTCCCCGAGCCGCCGCGCCGAGTCCAGGACCGGCCGAACCCGCCGGCGCGCGCGCACATCGGCGCCGGGCCCGCCGTCGACCCGCGCCCGAGCGTGGACCGGCAGCCCAGCATGGTCATCCCGCTCCCGGTCCGCACCCTGCGCATCGGCCGCGCGCTGGACAACGACCTGGTCCTCACCGACCTGATGGTCTCCCGCCACCACGCCGAGTTGCGCACCACCCCCGGCGGCCGGCGCGAAATCGTCGACCTGGGCAGCCACAACGGCACGTTCCTCAACGGCCAACCGATCGAGCGGGCGCTGCTCGGCGAGGCCGACCTGGTCGGCATCGGGCACGCCACCTTCCGCCTCGACGGCCAGGAACTGCGCGAGTTCATCGACACCGGCGAGGTCTCCCTCGAGGTGCAGAACCTCACCGTCAAGGCCGGCAAGCGGGTCCTGCTCGACAACGTCTCCTTCCCGCTCGCCGAGCGCAACCTGCTCGCCATCGTCGGCGGTTCCGGCGCGGGCAAGTCCACCCTGCTCGGCGCGCTCACCGGCAGCCGGCGCGCGGCCAGCGGCAAGATTCTCTACGACGGCCGCGACCTGTACGCGAACAACGCCGAACTGCGCCAGCGCATCGGCCTGGTGCCGCAGGACGACATCCTGCACGCGCAACTCACCGCGCGCACCGCGCTGCGCTACGCCGCGCAACTGCGCTTCCCCGAGGACACCGAGGCGGCCGAGCGCGAGCGCCGGGTCGAGGAGGTGATCGGCGAGCTGAGCCTGGACAAGGTGCCGCGCGGCGCCGCCTCGCCGTACGCCGACACCAAGGTCAGCAGCCTCTCCGGCGGCCAGCGCAAGCGGGTCAGCGTCGCCGTCGAACTGCTCACCAAACCGTCCGTGTTGTTCCTCGACGAGCCCACCTCCGGGCTGGACGAGGGCCTGGAGCGTTCGGTGATGGAGAAGCTGCGCGAACTCGCCGACGACGGCCGCACCGTCATCGTGGTCACCCACAGCACCCGCAGCCTGAACGTGTGCGATCGCGTGCTCGTGCTCGCGCCCGGCGGCCGGATCGCCTTCTTCGGCCCGCCCGACGAGGCGCTGCCGTTCTTCGGCAAGGGCGACTGGCCCGAGGTCTTCACCATGTTCGACGACGAGCCCGACCGCGATTACGAGGGCCCGTTCCGTCGCTCGGAGTTGTACGGCAGGTACATAGAGGTGGGCCGGGACCGCGCGCACGCCGAACAGGGCGAGCGGGCGCAGGCGAAGCCGCCCAAGCCGCAGGGCTGGTTCTCCCAACTGACCACGCTGTCCCGGCGCTACCTCGCGGTGATCGCCTCCGACCGCAAATACCTGGCGCTGTTGGCCATAGCGCCGCTGTTCCTGGGCATGTTGTGCCGGGTCATCCCGGGCAAGCTGGTCAGTCCGCCGGGGTCGCCGCCGGGGTCGAACCAGGAGGCGACCACCAAGCTGCTCGTGCTGTTCGTGATCAGCGGCCTGATGGGCACCGCGACGGCGGTCAACGAGTTGATCAAGGAACGCGCGATCTACCGCCGCGAGCGCAGCGCCGGCCTCTCGGTCTCCGCCTACCTCGGCTCGAAGATCCTGGTGCTCGGCATGATCTCGGCGATCCAGGGCGCCGTGCTCACCGCCGTCGCGCTGGTCGGCGTGAAGTTGCCCGCCAAGGGCGTGGTGCTCGGGCCGCCGATCGTCGAGATCGGCATCGCGGTGGTGTTGTCGGCGATCGCGGCGATGGCGGTGGGGCTGGTGGTCTCCGCGTCGATCGGCAGCGCGGAGTTGGCGATGCCGCTGCTCGTGGTGATCGCGATCGTGCAGGTGGTGCTGTGCGGCGGGCTGTTCCCGCTCAACGGCAAGGCAGGCATCGAGCAGATCGCCTGGCTGGCCCCGGCCCGCTGGGCCTTCGCCGCGTCGGGCAGCACGATAGACCTCGCCACCCAACTGCCGCTCAAACCGGGGGAGTCCCCGGACCCGCTGTGGAAGCACGAGCCGGCCGTCTGGTACCGCAACATCGGCATCCTGACCGGCCAGATCGCGATATACGGGACGATCGCGCTGCTCATGCTGCGCCGGCTCGACCCGAAGACGCGGCGTCGGCGCGGCAAGTAGCGCGCTCCGGCCCCGGCGGGGTCCTCACGGCCGTACGGCGGCCGGGATCGTGCTCGTCAACACCTCGGGTGCGGCCCTGGACGGCGCGGGCGGCGTCACCGGCTTCCGGCACGTCTCCCTCGCCTGCGCGGCGATTGCCGTGGCGTCGGCCTCGGCCGTTCTGCCGGCGCGCGATCGACCGGACCCGGATCGGGCACGGGCGATGGCGCACCGAGGTGGGGCGGTCGCTGCGCCGCGAGCGGTTCGGGGCCTTCAGGCGCGGTCCGGCTCCAGCGCCGCGCTGTACGCGGCCACCATCGCCCGTCGGCACGCCCGCTCCAGCGGGGCCAACGCGAGCAGCCGCGCGGATATCTCGGCCGCGCTGACCGCCCCGCCATCCTCGCCGCTCGCCACCCGGATCACGGTGTGGATCCGGCGCGCCTGGTCCAGCACCCGCCCGGCCCGACCGGGATGGCCCGGCGCGATCCGGGTGTCCGAATCCTTGCGGTACAGCCCGGCGAGCGCGCGCTGCGCGGCCGGTCCGCTGCCGGCCACGTCCAGCCGGGTCAGGTCCTCGATCGTGTCCCGCATCGCCTCGGCCAACTCGCGTTCGGCCTCGGCCAGGAACGGGCCGGGCGCGGGCCGGTCGGCCACCTCGAACATGGTCCAGGCCACCCGTACCGTCGCGTCGTCGGCCGTGCCGTGCCGGGTCACCGAGGGCACCAGACCGTAGGCCACACCCGGTGCGCCGACCGTGATCGCCGCCTCGCCCGCGTCGAGCGCGAGGTCGTTGAAGGTGGGCGGCCCGGGCAGCGCGAGCGGATCGCCGGCCACCGGCAGCGCCAGCCGCAGCCCGTGCACCCCCGACGCACGCAACCGCCCGAGTGCGAGCGACAGGCCGACCGCCCCGGACTCGCCGGGTACGCCCGTCACCCGATGCGGCTCGTCCGTACCGACGATCTCGGTCACCGCGTCGTCCGGCGGAACGTGCCCGGCCAGCAGGGCATTGCCCCATGCGACGAGAAGTCCGGAGCGGGGTTCGGCATGCATGCCGACAAGCGTAAGGGTGCTCACACGGGTGCTCGCAACGCTCCCGGACACGACCGGAGGCGGTTCGGTGTCATAGGTTTCTCCCGGACCGGGTGCAACAACGCGGGACCACGGAGCGAGGCGGTGATCCCACACAAGGGGATGCCGTCCGGCGGCGTAGCGCACGATGGGGAGCTGGCAGGGATGAGCGACGTTCTCGAACTGGTTGACGTATCGGTGGTGCGCGACGGTCGCCCTCTGGTGGACCAGGTGACCTGGTCGGTCGCGGAAGGCGAGCGCTGGATCGTCGTCGGACCCAACGGCGCGGGCAAGACCACGCTGCTGCAACTGGCGTCCACCTACCTGTTCCCCACCTCCGGCACGGTCGCCGTACTGGGCGAGAAACTGGGCTCGGTGGACGTGTTCGAGCTGCGTCCGCGCGTGGGCATGGCGTCCGCCGCGCTGACCGACAAGCTGCCGCGGCGCGAGCGGGTGCTGGACATCGTGCTGACCGCCGCCTACGGGATGACCGCCAAGTGGCACGAGCGCTACGACGCCGAGGACGAGCAGCGCGCCCGGCGGCTGCTCGACCAGCTCGGCATGGCCGAATACGTGGATCGCACGTTCGGCACGCTGTCCGAGGGCGAGCGCAAGCGGGTACAGATCGCCCGCGCGCTGATGACCGACCCCGAACTGCTGCTGCTCGACGAGCCGGCCGCCGGACTCGACCTGGGCGGACGCGAGGACCTGGTGCGCCGGCTCGGCGCGTTGGCGACCGACCCGTACGCGCCCTCGATGATCCTCGTGAGCCACCACGTCGAGGAGATCCCGCCGGGCTTCACCCACATCCTGATGATCCGTCAGGGGCAGGTGCTCGCGGCCGGTCCGATCGCCGAGACCCTGAACTCGCGCAACCTGTCGCACTGTTTCGGTCTGCCGCTGATCGTCGAGCAACAGTACGGGCGTTGGTCGGCGCGGGGGCTGCCGATGCCGGAGGCCCCGGAGGCGCGCTGACCCGGTGCGGGGCGGTCGTCCACGGGGCGGCGGTCGCCGGTGCGCGGGGGCACCCGGCGCTCGTCCGCGCCGGTCATTGGTCCGAGAACACCCTCCTGATCCGTGCGCCCACGATCTACGATGAAGTCGTGGACGCATGGATGTGGTGGCTCATCGCGGTCGGGGCGTTCGGCATCTTCGGGGTGCTCACCTCCTTCGTGGAGATGGGCATGCTCGCGGTGGCCGCGCTCGCGGCCACGATCGCTGCGGGAGCCGGTGGCAACTTCCTGGTCCAGTCGGTGGTGTTCGCGGTCGTCGCGATCGTGCTGCTCGCTTTCGTGCGACCGGTCGTGGTCCGGCACAACAACACGCCCGGGACTCGGACCGGGATCGACGCGCTCAAGGGCGCCAGCGCCGTGGTGCTGGAGCGGGTGGACGAGCACGGCGGCCGGATCAAGCTCAACGGCGAGGTCTGGTCGGCCCGCACGCTGGACAGCACGGCCGTGTTCGAGCCCGGCGCCCAGGTGGACGTCGCGGACATCGTGGGCGCCACCGCCGTGGTGATGTGACGATCGGATCGGTTGCGCCGATCGTGTTGACGTCCCACGCCGGCCCGCGAACCCCTAGGCTCGAACCAGCCTCGAAATTCGCAGGCAGCCGCAGGCACGCAGGACCTCGGGAGAGATCGTGAAGGCCACCGCCGTCATCGTTCTGGTCGTACTCGTACTGCTGGTGGTCGTCGCCCTGGTCAAGACGGTCAAGGTGATCCCCCAGGCGAGCGCCGCCATCGTGGAGCGTT
Source organism: Embleya sp. NPDC055664 (assembly GCF_053618075.1). Taxonomy (NCBI): domain Bacteria; kingdom Bacillati; phylum Actinomycetota; class Actinomycetes; order Kitasatosporales; family Streptomycetaceae; genus Embleya; species Embleya sp. NPDC055664. The sequence continues at coordinate 237,047 of NZ_JBSHGZ010000010.1, forward strand.
TCGGGCGCTACACCCGCACTCTGCACGCCGGACTCAACATCCTCGTGCCGTTCATCGACCGGATCCGGCAGATGATCGACCTGCGCGAACAGGTCGTCCCATTCCCGCCGCAACCGGTGATCACCGAGGACAACCTCGTCGTCCAGATCGACACCGTCATCTACTTCCAGGTCACCGACCCGCGCGCGGCCACCTACGAGATCGCCAACTACATCCAGGCGATCGAGCAGCTGACCATCACCACGCTGCGCAACATCATCGGTGGCATGGACCTCGAACAGACGCTCACCTCGCGCGAGGAGATCAACGCGGGCCTGCGCGGCGTGCTCGACGAGGCGACCGGACGCTGGGGCATCCGGGTCAACCGGGTCGAGCTCAAGGCGATCGAGCCGCCGCCCTCCATCCAGGACTCGATGGAGAAGCAGATGCGCGCCGAGCGGGACAAGCGCGCGGCGATCCTGACCGCCGAGGGACACCAGCGCTCGCAGGTGCTCACCGCCGAGGGTGACAAGGAAGCCGCCGTGCTGCGCGCCGAGGGTGAGCGGCAGGCCGCGGTGATCCGGGCCGAGGGTGAGGCGCGCGCGATCGAGACCGTCTTCGAGGCGATCCACGCGGGCGAGGTCGACAACAAGCTGCTGGCCTACCAATACCTCCAGATGTTGCCCAAGATCGCCGAGGGCAGCTCGAACAAGTTGTGGATCCTGCCCAGCGAGGTCACCCGCGCGCTGGAGGGCATCGGCGACGCGGTCGGCAACCTGTCGCCGAACGGATCCGGCCCGGCGCACCGCGTGCCGCAGTTGGCGCTGGAGGAGGAGCCGGCCTGGCCCGGCTCGGCCGCACCCCCCGCCGCCCCGCCGGCCGCGGGCGGCCCGGTCGTCGGCCCGCCCGGGTCGGTGCGCAAGCAGCCGGCCGGGAACGGAGCGTCGTCGCGCCCACCCGCCGAGCCGCCGACCATCCCGGCCCCGCCGATCGACCCGCCGCGTCGTGGCGGCGCGCCCGCCGGCGACGTGGAGCCGCCGCACATCGAGCGTGGCCACCGCCCACCGCGCTGAGGCCGCACCGCCTGCTGCGATGATCGTCGCGTCACGGCCACGGGGGACCGGCACAGTCCTCCCGGCGCCACGGTCATCGCGGCGAAGCGGGTGGGCACGATGGGCATGAGCTGGTGGGAAGCACTGGCGATCTTCGCCGCGGGCATCGCGGCCGGCGGGATCAACGCCGTGGTCGGATCCGGCACCCTGATCACCTTCCCCGTGCTGCTCGGCTTCGGCTACTCGCCGGTGACCGCGAACGTGTCGAACACCATCGGCCTGGTCCCCGGCTCGATCAGCGGCGCCATCGGCTACCGCCGCGAACTCGCCGGCCAACGCCCGCGCCTGCTGCGCCTGGGCCTGGCCTCCCTGCTGGGCGGCATCACCGGCGCGATACTGCTGCTCACGCTGCCGGCGGGGGCGTTCAAGGCGATCGTCCCGGTCCTGATCGTGATCGCCCTGGTGCTCGTGATCCTGCAACCGCGCCTGGCGCGGAGCCTGGCCGCCCGCCGTGCCGGAAACGGCACATCCGAGGAGGGGCCGCGGCACGGCGGCGCGCTGCTGTGGGTGGCCGTCTTCGGCACCGGCATCTACGGCGGCTATTTCGGCGCCGCCCAGGGGGTGCTGCTGCTCGCCCTGTTCGGCGTGTTCATCGCCGAGAACCTCCAGCGGATGAACGCGGTCAAGAACGTACTCGCCGCCGTCGTCAACGGCGTCGCGGCCATCCTGTTCATGATCGTCGCCGATGTCGCGTGGTGGGTGGTGCTGCTGATCGCCCTGGGGTCGGTGATCGGCGGCCAGATCGGCGCGAAGGTCGGCCGCAAGCTCCCGCCGACGGCCCTTCGAGCGGTGATCGTGGCGGTCGGCTCGATCGCGGTGATCCGGCTGCTGCTGTAGGGGTCGGCGGAGCGGGGCCGCGTGTGGGTTCCTTCGGCGTGCTCTCTTGTGGTTACTCGGAAACTGTCGGAGAGTGAACGCCGACCTGGAAGAACGCACTCTTCGGCGACTGGGGAACCGGATGGGGACCAAGCGGCAACTCGCGGACCTGCCCGAGGACGCGGACCTGCGGCGCGCGGACTCCCTGGCGCGGGAGATCTTCTCCGACGTCGCCAACAAGTGGGCCCTGCTGATCATCGAGGCCCTGGGCGAGCGCACACTGCGCTTCAGTGAGCTGCGTACGGAGGTCGAGGGCATCAGCCACAAGATGCTCACCCAGAACCTGCGCATGCTGGAACGCAACGGGCTGCTCGACCGGAAGGTGTATCCGACCGTGCCGCCGCGCGTCGAGTACACGCTCACCGAGCCGGGCCGCGGCCTGCGTGCCACGGTCGACGCGATGTGCGCCTGGACGCACCGGAACCTGAGCCACATCGAGAGCGCACGCGGCCGCTTCGACGCGTGAGGGTACGGCCCCGCCCGCCGGCCCCCGGGCCACCGCGTGCGTGGGCGAAGGGCCGTGAAACGATGCGCGGATGCCCGCGACCGCACATCCGACCCACACCGCCCTCGGCCTGGCCCTGGGCGTTGTCCTCGACTCCGCGTTCGGTGATCCGCGGCGCGGCCATCCCGTGGCCGGCTTCGGGGCCCTCGCCGGGCGCGCGGAGCGGGCCATGCACGGCGACAGTCGGGCGCGCGGCGTCGCGTACAGCGCCCTGTGCGTCGGGGCCACCACCGCACTCGCGGTGGGAGTGCGTCGGGCCGTCGCGGGCCGCCCCGCGGCCACCGTCCTGGCCACCGCCGGCTGCACCTGGGCCGTGCTCGGTGGCACCACGCTGCGCCGCGAGGCCCGGGCGATCGCCGCGCCGCTGGTGGCCGGGGACCTGGCCGCCGCCAGGGACGCGCTGCCGCGCCTGGTGGGGCGCGACCCGAGCCGGCTGGACGACAAGGGCATCGCTCGGGCCGTGGTCGAGTCGGTGGCGGAGAACACCTCCGACGCGGTGGTGGCGCCGCTGTTCTGGGGCGCGGTCGCGGGCATCCCCGGGCTGCTCGGCTATCGCGCGATCAACACCCTGGACGCGATGGTCGGCCACCGCACCCCGCGCCACGAGAACTTCGGCTGGGCCTCCGCCCGGCTGGACGACGCCGCCAATTGGCCGGCCGCGCGACTCACCGGGCTGCTCACCGTCGCGGCGGCCCCCGTGGTCGGCGGCGATCGGGGCCGGGCGTGGGCGGTGTTGCGGCGGGACGGCGGCAGCCATCCCAGCCCCAACGCGGGCCGCTGCGAGGCGTCCGCCGCCGGTGCGCTGGATGTCACGCTCGGCGGCCGGAACGTCTATGCCGGCCGTACCGAGGACCGGCCCCGGCTCGGCGACGGCCCGCCCCCCGCCCCCACCGACATAGCGCGCGCCAACCGCCTCTCGGCGACGGTCGGCCTGGCCGCCGCCGCGCTTGCCGTGGGCGCGGTGGCCGCCCGCGCCGCCGTCGCCACCCGCGCGGCGCGCCGCACCGGCGAGGCGGTCCGATGAGCGCGCGGGTACGTGAGCGGATACCAACCGGGCGTCGTGGACGCCGCGTTCGGGAGGAGGAGCGGTGAACGGTGCGCTTTTGGTGGCCGGGACCACCTCCGATGCCGGGAAGAGCGTCGTGGTGGCCGGGCTGTGCCGGCGGCTGGCCCGCGAGGGGGTCAAGGTCGCGCCGTTCAAGGCGCAGAACATGTCGCTCAACTCGATGGTCACCGCCGACGGGGCGGAGATCGGCCGCGCCCAGGCGATGCAGGCGGCGGCGGCACGGATCGAGCCGGAGGCGGTGATGAATCCGGTTCTGCTCAAGCCCGGTGGCCTGATGAGCAGTCAGGTGGTGCTCCTCGGCAAGCCGATCGCCGAGGTCGGGGCGCTGAACTACCGTGATCTGAAGCCGCGTCTGTTCGAGGCGGTACTGGACTCGCTGGCCGACCTGCGGGCACGCCACGACGTCGTGGTGTGCGAGGGCGCGGGCAGTCCGACCGAGATCAACCTGCGCGATCGCGACATCACCAACATGGGGCTGGCCCGGGCCGCCCGGTTGCCCGTGCTCGTGGTCGGCGACATCGATCGCGGCGGGATCTTCGCGTCCTTCTTCGGCACCCTCGCGCTGCTCTCCCGCGAAGACCAGGAACTGGTCTGCGGGTTCGTGATCAACAAGTTTCGCGGCGACGCGCGCCTGCTGGATCCGGCGCTGACCCGGATGCGCGAACTCACCGGACGCCCGGTCATGGGCGTGCTCCCCTTCCTCGGCGGCCTGTGGCTGGACGTCGAGGACTCGCTCGCCCTGGACGCCGACCGGGGTACGGCCGAACCGCCGCTCGGCGCGGACGTCCTGCGCGTCGCGGTGGTGCGACTGCCCCGGATCAGCAACTTCACCGACATCGACGCGCTGTCCGTCGAGCCCGGCGTGGTGGTGCGCTTCGTGAGTACGCCCGGCGAGATCGCCGACGCCGACCTGGTGGTGTTGCCCGGCACCCGGGCGACCGTCGCCGACCTCGGCTGGCTGCGCGAACGCGGCCTGGACACCGCGCTGGCCCGGCGGGCGGCCGAGGGACGGCCGATCCTGGGCATCTGCGGCGGCTACCAGATGCTCGGGCGCGAGATCGACGACGACGTGGAGAGTCGCGCGGGGACGGTGCCGGGCCTGGGTCTGCTGCCGGTCCGGGTACGCTTCGCCGCCGACAAGACCCTGGCCCGGCCACGTGGTTACGCCGACGGGTCGCCGGTGACCGCGTACGAGATCCACCACGGCGTGGTCGACGTCGAGGCGGGCGAGCCGCTGTTCACCGACGCCGACGGCGGCGCCCTGGACGGCTGCCGAGTCGGCGCGATCACCGGCACGTTGTGGCACGGCGCCCTGGAGAACGACGACTTCCGCCGCACGTTCCTGTCCCGAACCGCCGCGTCCTCCGGCCGCCGCTTCACCGTTTCCCCGAACACCTCCTTCGAAGCCGCCCGCCAATCCCGCCTCGACGCCCTGGGCGACCTGATCGCCGACCACCTCGACAACGCCGCGGTCGACCACCTGATCACCCGAGGCCCCACCCCGGCGCTGCCGTTCGTCCCCCCGGGCGCCTGAGCGCCGGGCACCCGCCGGCCGTGGGGAAATACCCCGGACGGGACCTCGATCGATCGTCGATGATGGGCTTGGGGGTCGCGCCAACGGGGTGGAGAGGTCGGGGGGTCGTGATGCGGGTTTTGTTGGCCGGGGATACGCACGGGAACACCGGGCACGTGCGTCGTGTGCTCGATGTCGCCGCCGAACTCGACGTGGACGCGGTGTTCCAGCTCGGCGACTTCGGCTACTGGGAGCACGAGCCGTCCGGCGTCCGGTATCTGGACGCGGTCAATCGTTCGGCCCGCTCGCGGGGTGTCGACGTGTACTTCCTGGACGGAAACCACGACAAGTCCTCGCTGCTGATGGAGTCCTACGGCGACGACCGGGACGAGCAGGGTTTCGTGATCGTGCGCCCCCGGGTGCGCTACGCGCCGCGCGGGCACCGGTGGTCCTGGCGCGGGACGAACTTCCTCGCCTTCGGCGGCGCGTTGTCGCTGGATCGGGAGCGGCGGTTGGCCGAGGAGCAACGGCGATACGAGAAGGCGTTGCGCAAGGAGGGTTTCCGGGTCGGCGCGGGTCGCCCGCCCGTCGCGGTGCCGACCTACGCCGGCAGCCTGTGGTTCCCGGAGGAGGAGGGTACGGACGCCGACGTGGACACGATCCTGACCGACCCCTCGCCGGTGGACGTCCTGCTCACCCACGACAAACCGCTGCGGGCCGCACCCGAGTTCAACCGCAAGGGGGAACCGCGCTGCCTGCCGAACCAGGCCCGGATCCAGCGCCTGGTGGACGCCTACCGGCCCGCCGTCGCCGCGCACGGCCACCTGCACTTCCGCTACACCGAGGAACTGGCCCACCCCGACGGCTCGGTGACGCGAGTCGAGGGTCTGGCCGCCGACCCGATGGCGTCCTACGACGTCCCCGGCTACCGGGTCGCCGATTCGTGGCTGCTCCTCGACCCGGCCGCGTCGACCTCGTCGGCCGACGCCGATCCCGGCACGGTGGAGGCGGCCACCGGCTCCTGACATGTCGCCGGCACGAAGCGTATCGGCCTCGACGCAGCGGGGGCGGGTGGAACGATCACCCCTCGGCGCTTCGCGGTTTTCGTGCCGACGAAGCGGGAGACGGTGCGCAGCGTGCTCGGCGACAAGGTGGGCTCCTGCGAACTCGTCACGCTCGCCCGGCCCGGCGGCGGAAGTTTGCCCGCGCGATCGTCGTTGATCGGCGGCGGCCGTTCCCGCTGGGTCTCCGAGGGCTTCGCCTACTGTCTCGCCGGCGACAACAGCTACCGGGACGCGGCCCGGGCCGAGCTGCGGGCCGGGCGGTTCAGCGGCAAACTCCCCGTCGACACCGACCTGTTGCCGAACGTCGGGGTGATCAGGCCGCCGGAGCGAGCTTCCACGTCAGCATGCTGACGATCCGTTACCTCGCCGAGAAGTACGGCGCGGCCAAGGCGGACGAGTTCGTGGTCGCGATGTACGCGAACCCCGCTTCGCTCGACACCGCGATCAAGGCGGCGAGCGGGCTGGGGCGCGATGCGTTCGAGGCCGGATGGGCAGACTACGTACGGGCCGCGATCGGCGGTTGAGCCGCGGCGGCTACCGCGCGTGACCGTACCCGGGCCCCACTGCCGAGGCTGTCCGGGGACGTGGATAACCTCGGCGAACACATGATCGGATCGCCGATCCGGGGCCGGGGGCGGAATCACCGGACCGGCGGTCCAGGGGAGGACTGGCATGTCCGACATGCCCAACATCGCCGACGGCGTGACACGCCCGCCGAGCGGCACCACGACAGCAGACCACGAACAGCCGTGCGCGGGGTGGGACATGGGCACGAACGACGACGCACGAGAAAACACGGACGGCCCGACGGAGGAAAACCCACCCAAATCTCCCCGCACACCGATACCCGCGCCCGCCGACGCGCTTGCGCCCATACCCGCCGACGGACCCGCGCCCGCACGCGCGCCCGCGACCGTCGAGGAGATAGTCGCCCCGCCGGGCGAAGACGCGGTGCCGGTGCCCGATGACGCGGAGGGTTCGCACTCGGCGCCCGTCGACGGCGTTGCGATAGCCGCCGGCCCCCCGCCCCTCGATCCCGACGCCGTCGCCGGCAACGACTCGGGAGCGATACCGCCCACCCCCGAGGCGCCCCCCTTCCCGGTGCCCGTCGGGCCGTACGGGCCCCTCCCCTTCGTTCCCGCCCCCGACCAGCAGCGGCGCAACGCTCGCCGGCATCTCCTGGCCGCCGCCGGGGGAGTGCTCGCGATCCTCGCCCTGCTCGGTTCGCTCGCCGTCGGCGGCGTGTTCGACCCCACCACCACCCCGACCGCCGCGTCGTCGGCCGAGGACGAGACCGCCGGCGGTTCGGCCAAGGCCGGGGACAAGCCCCAGGTCACCCGGATCGCCGCCGCGGACCTGGCCGGCCTGGCCGACAGCCGTACCCAGGCCCTGAAGTCGGGGAACGTGGACGGCTTCGTCGCCGGAATCGACCCGGCCGCCCCCGAACTGGCCACCGCCCAGCGCCGGTTGTTCGCGAACCTGCGGCTGTTCCCGTTCACCAGCGTCGAGTTCCGGCCGTCCACCGCGACCGTCGAGCCCGCGAACGACGCCGGCCCGCTCACCCGTGACGTGAACGTCGTCTTCGCCCACCAGATCACCGGCGTCGACAGCGAGCCGATCGCCGAGCGCTACACTTGGACCGTCACGCGCGCGTCCGTCGGGGCCCCGCTGCTGATCACCAAGATCGTCGGCGGCTCGACCCGCGGCGGCGGCAACGCCTTCCCCGCCCCCTGGGACGAGGACGAACTCGCGGTGCTCGAACGCCCGCACGTCCTGCTCGCCGTCCCGGCCAAGAACAAGACCAAGGCCGCCGCCTGGGCCGACCGGGCCGAGAGCGCGCTGAAGAAGAACCTGGCGGTGTGGAAGGGCCCGGCGATCACGCCGCAGCGGTACGTCATCTACGTCACGCCCGACCACGAGACCTTCATCCGCGCACTGTCCGGCAACGACCTGCCCAACGTCACCGGCGTGTGCCGCACCATGCCGCCGGCGCGCCCCACGATGGGCCGCGACCAACCGATGGCCGGCAGCCGAATCACCCTCGACGGCTCGGACGAGATGTTCGCCAAGAACGACGGCGAGCAGCAGACGCACCTGATCCGGCACGAACTCGGCCACGCGATGGTCGCCGAGTTCGAGCGCGGCGGCGAGGGGCCGCCGCTGTGGGTCTCGGAGGGCTTCGCCGAATACCTCGCCTGGACCGACCTCTCGCTGTCCGAATGGTTCCAGCCGACCGCGCGCGAGCAGGTCCGCGCGGGCAAGTTCACCGGCAAGCTGCCCACCGACGCCGATGTCAACTCGCCCGACGCCAAGACCTCGACGGTCAGCTACCACTACAGCATGCTGACGATCCGCTACATGGCGGAGAAGTACGGCGTCGCCAAGGCCGACCAGTTCGTCGTCGCGGTGTACAAGGACCCGTCCCCGGCCGCGATCGACGCCGCCCTCAAGGAGGCCACCGGCCTGGACCGGGACACCTTCGAGAGCAACTGGGCCAAGTACGTCAAGGCCAAGGTGGGCAACTGACGTGCGCCCCCAGGACTTCCGGGAGCCCCAAGACGCCCACGACCCGTACGGTCCCCACGACCCGCACGGCCCGTGGCCGAACGCTGTCGAACCCCGCCGCTCCCGACCGTGGGCGATCTGCGTCGCCCTGCTCGGCGCGCTGGTCTCGCTGGCCTTCCTGATCGGCACGACAGCGGTCGCCGGCCGGCCCGCGGGCCTGGACAGCGCCGACCGCCTGCTCGACGCCGAAGACCCGACCCACGCCCCGCCGCCGGCGCGCGCCGCCGGGACCGACTCCGCGCGCGGCCCCGGCCCCGGCGCCCCGACGGAGGAGGGCACCTGGCCCTCGGACCGGATCGACACCCGCGTGTTCTTCCGCCTCCAGGCGCTCGCCGACACGCGCACGGCCGCCTTCGAACAGGGCGACGAAGCGGCCTTCCTCGCCTCCGTCGACCAGCAGGACCGGGCCCTCCTCGACGGCCAGCGGCGGCTCTTCGGCAACCTGCGCAAGATCCCGTTCGACGCCGCCCGCTGGGTCGCCCGCGGCGGCGACAAGAAGGTGGTCACCGCCGACGGCTCCGCCCCGAGCCGGGCCGGCACCCCCGCCGCCTGGCCGGTGACGATCAGCATGAACGTGGCCTTCGAGCACACGATCACCGGCGTCGATGTGGCCCGCGTCCCGGAGACCTACACCTGGAAGGCCCGCTGCGCCGACCCCACCGACCGCTGCACGCTGATCGGCCTGGACGGCGCCGCCGACGCGGACGTCCACGGCGGATTCGCCGGCTACCCCGCCGCCTGGGACCTGTGGGACCTCCAGGTCGAACGCCGCCCACACGTGGTGGTGATGGGCCCGAAGCAGAACGCGAGCGCGCTGCGCCGGAATGCCGACCTGGCCGAGCAGGCCGCCGTGTACACGCTCGGCGCCTGGAAGGGCGGCGCCGGCACCTCGCCCGGCTTCGCCCTCGTGCTCACCTCGTCCCGAACCTCCTTCGGCAAGCTGTACAGCAGCAGTGAGATCCGCGACTGGGCGGCGGGATACGCGCTGTCCATGCCCGGCACCGACCGATTCGTCGCCGGGGTCCGCATGGTCGTGGACGACGAACAACTCGCCGGCGACGCGACGTTCGCGCCGATCCTGCTGCGGCACGAGATGACCCACGCCCTGATCGCCCCGCTGGCCCGGCCGGGCGTCGCCACCACCATGCCCACCTGGCTGGCCGAGGGCTTCGCCGACTGGCAGGCCGAGGCCGACCGGCCGCTCGCGCGCGAGATCACCACGAACATCCGCACGATGATCGACCGGGGCCGATTCACCGGCGCGCTGCCCGCCGACGAGGACTTCGACACCGCCGACGAGGACCGGGTCGAGAACGCCTACAACCTCGCCCACCTGATGGTGCGATACCTGGCCCGGACCTACGGCGCGGAGCGCGTCTGCGCCTTCTTCACCGACGCCCTGACCGGCCGCAACCCCGACATCGACGAGACACTGAACGCGAGCTTCGGCCTGTCCCCGGACCGCCTGCGCGCCGACTGGGCGGCCTGGGTCCGCAAAACGGTCTGACGCGGCCGCGGCGCGGGCCGGGCCCGAACGCCGGAAGCCGCCGGGGGTCGACCCCCGACGGCTTCCGCACACTCGTCCCGACCCGCGCGCCCGATCAGGCCCCCATCGCCAGTGCCGGCGGCCGCACCGGCTCGGCCAGCCACTGCGCGCCCTCGACGCTCGCCACGCCGAACGCGAGCACCAGGGCCCGGGTCGCCGACGGCTCGTACGGCTGGAACAACAGCCGCATCCCGGCCTCCGCCGGCGTCCGCGCCGCCTTGCGCTGGTTGTCGCTCCCGCACGCGGCGACGGTATTCAGCCACGAGTCGGCCCCACCGCGAGAACGCGGCAGCACGTGATCCACCGTGGTCGCGCGCCCACCGCAGTACGCGCAGCGCCGGTTGTCCCGAAGCAGCACACCCCGGCGCGACCACGCGGCCTGTTGTCGGAACGGCACCCGGACGAACTTGAGCAACCTGATCACCCGGGGCAGCGGGATCTCCACGGTCGCGGCCCGTACCACCCGGCCGGGATCGACATGCTCGACGACCGCCTTCTCCTGCAACACCAACACGAGCGCGCGCTTGAACGACACCGTCGCCAGCGGCTGATACGTCGCGTTCAGCACCAACGTCTCCCGCATGCGACCTCCCCTCACCTGGTCGACGAGGGGACGAGCGAGCACATTCGAACGCGCACCGAACCGACCGGGCGCGATCGCGCGCTCAGCTTTGGGGCGGTGCTGCGACGCTCATGCGCACCCTTCGACTCGACGAACCGTCAGTACGGACAACTCGACCACTGTGCCGTTCGGGCGATCATCGGGACAACGCAATTACCGGACGAGATTCCGCTTTCCCGCGGTCGGACGCAGCTCAACGGGCGTACGTGGACACCAGCACGGCGCGCGCGAGGGTGTGCGCGAACAGGTTGAACCCCACGAACGCCGGCGTCGCCGTCTCGTCCACGCCCAGCTCGGCCACGTCCAGCGCGTGCACCGTGAAGACGTACCGGTGCGGGTAGTGGCCCTCCGGCGGCGCCGCGCCCACGTAGCCCGGACCGCCGGTGTCGTTGCGCACGTGGAACGCGCCGGCCGGCAGCGACTTGCCGTCACTCGCGCCCGCGCCGCTCGCCAGTTCGGTCACCGTCGCCGGGACGTCGACCACGACCCAGTGCCAGAAGCCGCTGTGGGTGGGCGCGTCCGGATCGAAGCAGGTCACCGCGAAGCTCTTGGTGCCGGTCGGGAAGCCGGACCAGGACAACTGCGGCGAGAGGTCTTCGCCGCCCGCGCCCATGACGCCGCTGACCTGTGCGGTCGGCAGGACCCCGCCGTCCGTCAGATCCGCACTCGTGAGCGTGAAGGTGGGCTTCGCGGGCAGGTACTCGTACGGCAGCGGGGGCTTGGTGGACTCGGACACGCGAGACTCCGAAATCGTGGGCACCGGCGCCCGGCCGGCTGCCGAACGCCTCGTTCGGACGAGCCTATTCTCACCGTCCGCGAAACCGGCGAAGATCGCGTAGGTATCCTCGCGCCAACAGGGGGCCAAGAGGGGGGAGGGCATCCGGCGTGACCGAGCCGACGCACGAAAGCGGCAACGCCACCGACGACGCCTCATCCGCCACACCCACCGACCCGCCCGTCGGGGCAGGGCCGGGCAGGGGGGCCGCGCCGGTCGCGGGCGCCGAGCCGGCCATTCCCGCGGAGCCGGGGGACAGGACGGCGGAAGGCGTGGCCGCGGATCATCCGAGCACGGACGATCCCGCACAGGACCGCGCGCCCACGGACGGTGTCACCGCGGAGGACGACGCGAGCGCCGACTTCGCCGCGATACCCGGCAGCCGAATATCGAGCACGGGGTCGGCGGTCGAGATCCCCTCGCCCGCCGATCCTCCCGACGTCGCGTCCGACGCTCGCGTGTCGGCCTCCGCCGTAACCGCCGCCATCGAACCCCCGACCTCCGCGCTGCTCCACCCCACGCATCCGGCCCCCGCCCGTCCCCGCTCCGTCGCCCGTCGCCTCGCCGCCCCCCTGCTCGCGCTCGCGCTGGCCCTCGCCGCGCTGATCGCCTTCGGCGTCACCCTCAGCGGACCGGGCAGCGCCAAGCCCCACGACGCCGACGGCGCGCTCGGCGCCCCGCGTCCCGGCACCGCCACGCCGATGGCCCCCGCACACGGGCCGACCATCGCCACGGCGGACATCCAGGCCATCGCCGACCGGCGCACCGCGGCGATCCTGGCCCGGGACGAAGCCGCGTTCACCGTCGACCTCGACTCGGATGTCCCCGACCTGGTCGGCGGCCAACAGCGGCTGTTCCGCAACCTGGCCCGGGTGTCCTTCGACCGGCTCGCGTACCGCGTCGAGACCGTGCAGACCATGCCCGCGACCGACGACCGGATCACCGCGTACGTGGACGTCTCCTTCGACCACCGCATCTCCCGCGCCGACACCGCCACCGTCGGCGAGGGTTACCGCTGGACCGTCGTCCGAGACGCCCCCGGCGCGCCGCTGCGGATCACGGGAGTGGACGGCACCCCCTACGAGGGGGCCGGCTACGCCTACGCCCGCGACTACCCCGCCCCCTGGGACCACGCCGACCTGACCGTGGTCCGCCGCGAACACGTGGTCGTGCTCGCCGACCCGGCCACCGCCCGGGGCGCCGACCGCCTGGCCGACGCCGCCGAGGCGGCGGCGCGCGCCGACATCGACACATGGTCCGACGGCGGGCCGCCCGGCACCGCCCCCGGATTCGTGATCGTCCCCGTCGCCGACCGCGACACGTTCTATCGGCTCTACGGCGGCCGAACCGGCGACCACGGCGAGGAATCCGGCCTCACCTACGCCCTGCGCACCATCGGCCCGGACGGCAAGGGCCACTTCGGCGGCTCGCGGATAGTCCTGGACACCACCTCGGGCTGGTTCACCTCCACCAACCCGCGCCGACTCGGCGAACTGCTGCGGCACGAGATGGCACATGCCCTGGTCACCCCGCTGCGCAACGAGGTACCGAACCAGGACCAACCCGTCTGGGTCGTCGAGGGTTTCGCCGACTGGCTGTCCCTGCGCGGACACACCCTGCTCGGCACCGACGAGCTGTACGAGGCCAGGACCTACATCGCCGGCAACCGCTTCACCGGCAAGCTGCCCACGGACAACGAGCTGTACCAGGCCGACACCGTCGGCAACGCCGCCGCGTACGAGCTGGCGCACCTGGCCATCCGCCGGATCGAGGAAATCGGCGGCACCCAGGCCGTGTACGGCTTCGTCACCGCCGTCTACGCCGACCCGGCCCCCGCGGCCGTGGACGCCGCGCTCGACCGGGCCACCGGCCTGGCCCGAGCGGAGTTCGAGGCGGACTGGGCGGCCCGGGTACACGCCCTCCTGGACGCCTGACCCGGACCGGCCCCGCGACGGCTAGAACCAGCCCCGCTGCTGCCCCAGTTCCTGGAACCAGCCGTGCAGGTAGGCGTTCCAATCGGTCTGGTGTGCGCTCGTGTGCTCGACGGTGAAGCGCCGGATCGCGTCGCTCCCACCGGAGAACGCGCCGCCCTTCTTGTCGATCTCCAGGATCACCTCGGTCCGGTGCTCACCGGACACGAAGGTCAGTTCCACCTCGTTGATCCCGCGCGCGTACGCCTGCGGCGGGGTGAACTCGATCTCCTGATAGAACGGCAGCCGCTGGTCCGTGCCCCGGATGTGCCCCAGTTCGAGGTCCGCGGCCCGGAAGTGGAAGCCCAGGTTCCCGAACGCGTCCAGGATCAACGCCTGCGCCGGAAACGCGCCGACCGCGACCGGGTCCAGGTCGCCCTTGTCGATCGCGCGGTCGATGGCCAGCTCGGTGCGCACCCCGACCGTGGTACCGCGCAGGGGCACGCCCCGGAACGTGGTCAGCGGCGCCTCCCACGGCACCGGCAGCCGGAAGTCCAGGTCGTGCGTGGCGCCCTCGCGCAGCGTGAACGCGCCGCCGACCTGCTGCCGACCGAACTCCACGTTGCGCCGCTGCTCGCCGTCCTGGGTCTCCACCTCGACCACGGCCTGGAAGCCGACGAACAGCCCCTCGATCTCCTGGTCGACCTTGCCGCCCTGGATCCGGATCCGACCGTCGACCACACCGCCGGGCGTGGTCTCGACCGCGTGCAACTCGGTCTCCACCGAGGCACTGCCCGCGCCCATGCTCGCCATCAGCTTCTTGAAAACCACGAGGTCTCCTCCCCTTCCCGCACGGCCTCCGCCGTGCGGAATCGTTACGCCGGGCCATTCCATCACGCACGACCGGCCGTAAGCTGGCTCCCCATGCGTGCTCCCACCGCCGCCGCGGGCCCCACCGCTCCGCTGCCCCGCTCGTTCTTCGACCGCCCGGTCCTCGCCGTCGCCGCCGACCTGCTCGGCCGCACCGTGGTCCACGAGACCGAGGCGGGCCCGGTCGAACTGCGGCTGACCGAGGTCGAGGCGTACGACGGCGCCAACGACCCCGGCTCCCACGCCTTCCGCGGCCGAACCGCCCGCAACGCGACGATGTTCGGCCCGCCGGGACACCTGTACGTGTACTTCACCTACGGCATGCACTACTGCGCGAACCTGGTCTGCGGCCCACCCGACCGCGCCTCCGGGGTACTGCTGCGCGCCGGCGAGATCACCACCGGCCTCGCGCTGGCCCGCGCCCGCCGCCCGACCACCCGCAAGGACACCGACCTCGCCAGTGGCCCCGCCCGCCTCGCCACGGCGCTGGCTCTCGACCGCGCCCAGGACGGCGTCGACGTCTGCGACCCGGTCGGCCCGGTCCGCGTCCTGTACGGCACCCCGCCCCCGCGCACGGCGATCCGCACCGGCCCGCGCACCGGCGTCGGCGGCGGCGGAGCGACCCAGCCCTGGCGCTTCCACATCGCCGGCGACCCGACGGTCAGCCCCTACCGGGCCCACCAGCCCCGCAAGCGCACCACGAAGCCGGCCGCGCCACCCGCCGCCGGCGACCCGGTGCAAAGCGGTTAGCGTCGAGGGCCGACCGTCGGGCACCCTTGCACCACCGGTCGTACCACCGACCGGCACCACTTCACCTGTCGAACCTACCGAGGAGACCAGGCACTGTGACGGACATCGTCGACGAGCTGCGGTGGCGGGGCCTGCTGGCCCAGACCACCGACGAGGACGCGCTCAAGAAGGCGTTCGCGGACGGTCCCGTCACGGCGTATTGCGGGTTCGACCCGACCGCGGCCAGCCTGCACGTCGGCCACCTCACCCAGGTGCTCACGCTGCGCCGGCTCCAGCTCTTCGGCCACCGCCCGATTGCCTTGGTCGGCGGCGCCACCGGCCTGATCGGCGACCCGAAGCCGTCGGCCGAGCGCGCGATGAACGAGGTTTCCACCGTCGCGGGCTGGACCGACCGAATCCGCGGCCAGCTCTCCGCGTTCCTCGACTTCGAGGGCGGCGAGCCGAACACCGCGGTGATGGCGAACAACCACGACTGGATCTCGCGGCTGAGCATCGTCGAGTACCTGCGCGACGTCGGCAAGCACTTCAGCGTCAACCAGATGCTCGCGCGCGAGACGGTGAAGTCCCGGCTCGCCGGCGAGGGGATGAGCTACACCGAATTCAGCTACGTGCTGCTCCAGTCCTACGACTTCGTCGAGCTGTACCGACGGCACGGCTGCACGCTGCAGATCGGCGGCAGCGACCAGTGGGGCAACATCACCGCCGGCCTGGACCTGATCCGACGGATCACCGCCAACGAACCGCACGGCCAGGCACACGCGCTGACCACCAACCTGCTGACGAAGGCCGACGGCACCAAGTTCGGCAAGACCGAGGGCGGCACGGTCTGGCTCGACCCCGAGCTGACCACGCCGTACGCCTTCTACCAGTTCTGGCTCGGCGCGGACGACCGCGATGTGTCGCGCTACCTGCGTACGTTCAGCTTCCGCTCGCGCGAGGAGATCGAGGCCCTGGAGCGGGACAGCGAGGAACGCCCCGCCGCCCGCATCGGCCAGCGCGCCCTCGCCGAGGAATTGACCACGCTGGTCCACGGCGTCGAACAGTGCGCCGCGGTCGTCGAGGCGAGCAAGGCGCTGTTCGGGCAAGGCGACCTGACCGCGCTCGACGAGCCCACGCTGCGCTCGGCCGTGGCGGAACTCCCCGGCGCACGACTCCCGGAGGGCCCGACCGTGGTGGACGCCCTGGTGGCCACCGGCCTCGCCCCGAGCAAGGGCGGTGCGCGGCGCACCATCAAGGAGGGCGGCGCCTACCTCAACAACGTGAAGGTGGCCGACGAGGACGCGGTGATCGGCGCGGCCGACCTGCTGCACGGTCGCTGGGCCCTGCTGCGCCGCGGCAAGCGCAACCTCGCGGCGGCGGAGATCACCGCCTGACACACGGCAGTTGATGGTTCACCAGCTGTTCGTGCGGAAGACGCGTCAAGCCGGTTCCCGACCCGTTCCACTGGGTATAGGGGATCGGCTTGACCCGTCCAAGAGGGTGGTTTAAACTCGTACGAGTCGCAACTTCGGGAGATCCGGACAGGCGCGCCCTCCACACCGGCGCGATGGCCGATCCCACCGCGACTCATACCCCAACGAGCGATCCGGCCACGGACAGCCTTCGGCTGCGCCGTGCTTGTGGTGTCTCCATGGGTGTGAACCAGTAGAACCAGTGATCGAGACAGTCCTTTGAAACACGCGGAATTTGATCATCCAAATTCCGGGGGTTTTATTTGTGCTGCCATTTATTACTGGGAATCACATTCCGTGAATGTGGTTCGGAAATAACGCCGAAACCTGCTAAGGTTGAGGCATCGAGCACCGGAGAGATCCGGAGCAGGACGCGCGGCTCGCAGGCCGCCGGCACCGCAGGATTGATCAAGCGGGGTCGGTGGAGGCGGGAAAACGGGTCTGCTAGGCTCGCCGGGCCGGAAGCAGAGAAATGAAAGTTTCGAAAGCGGAAGGCAGCGGAAGCGGACGAAAAGCGGGTCGGAAGATCTGCTAGAGTCTGAAAGGCGGAAAGCGCGGGAACGCGCCGGACGCCGAAAGCGAGGAAAGCGAAGCGGCCG
>NZ_JBSHGZ010000011.1:0-35827 GCF_053618075.1 Embleya sp. NPDC055664
GGGGCGGAGCGCCCGGGCCCCCCAAACCCCCCGCCCCGACCCACCCCCACGGGGGGTGTCGGCCGCGCCGTCGGCGGTTCGCGGGGCGAGGATCCCCGCGATGGTGGGGCCGGGTTCCGGCCGGGGGAGATCGGCTCGGGCGCTCTGCCCCGCGCGGGCCCGGGAGTCCGGTCTCGGGAGTCATGGCCGGGGTTCGGCGTACCCGGCCCGGACTCGCGAGTTCCCGGGCCCACGACGCTCCGGGCTCAGGCCTCCTGGATGAGACCGATCGGGTTGTCGTCGGCGTCCTTGAGCACGGCGGTGCGCTTGCCGCCGCCGACGTCCTTGACCTCGTGGACGGGCTGCGCGCCGGCCTCCACCAGCGACGCGAAGGTCGCCTCGATGTCCGCGACGTGCCAGTAGGAGATCGGGCCGTGCTCCCACTTGGCGTGGCCGTGCGGGTCCAGGCCGATGTCCTGGCCGTCGAGGTGATAGCCGACGTAGTACGACTCGTCCATCACCGGATCGACGCCGAGGATCCGGCTGTACAACTCCTTGGCCTTGGCGAGATCCCGCACGGGGTAGATCACCGTCTTGATGCCTGTGGTCATGCTGCGCTCCTCGGGAGGGCCGGCCGGCGTCCGGGTTCGGGGTCCGGGTGCGAGTCGGCGTCGGGGCTTTCGCCTTCGTGGGTGCGGGTCCGTTGTCGGTCCGTCGAGGAGGTGACCCGCGCGGGCGGAGGAGTGTGACCGGTCCGGTGGAGTTTTTCCGGAGCGGTGCGGGGCGGCGGGGGGCGGGCGGCCGGATGCGCGGGGTCGTGTCTATCCGGTCGGCTCGGTCGTCGTCGCCAGCAGCCGGTCCTCGCCCCACGCGACGGCCTCATCCCGGCTGACGAACGCCGTCCACGGCGCCGGCCCGTCGCCGATCGGGTCGAGCAGCGGTTCCCGGGCGGCGATGGCGATCTCGTGGCCGGCCGCGACCAGGTCGGCCAGCACGGCGCCGAGCATCGTGGCCGAGCCGAGCGCGATCCGGGTGACCCGGTCCAGGTCGAGCACGATCCACCCCGGCGGGCTCGGCTCGGACTGACGCAGCGCGTGGAGCAGGTGCTCCGTCTCGGTGAACTCCAACGCCCCCTGCGCCCGGATGATGACGACACGATGCCCTTCGCGGTCCAGGACCGCCCGCTGCGCGGGTGTCCGGGCCCGGTAGGACGGGTGGTCGAGCGCGGTGGTGACCTCGGTGACGGTGGCGATGTGCCGACCGGGCTGGTGCATCAGGTGCAGCGCGAAACGTTCGGACAACTCGGTCAGCGCGACCACACCCCGCACGGGGTTGCCGGCCCGATCCAGCGGCGGGCTGTGTACCGCGATGCCGAACCGCGCCGGGCTGCATGCGATCAGGCCGCCGGACACCCCGCTCTTGGCCGGCAGTCCCACCCGCAGCAGCCATTCGCCCGCGCTGTCGTACATCCCGCAGGTCGCCATCACCGCCAACGCCCGCACCGCCACCGGTTCGGCGATCACCCGGTCGCCGGTGACGGGGTTGACGCCGCCGTTGGCCAGCGTGGCCGCCATCACCGCCAGGTCGGCCACCCCGACCCGGATCGAGCACTGGCGGAAGTAGGTGCGTACGGTCTCGTCCACATCGCCGGCCAACGAACCCGCGCCGCGCATCAGGTAGGCCAGCGCCCGGTTGCGGTCCCCGGTCGCCGCCTCGGAGCGGTAGACGTCCTCGTCGACGTCCAGGGATCGGCCCGCGAAGGCGGACAGGCACGCGCGGATGCGTTCGAAGCGGTCGCGCGCGTCGGCCGCCGGAACCAGCGAGGTGGTGACGATCGCGCCCGCGTTGACCATCGGGTTCGCCGGTCGGCCGGTGCCCTGCTCCAGGCTGATCGCGTTGAACGCCTCGCCGCTGGGCTCGGCGCCGACCCGGCGGGCCACCGCTGCCGGGCCGAGTTCGGACACGGCGAGTGCGTAGACGAACGGCTTGGACACCGACTGGATGCTGAACAGGTCGTCGGTGTCGCCGGCGTGGTAGCGGTTGCCGGACATGCTGACCAGCGCGAGGCCGAAGGTACGGGGGTCGGCGGAGGCCAACTGTGGGATGTAGTCGGCGACTTCGCCGTCGGCGAGCGAACTCAGCCGGTCGTGCAGCTCGGCCAGGGAGGTGGTCACCGGGTCCATGGCGACCACCCGTCGGCCGTGCGGGGCGCAGTGGTGTCCGGCATCGTCCTGCTCCCGTCCGTCGACCGGCCGGGCCGGTAAGCGGGCGTCGGCCGGTGCGCTTTCGTCACGTAGCGTGATGGTCGGTTTTCGAGCGTAGTCGGCGCACGATCGACACGCGCGCCGGCGGGGCGGGGGTTGGGCCGGTTGTGGGGGCGGCTGTGTGGCTGGTCGTGGGGGCGGCTGTCTGGCTGGTTGTGGGGTCGGTTGTATGGCCGGCTGGGGGGCGGCTCAGCCCTGTGACGAGCCCGCCCGGATCGGCGCGCCGGCCTCGGCGTGCTCGCCGGGCGCCGCCGCCGCGTACAGCACTTCGCGCAGTCCGGGCAGCGTCTCGCGGTCCGGGCGCCAGACCAGGCGCAGGGTGAGGTCGGGGGTGTCCAGCGGAAGCCTGACCAGGGTGCCGGCGGCGAGTTGGTCGGCGACCGCGAAGTGCGGCAACAGCGCGACGCCCAGCCCCTGTTCGGCCCAGGCCCGGGTGACCGCGACACCGCCGGCCCGGACCCGCTCCACCTCGACGCCGAGCAACCGGTCGCCGGCCAGCCGGAACGAGCAGGCCGACGCCCCATTGACCAGCAGCCGCTCCTCGCGCAGGTCGGCGTCGGTGATCCGGTCCCGGTCGCCCAGCGCATGCCCCGGGGCGGCGACCAGTGCCAGCCCGACGGGTTCCAGGTCGACGAACGCCAGTGCGGCCGGCGGTGGTTCGAACCCCAGCTCGCCGAGCCAGGTGCCGGTGTCCAGGAGCAGCGCCACGTCCAGCCGACCGGCCACGACGGCGGCCAGGAGTTCGCTTCGATCACTGTCCGAGACCACCTGGACCCGCAGATCGGGCCGGCGGGCGGCGAGCCGGCCGAGCACCGAGGGCACGTGGGTCACGGCGATGCTCTCCAACGCCCCCAGCCGCAGCAGCGGCGCCGCGGCGGCCACCTCGCGGCGGGCCTGTTCGGCCTGGTCGAGCAGCCGGTGCGCCCACTCCCGCATTCGCTCCCCGGCAGCGGTCGGCGTCATGCCCCGGGGACCTCGGTCGAACAGGAGTACGCCCACGGACTTCTCCAGGACCCGGATCTGCTCGGAAACCGACGACGGCGCGATGTCGAGCGCGTTGGCGGCCGCGGTGACCGTGCCGAACCGGGCAACCGCCTCGAAGGTGCGGAGCTGGCGAAGTTCCATGGGCCGGGCAACCTCCTTCGAACATTCGGATATTCCGAACGGAGCATACGGTCGGGCCGGTCGAGTCGAGAGCCACGGTCGACGGACAGTGGTGCAGCGCGATCCTCGGGCTCTCCCGGGTCGTTCCCGGGCCTGTTCCGGGGTCGCTCCCGGGCCCCCCTTGGGCTTCTTTGGGCCTCTTTGGGCTTCCCTGGGCCTCCTTGGGCCTCCTGGGGCCTCCTTGGGGTCGCTCCCCCACCGTCGCTCCACTCTCGGAGACTCTCGATGACACTCCTCGACCCACCCGTCGCAACCCCACCCGCCATCACCTCGAGGTCGCGCACCCGAGCCCTTATCGGTATCTCGCTCGGCTACTTCATGGTGTTGCTCGACATGACCGTGCTGTCCGTGGCCGAGCCGGACCTGGCCCGGTCGCTGGGCGGTTCGGTGGCGGGGCTGCAGTGGACGGTGTCCGGGTACACGGTCGTCTTCGGCGCACTGCTCCTGACCGCGGGGGCGGTGGCCGATCGGTTCGGCGCGCACCGGGCGTTCCGGGTCGGCATCGTCGGGTTCGGCGTCGGTTCGCTGCTGAGCGCGGCGGCGCCGAACCTGTGGACGCTGGTGGCGCTGCGCGGGCTGCTCGGGGTGGCTGCGGCCGCCTGCGTACCGGCGTCGATGGCGATGATCACCCGGCTGTTCCCGATCCCCGCCGAGCGGGCCAGGGCGGTGTCGGTGTGGGCGGCGCTCAGCGGGGCGGCCCTCGCGGTCGGTCCGCTCGCCGGCGGCCTGCTCGTGGACGCGTACGGCTGGCGCTCCATCTTCCTGATCAACGTCCCGATCGCTGCCCTCACCCTGGCGCTGACCGCCGGCCGCGCGGTGCGGTGCCCCCGGGGCGAACGGCCGATCGACCGGGCATCCCAATTCGTCGTGTGCGTGGCACTGGGCCTGGCCACCGACGCGCTGATCGCGGCCGGGTCCGGGTCCGGGACGCACGCGGCCGGTTCGGGGGCGGCGGCGGTGCTCGCCGCGCTGCTGTTCGTCCGGGCCGAACGGCGCAGCCCGCACCCGGTGCTGCCGGCCGCGGTGTTGCGTTCGTGCGCCACGAGGTCGGCGCTGCTCGCCGGGGCGGCGGTCAACTTCGCGATGACGGGACTGCTGTTCGTCCTGCCGCTGCTGTTCCGGCAAAACCTGCACATGTCGCCGATGCGGACCGGGGTTGCGTTCCTGCCGATGACGCTGCCGTTCGCGGTGAACCCGCTGCTCACCGGCCGGATCGTGGCGCGGTCCGGGCCGCGGGCCCCGATGCTGGCCGGGCTGGGACTGCTGACCTCGGGCTGCGTGGTGTTCGCCGTCGCGGTGCTTGCCGGCTTTGGGTATCCGGTGCTGGCGATCGGGCTGGTGTGTACCGGCTTCGGGGTGTCCTTCGCGCTGCCCGCCCTGGTCGGCACGGTGATCGCCACGGCACCGGAGGGCACGGCCGGCGCGGCCGGCGGCCTGCTCAACGCGGTCCGCCAGATCGGCGCCACGGTCGGGGTCGCGGCGATGGGCGCGTTCGTCGGCGTCGACGGCGCGACGGGCACCCACGACCTGGCCTGGGCCCTGCTGCTGCCGGCGGCGCTGTGCGCGGTGATGACGGTGGTGGTGGGGCGGCGGGCCTGACCCGCGGGCGCCGGGCCCTCCCCGGATGTCGGCGCCGTGTGCAAAGCTGCGTGCGATCAACGGGATACGGAATCCTCATCCTCATCCCCCCAGAAACGAGGACTGCGCAATGGGCATGGGCACGACCGCCACCGGGACGTTCGACCTCACCTCCTTCCAACCGGAGGCGATCGACGAGGCCCCGGGCGCCGCACTCGGCCGGGTCACCATCACCAAGGTGTTCACCGGCGACCTGGCCGGCGAGAGCACGGTGCACATGTCGTCGGTCATGGACGTCGAAGGCACCCCCGCCGCCTATGTCGCGGTGGAACGCTTCACCGGCGAACTGACGGGCCGCAAGGGCTCCTTCGTCTTCCTGCACTGCGCACCGGGCACCGCGGGTGAGGAACTGGCGATCCGGGTGGTCGCGGGTACCGGGACGGACGAACTCGCCGGGATCACCGGCTCCCTGGACATCACACGAACCGAGGACGGCGCTCACACGTACGTCCTGGACTACACACTCGGCTGACATCCCGCTCCCGGGGCAGGGCACAGGGGGCACCTCGACGCGCCGGTGTCGCCTTGACCCGGGGGCGACGGCGACCTACGCTCCGAAACAGAAGCGGGAAAGCGCTTTCCATTCGACCGTGCCGCCCACGGGGCGAAAGATTCGAGGACACGTGAGCACACCCGAGCATCCGAGGTGGGCCTTCAGCACCCTCGGCGCCCCCGGCCGGCCGGTGCACGAACACCTCGTCCGCGCGCTTCGACACGGCTGCACCGGCCTCGAACTCCGGGTCCACCAGGACGAGTTCGTACACGTGGACCTGCCCCCGGCCGAGCGCCGGGCCATCCGCGCCCAAATCACCGACGCCGGCCTGGCCGTACCGTGCCTGGCCGGCTACGCGGGCATCTGCGCACCCACCCCCGACCCGGTCGTCCTGTCCGCCATCGACCGCCTCCTCGACCTGGCCTACGACCTGGGCGCATCGGCCGTCCGCATCTTCCCCGGCGGCACCGGCGACGGCGACACCGAACGCGCCCAACGCAGACTGGCCGCCCTCCTCCCCGACGCCCGAGCCCGCGGCGTCACCATGCTCATCGAAACCCACGACTCTCACCCCTCGGGCACAGCCGTCGCAACCCTGATCCGCCCCTTCGCCGGCGCGGTCGGCGCAATCTGGGACGCCCTGCACCCCTGGCGCCACGGCGAACAACCGCCCGAAACCGCAGAAGCCCTGGCGGGCTTCCTGCACTACGTCCAAATCAAGGACGCAGCCTCGACGATCGACACCACCCCGGTCCCCCTGGGCACCGGAGCAGTACCACTGACCACCATCGGCACCACCCTGCAAAACCAAGCCTGGCAAGGCTGGATCTCCCTCGAATGGGAAAAAGCCTGGTACCCGGAAATCCCCAACCTCGACGAGGTCCTCCCAGCCGCAGCCCAATGGGTGAACACCTTCGCCTCACCCCGCTGACAGCCAGCTGCCCGCACCCAACCGAACCGCAACTCGCGGCGAGCACACCCGTCTTCTCGAGAAGCCCCTCCGACGAACTCGGCCCAACGCCTCACTCTCCCCACCGCTACCAACCACACCCGCGCCTGCGCCGCGACTTTTTCCTGCCGACCTGCGTGTTCTCCGCAGCTTTGCCGTTCCCCCGGCTCGTCGCGCCGACAGCCGGGACTCGCGGTTGTCGGAGCCTTACGCGCACGAGCATGGCCGGCCCGGGAGCTCCCATCGAACTCGCTCGACCGGCGCCGCCCGGAGCGTTTGCCCACGATGCCACTCGACAAAAGGGCTCACGCTCCTCGTTCCACCAAGTGACGGTGCAGTTCACGAAGGATCGGTCACATGTCGAACAACTCGGTAATGGCCGCAGCCTGAGGACCGACCGCGATCGCGCTACCCGGGTCCACCACGATGCGCCCGTGTTCGTAAAGACCGTCGCAACCCAGCGCGCACACACGCCAACGGCTCCACTTGGGCCTGGGATACAGCACGCCGCTCGAAGCACTGCGCAAGCACGATGAATTCGGACTCGTGCCATGAACGAACGACGCAGGCGTCCGGAAAACGCAGGCCACCACCTCTGAGCCCCGCAGGCTGACGGCGGCCCACCCCCATGATCCGAATAAACCCCGGCCCAGTACCCGCAACCAAGAGCACAACTCTCGCTGGAAACGGCCGACCACGGCCGACCCACTCGGGAAACCCTTTCGGCGGACGACCCGACCGCTCTGCGACCGAGGCGGCACACCGTCCTCCTCGCGCGTACCCCGTCCCGCCTCGGCTCGGCGCGCGGCGTGATGGTGGGGATGGGTGCATGTTGCCTGCTTGTAGAGCCTCCGTGGGGGGGCGCTTGCGTGCTGGGCCGGCGAACCGGAGCGGGCCGGGCGTGGGCTGAATACCCTGGGCCATGCCATCGATCAGACTGAACAATGACACCGCTGCGATGCTGGCGATCTGGGTCGAGCCGTGGGGCACCGACCACTGGATGCGGCCACACGAGAAGTTCACGCTCCTTACCGGTGACGGTCCCGAACCGGATCCCGACGATGTGCCCTTCGATGTCGTTTTTCACGAGGAGGGCGTCAGCGTCTGGGTCAATGGCGCCTACGAGGCGACCGTGCACGACGAATCGGGGGCCGAGGTGTCGTGCGGACATCAGCGCCCCCTCGACGTCATGCGTGCCTGGACCGAGTCGGCCGAGGCCGCGGCGGTCGCCGACCGTCCATACCTCACTCCGGAGATCCGGGAGATGGCCCGCCGCCATGCCGAGGACATGCGCCGCGCGCTTACCGAAGCCGAGGCCGCTGCGGCTGCGGCTGCGGCTGCGGCCGAAGTGGTGGCGGAGGTCGAGGGGCCTGCCGAGGCCAATCCAATAGCGGAGCCGGAGCCCACCGCCGAAGCCAACACGGCGAAAGCCAACACGGCCGAACTCGGCACCCGCTCGGGGCCCGCCACTCCAAACGAAGCCGACACGACGGCCGGATACCGACCAGCCGAAAGCCTGAACAGCCAAGTAGCTGAGCGGCTGAGAACCCGAGCGGCTGACGACCTGAGCAGCTGAGCAACTGAGCAGTTGAGCAACTGGGCAGCTGAGCGCCAAGCCCCGCAGGCCGCACACGCAAGACCCTCCCCGGGCCGCCGGCCCCCCTACGCCGTGGCCTCCGGCCGGACCCTCGTGGCCAGTTCGGACAGGCCCCGCAACACCCGGCGGCCCTCCTCGTCCGGCTCCTGCGGCTGGTAGATGGTGATCCGCTGGCCGCCCTCCATCCGCAGCACCTCGAACGCAAGCGTGATCTCGCCGAGTTGCGGATGCCGGTACGTCTCCTGGTCGCTACGCCGCCGGCGCACGTCGTACCGCTGCCACTGCACCGCGAACTCGGGGCTCCCCTCCGTGAGTTCGTCCACGAGAGCGGCCAACTCCCGGTCCCTGGGGTCGGCGGCGAGCAGCGAGCGCAGTTGCGCGGTGGTGCTGAGCGCGGCCCGCTCCCAGTCGGCGAACAACTCCCGTGCCGTCGGGTGCAGGAACAGGTATCGGATGCTGTTGCGCCGCTCCGGCGCCCAGTCGGCCAGTCCGGGCAGCAGCGCGAACACCTCTGGGTTGGCGGCCAGGATGTCGCTGGTCCGACCGAGCAGGTACGCGGGCCAGGGTCGGACCCGCTCCAGGAGCGCGCGGATCCCCGGCCGTACCTCCCGATCGGCGGGCGCGCCGCCGGCCGGCAGCCGCTCCGCCGCGTGGTTGGCCAGGGCGTACAGGTGCGCGTGCTCCTCCTCGTTCAACCGCAGCGCGCTCGCGATCCCGTCCAGGACCGCGCCGCCGGGATTGTTTTCGCGGCCCTGCTCCAGGCGCGTGTAGTACTGGATGCTCAGCCCCGCCAACGCGGCCAGCTCCTCCCTGCGCAGCCCCTGGGTACGACGGAGTCCGGTGCCGGCGGGCAGCCCGACGTCGCCGGGCTGGAGACGGGCGCGGCGGGCCTGCAGGAACTCTCCGAGTGGATGTGGTGACGTCACCTCTCGATTGTCACAAAGCCGGGGTCTCGGTGCGTGTCCCCCACGGGGACAGGCACGGCGGGCGGCACCGGCACGGGGACGACCGTGCCGCCATCAGTCCCGGCACCGCACTCGCCATTGGCGCGAATGACACGGCCTTCATGGCGACCCACGCACGCGCAAGGCTGACAGCGCCGCCCCGGGTCCGGCCCCCGACCCGACGCCCGCAGAACGGACGTGCCCGCCGCCATGCCCCCGACCGACCCGCTTCCGCACCCGATACCCTCGCCCCCGCGCCGCCGATTCGCCGGCCCCGCCCCCGAACAAGCCGGATTCGGAGCCCGATTCACCGCGGCCGCCGCCATCGGATCGGTCCTGAATCCGATCAACTCGTCGATCATCGCGATCGCGCTGGTGTCGATCGGCCGGGCGTTCGGCGTGGACGCGGGGGCCACGACGTGGCTGGTGTCGGCGTTGTACCTGGCCACCGCGATCGGGCAGCCGACGGCCGGGCGGCTCGCGGATCTGTTCGGGCCCAGGCGGGTGTACCTCGCCGGCATGGCGCTGGTCGCGCTCGGCGGGCTGATCGGTTTCGTGGGTACGTCGATCGGCATGCTCGTGGTCGCGCGTGTGGTGCTCGGACTGGGTACGTCGGCGGCCTATCCGGCGGCGATGACGATGGTGCGCCGGCAGTCCGAACGCCTCGCCCGGCCCGCGCCGGGGCGGGTGTTGAACGCGCTCGCGGTGGCGGGGCAGACCACGATGGCGATCGGGCCGCCGCTGGGCGGTCTGCTGATCGCGGTCGGCGGGTGGCGGGCGATGTTCCTGATCAACATCCCGCTCGCGGCGATCGCGGCCGGGTTCGCGGTGTATTGGTTGCCGGCGGACGAGCGCCGGCGGCGTACCGGCTCGGCGGCACGGGAGCTGGATCCCCCGGGCCTGCTGCTGTTCGCCGCGACGTTGACGAGCGTACTGCTGTTCCTGATGCGGCCCACCGCGTCGAGGTGGTGGCTGCTCGCGCTCGGTCTGGTGGCCGGACTGGCGCTGACCCGTTGGGAGTCGCGGGCGCATTCGCCGTTCCTGGATGTGCGGATGGTGGCCCGCAACGGCGCGTTGACCAGGACGTACCTGCGGCAGGCGGTGGCGATGGCCTCGACCTACTGCTTCATCTATGGCTGGACCATGTGGCTGGAGCAGAGCGCGGGCCGCTCGGCGTCGGCCGCCGGGCTGTTGATGACGCCGTCGTTCGTGGTGGCGGCCGGGGTCTCGGCCGTGGTGACGGGGCCGGGGCTGCGTACTCCGCTGCTGGCCGGTGCCGGCGTGCTGACCGTGGGCAGCGCGAGCCTGTTGCTGCTGCGGGCGGACTCGTCGTTGTGGTTGCTGATCGTGGTGAGCGTCGTCTTCGGGCTCCAGAACGGCCTGGCCAACACGGCCAACCAGCGAGCGATGTTCCGCCAGGCGCCGGCCGCCGCGACGGGCACGGCGGCCGGACTGCTGCGTACGTTCTCCTACCTGGGCGCGCTGGCGTCGGCGAGCCTGATCGGCACCACGTTCGGTCCGCGGGCGACCGACGCGGGGCTGCATCACCTGGCGATGATCCTGACGATGATGTCGGGCGTACTGGTGGCGGCCACGGCGCTGGACCCGGCGCTGCGTGGGGGGCGGGAGGACGGGGGGTGGGGGGCCGGGGAGCCGGACGCCGAGGGATCGGAGGCCGGGGAGCCGGGTGCCGGGGAGCCGGAGGCCGGAAAGCCGCCCTACGCCCGGGCGCGGCGGTGGGCGGCCACCCGTTCGCGCGTGGCGCAGCGCCGGGAGCAGTAGCGGCGGGGCAGGCCGCCGCCCTCGTCGACGAAGACCTGTCGGCAGGTCGCCGAGGTACAGACGCCGCCGGGTGGACGTTGCCGATCCCACAGCAGCATGGTCAGGGCCAGGCAGGACGAGGCGAGGAACCACTCGCCCCACGGCGCGTCGTCGTCGCGGTCGAGGTGCGGATGCCACGGGCTGCGACCGTCGTGGGAGGTGAGCCGAAGCCTGCCCCGCCCCCGACGAAGCAGGCGATTGAGCGCGTCGGCGGCAGCGTCGACGTCCTCGGCGGCGAAGACCGCACGCAGCAGCAGGCCGGCGGCGCGCAGGTCGGCAACGTCGGTCGCGGTGAGCTCGATCGGATCGGACTCGCCGTGTTCGCGCAGGAGTTCGGCGAGGGCGGAGGGGGACGGGTCGGGCATCGGGTCGTCCGCCGTCAGGGCGTTGACCAGGGCGACGGTGCGTCGGGCCACGGCCTGTACCGAGTGGCGGGTGGCCCGCTCGTCATTCGAGTGCAGCACAGCTCAAATGTAACGCATCTAGCCATTAATTGAGTTACCTACGTAACGTGCCACCCATGCAAAAGCGTTACCGAGGAATATGGCCCTACATCGCCGGGGCAGCAGCAGCGCGCACCGGCGACGAGATGTCGGGCCCGGCCCTGCTGCTGGCCGGCTTGGCGGCCACCGGCTCGGCCGCCACCGCATCGGCACTGCTCGCCGCCGTCACCGCGGCGGCAGCAGTCGGCGGTCCCGTCTTCGGCGTACTCCTCGACCGCTCCCCCCGACCGGGCCGCCTGCTGACCGCCACGCTGGCGGGCTATGCGGCGGCGCTCGGGACAATCCTGGCCACGCTGGGCCGAACCCCGATCGCGATCACCCTGCTGATCGCCCTGACCGCAGGACTGGCCGGCCCGGCCCTGACCGGCGGCTGGACGTCCCAGCTGCCACGTGTGGTCACACCAGCCGACCTACCACGGGCGACGACGTACGACGCCATGACATTCAACGTGGCCGCCCTGACGGGGCCGGCCCTGGCCGGGATCATGACGACCCTGGCCGGCGCAACGACCGCAATGACAACCGCGATCGTCCTGATCTGCCTGGCACTACCAGCGGCCCGATCACTGCCGTCGGCCCGCACGCACGTGCCGGCCCGCACGCCGATGCCGACCCGCACGCAGGTGCTGCGGAGGCGCTTGACGCCACCACCAGCCGGGACATCACCCGCCACCGGGGTACAGGCACCCCGAAACCACGCGGCACCACCGCCGACCCAAACGCCGCCCACCAACCGCAGCCAGGGGTCCCGGG
This sequence comes from Embleya sp. NPDC055664, assembly GCF_053618075.1. Classification (NCBI taxonomy): domain Bacteria; kingdom Bacillati; phylum Actinomycetota; class Actinomycetes; order Kitasatosporales; family Streptomycetaceae; genus Embleya; species Embleya sp. NPDC055664. Next base: position 12,106 of record NZ_JBSHGZ010000011.1, read on the forward strand.
AGCCATCGGAGCCGCCGGAGGCGGCCGGCTCCCACGCGCCGCCGAAGCCCCCCTCGACCCCATCGATCGGCGCCGACCTCGTCGCGGGCTTCCGGGCCATCGTGGGATCACCGTCCCTGGCCCGGGCCACGGCGGCGTCGATGTTGTCCTGTGTCGGACAGGGCATCCTGCTCGCCGCCGGCCCTCTCCTCGGCGAACGGGCCTTCGGCTCGGCCGCCCACGGGCCGACCCTGCTCTCACTGCTCGCCGCCTCGGCGTTGACGACGAACGCGTTCCTGGCCCGCCGACCGCACCCACTGCGCCCGGAGACGGTGATCCGGTACAGCACGCTGATCCTCTCCGGCGCCCTCCTACTCGCGGCAACAGCCCACCCGATCCCGCTGATTGCCGCGATGCTGCTCGCCGGCGTGGCCGAAGGCCCGCAACTCACGGCCCTGTTCACGATCCGACACCGCGAAGCCCCCGAGGCCCTACGCAGCCGCATCTTCACCACCGGCGCGAGCCTGAAAATCACCACTTTCGCCCTCGGCGCAGCCCTCACCGGCCCCCTCCTCACCCACTCCCTCACCACAGCCCTGGCCACAGCGGCGCTCTTCCAGGTCCTGGCCACACTCAGCCTCACCGGGAGAAGGCCAACGCCACCGGCGGACGGAAGAACAAACGCCGGGTCCGACGAACCCTCCAAACCTGAGCCCGAACCCGAGCAACACGCGGGGCCACAGAACAGCCACAGCCACAGCCACAGCCCCGAACGGTGATCACTCGAAGCGCGCCCAGGTCCTCCCACGCGCTCGACCCCAGACACGGCAATCGGCACGGTACGACTCCGGGCGCGCGGGATATCGACCCTGCGACGACCGGGCCGACCGACAATCCCCGACCGAGGCTGAGGAGCTCGGAGATCCCTTTGGGTGGGCAGAGCGAGTTCGGCGGACGTTGCGCTGTTGGTTGCGGGGGCGCCGGTGCGGGGCCGGTCCGGCACGTGAGATGGGCCGCCGCCGGCGTGCGGGGCTCCGAGACGGAGGCGTTCCCGACGAGACGAGCGTGTTGGTCGGCTTAAAAGCGGCCAGCAGCGGCGGGCGGGGTGGGTGCTCGGGTTGGGTTCGCCGGGCGCGCGTTCCCGAGTGGGCCGGGTTCTTCCGGCGAGCGTTGCGCTTTTGGTTGCGGGTGGCCGGTGCGGGGCCGGTCGGAGTCGGTGATGAACCGCCGTCGGCGTGCGGGACTCCGAGACTGCGGGTTCCCGACGAGGTGGGTGTGTTGGTTGGGGAAAACCGGCCGGCAGCGAGGGAGCGGGTGGGTGCTCGGGTCGAGTCCGCCAAGGGGCGTTTCGGGGTAGGTTGGTGCGTTTTGGTGGTGTTGGGGGCAGGGTTGGGGTTCGGAACCGGATCTCGGTGGGTGGCTGTGGGCTTCGGGTTTCTGTGACCTGCGGTTTTGCGGTGTCGGGGTGGAGAGTCGGGTGTCGAGTGCCGGTTTCGTGCATGTCCGGCCTCTTCGGCGCGCGTGTGGAGACCGAAACTGCCTGGTCGGAGTCGGCTCGGGCGCTGCGGCCTTGCAGAGGTCGTCGAGGGGACCGAAAGTGCCCAGTGAGGGTCGAAACCGGATCCCGAGGCGCCTCAAACACTCTCCTCTTTGCGCTGACCTGCGGTTTTCTCTCCCGCTGAAGTCACGACACCCCACGCCGTCCGGTTTTGGAACCCTCGCCACCCACACGCCGACCGCACGCCGACCGCACGCCGAAAACACCCGGCCCACTCGGGAAGACTCCTCGGCGGACTCGACTCGACCGCCCTCCCTGCCCCTGCTGCCGGCCGGTTTTCGCTGACCAACGCGGCCGTCTCGTCGGGAGGCCCGGGTCTTGGAGCCCCGCACGCCGGCGGCGGCCCACGACCGACTCTGACCGGCCCGCACCGGCCACCCGCAACCACAAGCGCAACCCCCGCCGAAAACACCCGGCCCACTCAAAAACGCACGCCCGGCGAACCCAACCCGAGCACCCACCCCGCCCGCCGCTGCCGGCCGCTTTTAAGCCGACCGACACACCCGCCCCACCGCAAGCCCCAAGCCTCGAAACCCCGCACGCCGGCGGCGGCCCGGCACCGGCACCGCGCGGCCAAAAACGCAGCGCCTGCCGAAGGGAGACCTCGGCCTGCTCGGGCAGCCTCTCGCCTCTCCCTCGTGCCCCCGGCCCCCGCCCCCCGCCCCCCGCCCCCTGCCCCCTGCCCCCTGCCCCGGCCCCGGCCCAGGCATCGCGCGGATGAGCACACGGCCGCTGCGACGCCGAGACCAAGCCCGGCCGACGTCCCCTGCCAAGGTTCGGCAGGTCGGGAGCTCCGGCGCATCCGCCTCACCGAGCCCACCGCATGGCCCCCCGACCCGAAGGTCTCGGCGGGTGCAGTCGCGGCACCCCCTGGGGTGGGTGGGGTCCTGGGCCGGCAAAGGCCGAGGCAAAGGCCGGCCCAGCGCCCGTCCGAGGCCGCCAATGACCCGATGACCCCCGTTGCCGCCGGCCTCGACGCCCTGCCCAAATGGCACCGGGGCCACGGCGGGGCGGTCGGTCAGGCACCTGGGCTGCGGCGGCGCCGGCGGTCGGTCACCAGGGCCGCAGCCGCGCCGCCGGTCAGTGGCCGGGCGCCGGGCCCGTGCTGGATCTGATGACCAGTTCTGCGTCCACGTCCACCGTGCGTGGGGTGACCGTTGGGCCGGTGAGGATCATGTGCATGGCCTGGGTGCCGATGTCGGCCAGGGGGAGACGGATCGTGGTCAGGGGTGGGTTGAGGTCTGCGGCGAAGGGGACGTCGTCGAAGCCCACGACCGAGACCTGGTCCGGTACGCGCAGGCCCAGGTCCTCCCGCAGGGCGGCCAGCACTCCGGCGGCCATCACGTCGTTGAGGACGACGAGCGCGGTCGGTGCGGACGGGCCGGCCGGCAGGGCGCGGGCGGCGGTTCGGGCCTGCTCTCGGGTGAACCCGCCGTCGACCACCTGACCGGGCGTCAGGGGAAGCCCCAGCGACCGGAGTTGCCGCCGGGCCCCGTCCAGGCGATCCCGGACCGTGGTCAGCGCGCGCGGGCCGGAGACGATGCCGAAGCGCCGGTGGCCGAGGTCGTACAGGTGGCGCACGGCGAGGGCGGCGCCGGCGCGGTTCGCCGGGCGTACGGTGTCGGCCGCGATCCCGTGTGAGCCGACCGCGATCACGTGGCCGCCGTCGGCACGGTAGGCGTCCACCTCGGCGGCCAGCCGTCGGGTGAACTCGCGGTCGGCGAAACCGCTGCCGGCCAGCACCACCGCGCGGGCGCGCTGGGCACGCAGCCGGGCCAGGTAGTCGAGTTCCAGCTCGGGGTCGCGAAACGTCGCGGCCAGCATCACCAACAGCCCATGCTCGCGCGCGACGCCCATCGCGCCGGCCGCGATCGCCGCGAAGTACGGGTCGGCGACGTCGTGCACCACCACACCCACCACACTCGTCGTGGAGCGGGCCAGCGCCTGCGCCGGGGCGTTGGAGACGTACCTCAGTTCGCGGGCGGCGTCGAGCACACGCTTGCGCAGTTCCTCCCCCACGATCCGGGTCCCGTTGCTGCCGTGCAGGGCACGGGAGGCGGTGGCGGAGGAGACCCCGGCGCGCGCGGCCACCTGCTGGAGGGTGACGGGGCCCGGCGGGCGGGCCGCAGGCGCGTCGGAGGTCGGAGTCGGCATGGGCACAGAGTAGCGATTGGAAAGCGCATACCCAAGTGGATGCCGGGAGCGATATGTGGGCGGTGCGCCTCAGGCCCGACATCCCTTGACCTTGACGGCCCCGCGCCCTAGCTTACGGGAAAGCGCTTTCCCGTTCCGGTTCACCCGCCTACCGAGAGGCCCCCATGACCACCACCCACACCCTCGGCGTCGTGATGAACGGCGTCACCGGCCGCATGGGCTACCGCCAGCACCTGGTCCGCTCGATCCTGGCCATCCGCGAGCAGGGCGGCGTGGCGCTGGCCGACGGGTCGCGGGTCGTGCTCGAGCCGGTGCTGGTCGGGCGTGACGCGGACAAGCTGCGCGCGATGGCCGACCGGCACGGCATCGCCGCCTGGACGACCAACCTGGACACCGCGCTCGCCGACCCCGCGAACACGATCTACTTCGACGCGCAGGTGACCACGGCGCGCGAGAAGGCGATCCACGCGGCGATCGCGGCGGGCAAGCACATCTACACCGAGAAGCCCACCGCCGAGACCCTGACCGGCGCGCTGGACCTGGCCCGGGCCGCCGACGCCGCCGGGGTCAAGCATGGGGTGGTGCAGGACAAGCTGTTCCTGCCCGGACTGCTCAAGCTCCGCCGGTTGATCGAGGGCGGCTTCTTCGGCCGAATCCTGTCCGTGCGCGGTGAGTTCGGCTACTGGGTGTTCGAGGGCGACTGGCAGGCAGCACAGCGGCCGAGCTGGAACTACCGGGCCGAGGACGGCGGCGGCATCGTCGTGGACATGTTCTGCCACTGGTCGTATGTCCTGGAGAACCTGTTCGGTCGGGTCGAGGCGGTCACCGCCAAGGCCGTCACGCACATCCCCACCCGCTGGGACGAGCAGGGCCGGGAATACCCGGCGACCGCCGACGACGCGGCCTACGGCATCTTCGAACTCGCGGGCGGGGTGGTCGCGCAGATCAACTCGTCCTGGGCGGTGCGGGTGAACCGGGACGAACTGGTGGAGTTCCAGGTCGACGGCACCGAGGGCAGCGCGGTTGCCGGGCTGCGTCGATGCCGCGTCCAGCACCGCTCGGCGACGCCGACTCCGGTGTGGAACCCGGACCTTCCGGTCACCGAGTCCTTCCGGGACCAGTGGCAGGAGATCCCCGACAACGCGGGCGACAGCGGCTTCGACAACGGATTCAAGGTCCAGTGGGAGGACTTCGTCCGGCACGTGGTGGACGACGCGCCGTTCGCGTTCGACTTCCTCGCGGGCGCGCGGGGCGTACAGCTGGCCGAGTGCGGCCTGCGCTCCTCGGCCGAGGGCCGTCGGATCGAGCTGCCCGTGCTCGACGGGAAGTCCGCATGACCGCCCGCCTGTTGCTGCCCACGACGACGGGCACGGTCGAGCCGTACGAACTCACCGGCGTACACTTGGGCGCGGCCCCCGGCGGCCCGGCCTTCCGCGAACGCACGGCGTACGCCGCCGCGCACGTGGTGGCCGACCCGCTCGCCGACAACACCCCGGGCCGGCCGGCAGCACCCGACTGGGACGCCACGCTCGCCTTCCGGCGCCACCTGTGGTCGCACGGCTTCGCCGTCGCCGACGCGATGGACACCGCGCAGCGCAACATGGGCCTGGACTGGGCCGCCACCGCCGAGTTGATCCGCCGCAGCGCCGCCGAGGCGGCCACGATCGGCGACCCGTACGCGCTGATCGCCTGCGGCGCGGGCACGGACCACGCCGGCGTCGGGCTGACCGTGGATCAGGTGATCGCCGCCTATACGGAACAGATCGCGGTGGTCGAGGAATCGGGCGCCAAGGTCGTGCTGATGGCGAGCCGGCAACTGGCCGCGGCGGCGCAGGGGCCGGAAGACTATCGGCGGGTGTACGACGCGCTGTTGCGCCAGGTGCGACGACCGGTCGTACTGCACTGGTTGGGCGAGGTGTTCGACCCGGCGCTGGCCGGCTACTGGGGCTCCGCCGATGTCGATGCGGCGACGGAGACGTTCCTGGACCTGGTGCGCGAGCACGCGGATCGGGTCGACGGGGTCAAGGTCTCGCTGCTCGACCGTGACCACGAGGTCCGGCTGCGCGCGCAACTCCCCGCCGGGGTACGCCTGTACACCGGGGACGACTTCCACTACCCGGAGCTGATCCGGGGCGACGGGCGGCACTTCAGCCACGCCCTGCTCGGCATCTTCGACGCGATCGCCCCGGTCGCGGCGGGCGCGCTGCGGGCGTTGGACGCGGGTGACACGGATCGGTACGAGGCCCTGATGGCGCCGACGGTGCCGCTGTCCCGGCATCTGTTCGCGGCGCCGACCTACCACTACAAGACCGGCATCGTCTTCCTGGCCTGGCTGACCGGCCGCCAGTCCGCGTTCACGATGGTGGCGGGCGCACAATCGGCCCGCTCCGTACCGCACTTGGCCGAGGCCTTCCGATTGGCCGACGCGGCGGGCCTGTTCCCGGATCCGGAGTTGGCGGCATCCCGGATGCGGGCGCTGCTGACGGTGGCGGGGGTGGCGTCGTGAGCGCGAACGAGGCGACGGGCTCGCAGGCGCGGGACGTGACGGCGGCGGCAGCGGAACCCACAACGGAGCCCGCGTCGGAACCCACGTCGGCAGCAGAGTCCGCAACGACCCCGGCAGCAAGCCAAACCGCCTCCGACCCGACAACGGTGGACGTCCCGAGCGGGCGACCCGCCGGCGTGCCCACGCCCGCGGTCGGCGACGCGCGGTTGGCGCGGCTCGCGCTGAACCAGTGGACGACGCGGGAGTGGTCGCTGCGCGAGGCGGTCGAGGGGTGTGTGCGAGCGGGCCTGCCGGCGATCGGGTTGTGGCGGGACAAGGTCGCCGACGCGGGGCTCGCCGAGTCGGCGAAGCTCGTGCGCGAGGCCGGGTTGCGCGTCTCGTCGTTGTGCCGAGGCGGGTTCCTGACCGCGCGCGAACCGGCCGCGCGGGCCGAGGCGATCGCGGACAACCGTCGCGCGATCGAGGAGGCCGCGGCGTTGGAGGCGGCCTGTCTGGTCCTGGTCGTCGGCGGACTGCCCGCCGAGGAACGGGACTTGCCGGGGGCACGGGAGCGGGTCGCCGAGGCGCTGGCCGAACTCGCGCCGTACGCCGGGGAGCACGGGGTTCGGCTCGCGTTGGAGCCACTGCACCCGATGTACTGCGCGGACCGCGCGGTGCTCTCCACCCTGGACCAGGCGCTGGACCTGGCCGAGCCGCATCCGGTCGAGCAGGTCGGCGTGGTCGTGGACGCGTTCCACGTGTGGTGGGACCCGTACCTCCCGGCGGCCATCCGTCGGGCCGGCGCGCGGATCGCCTCGTTCCAGATCTGCGACTGGGTGCTTCCGCTGCCCGTCGACGCCCTCCTCGCCCGAGGCATGATGGGCGACGGCACGATCGACTTCCGCGCGATGGCGACGATGGTCGAGGCGGCCGGCTACCGAGGCGACATCGAGGTGGAGATCTTCAACGCCGACGTCTGGTCCGCCGACCCGAACGCGGTCCTGGCCACGCTGAAACGCCGATACGTGACGGAACTCCTGGGCTGAGCCCACGAGTCGGCGGTTCGGTAGGGCAACCCGTCAACCGGCTCGCGGATCGACCAGGGTCCGCACCCGGTCGGCCTCGGGGTCGAAGCCGAGCACCGGGTATCCATGGTCGCCTTCCGCGTCCATGAACACGGCCTTGCCGAGCCGCCGTCCGAGCCTGCCGAGGAACGCGCAGAAGGCGTCGAGCCGTTCCTGCCCCTGCAGCTCGCGCAGGTCGACATCGAAGTCGATCTCGATCTCGGCATGGAAGCGGAAGATCGCCACGGCGTCGGGGAACGGCGACACCCGCAGCTGCGGAGACTCGGCGTCGGCGGGGCGGGCGAGGATGGTCTCGGCCCGAGGCAGTGGCCTGGAGTCGAGACCTTCCGAGTATTCGTACGGCCACCCGTCGGCCACGACCACATCGAGCACCGCCTGCCAGTCCTCGACCGAGGTGTCGGGGATCCTCAGGTCCGGCAAGGCACCCATCAGGGCCGGGTCGAAGAGGTCCTCGACCTCGCTCCAGAGCAGTTCGGGCATCGGGCCATCCTGCCCGAGGCACGCCGGCCCGGACGAAGCGTTTTTCGGCGCACGTCGCCGTACCGATACGAGAGTGGACCCGTCTTCATGCGCATCGTGCTTGCTCCCGACTCGTTCAAGGGGACCGTCGAGGCTTCGGTGGTGGCCGAGGTGTGGGCGGAGGGGTGGTTGCGGGGGCGGCCGGGGGACGAGGTGGTGTCGGTGCCGTTGGCGGATGGGGGTGAGGGCACGCTCGATGCGGTGGCGCGGGCCGTGCCGGGGGCCGTGCGGGTGCCGGTGGGGCCGGTGCCCGGGCCCGATGGGCGGCCCGTGGACGGCGTGTGGTTGCGGTTGCCGGACGGTACGGGCGTGGTCGAACTCGCCGCCGTGTCGGGGCTGCCGTTGATGGCCGCGCCCGATCCGGCCGGGGCGCATACCGCCGGCCTCGGCGTGGTCGTCGGCGCGGCGCTGCGGGCCGGCGTGTCCGCCCTGGTGGTCGCGGTGGGCGGTTCGGCCTCGACCGACGGCGGCACCGGCGCCCTGGCCGCGCTCGGCGCCCGCTTCCGCGACGGCGACGGCCGGGAACTGCCCTACGGCGGCGGCCCCTTGGCCCGCCTCGCCGGCATCGACACGAGCGCGCTCGCGGCGCCTCCGCCCGGCGGCGTACATATTCTCACCGACGTCACCAATCCCCTGCTCGGCCCGACCGGCGCGGCGGCCGTGTTCGGCCCGCAGAAGGGCGCGTCCCCGGCCGACGTCGCGGCCCTGGACGCCGCCCTCGCCCGCTTGGCCGCCCTCCTCGGCGGCAGCCCGACCACCCCCGGCGCCGGTGCGGCGGGCGGTACCGCATACGGCTTCGCCGCCGCCTGGAACGCCTCGATCGTGCCCGGCGCCCTCCGCGTCGCCGAACTCGCGGGCCTGCCGGACGCCCTCGTCGGCGCCGACCTCGTGATCACCGGCGAGGGCCGCTTCGACGCCACCTCTTCGCAGGGCAAGGTGGTCGGCACGGTCCTCGACCTGGCCCACCACGGCGCCGGCGTCCCCGTGGCCCTGATCGCCGGCTCGATCGCCGCCCCCCTGCCTCCGGGTGTGCCGACCGCCACCGACCTGACCGCCCTGTCCGGCTCCCCCGCCGAGGCCCGAGCCAACCCCACCCACTGGCTCCGCGAGGCCGCCACCCGCCTGGCCGGCGAATTCCACCCCACGGCCGCAACCTGACCGCCCCACGGCCGACTTCGGCACGGCGGCGGTGGCGGTGGCGGTCGATCCAACCGAGCGGTCCACCGGCCGGCCCCGGCCCCGACCCGGACCCCGACCCCGACCTCGACCCCGCCCGCGAGCCCGCCGCATGGCCCCGGGCAGCCGATGCGGGCGGCTAGGGTGAGGGGATAATGAATTGGTTTTCTGCGCCTTCGGGCGAGTTCGAGCTCGGCCGGTATCCCGAGGATCCCCGTGATCTGCTGCGCGCCTGGGATGCCGCCGACGAGTACGTACTGCGCCACCTCGCCGGCATCGACGACGCCGAACCGACGGATCTGTCCGGCTCCGTCGTGATCGTGGGCGACCGATGGGGCGCGCTGGCGACCGCGCTGGCCGAGTCCCGGCCGGTACAGATCAGCGACTCGTTCCTCGGCCAGGAGGCCACGCGGACGAACCTGGCGCGCAACGACGCCGACCCGAAGTGGGTGCGGCTGCTCTCCACGCAGGACGCGCCGCCGGAGCGGATCGACGTACTGATCGTCCGCGTCCCGAAGAACCTGGCCCTGCTGGAGGACCAGCTGCACCGGCTCGCGCCCGGGGTGCACGCCGACACCGTGGTGGTCGGCACCGGGATGACCACCGAGATCCACACGTCCACGCTCAAGCTGTTCGAGCGGATCATCGGCCCGACCCGGACCTCGCTCGCGGTGAAGAAGGCCCGGCTGATCTTCGCCACGCCCGACCCCGCACTGCCGCGTACCCCGAGCCCGTGGCCGCACGGCTACACGGTGCCGGACGGCCTGGGCGCGGCGTCCGGGATCGTGACCGTCAACCACGCGGGCATCTTCTGCGCGGACCGGCTCGACATCGGTACCCGCTTCCTGCTGCGCAACCTGCCGCGTCGTGTCGGCCGCGACCGGGTGGTGGACCTGGGCTGCGGCAACGGCGTGGTGGGTACGGCGGCGATGCTGGCCAACCCGCGCTCGGAGGTGTTGTTCGTCGACGAGTCGCACCAGGCGGTGGCGTCGGCGCGGGCCACCTTCGAGGCGAACCTCGGAACCGACGCGGGCGCCGAGTTCGTGGTGGGCGACGGGGTGACCGACGTGGCGCCCGAGAGTGTCGACCTGATCCTGAACAATCCGCCGTTCCACACCCACCGGGCCACCACCGAGGGCATCTCGTGGCGGATGTTCGCCGGTTCGCGCGCGGCGTTGCGCTCCGGCGGCGAACTGTGGGTGATCGGCAATCGGCATCTGGGTTACCACGTGAAGCTGCGCCGGTTGTTCGGCAACTGCGAGATCGTGGCGAGTGACCCGAAGTTCGTCGTGCTGCGGGCCGTGAAGAAGTAGGGGTCGGGCCCGTGGGGCGGGATACCGGGCCGGAGCCACCGCCCGCCCCGGTCCGCTCCTGCCCGGCCCGGACCGTGCCCCGACCCGGACCGTGCCCCGGCCCGCACCGTGCCCCGGCCCCGACCCGGCCCAGCCCCCGCTCAGTCCTCGTTCTCCACCCGCAACAACATCCGCTTCAGCAGCGCGTTCAGTACATCCCGATCCGCCTCGTCGAGCGGCCCGACCATCGCCCGCTCGGCCCGGTCGAGCAGTTTCATCGCGGCCGTCCAGCGCTCCCGGCCGGTGTCGGTCAGTTCCACGTCGACCCGGCGGCGGTCCTCGGTGCCCCGGATGCGGCGGATCAGGCCGGCCTTCTCCAGGGTGTCGAGCCGCCCGGTGATGCCGGCCGGCGACACCATCAGCTCGCCGGCCAGTTCGGACGGCGTGGCCCGGTAGGGCGCGCCGCGCGAGGACAGTCGGTGCAGCGTCTCGAACTCGAAGCCCTGGAGTCCCAGCTCGGCGAGCGCACGTTCCTTGACCTGCCGCACGTGCCTGTTCAGCATCTGGATGCGGGTGACGATGCCCTCCACCCGCTCGTCGAAGGGCGCCTTGTCCCGCCAGCGCGCGATGTGCCGATCGACCGAGTCGTCGGTCTCGGGCGGCCTGGGCTCCCCGCGCTCGCCGCCCCGCGTCCGCCGATCCTGGTCCGATGTCCGGTCCCGACGCTCACCTTGCATCCGGTCATTATGCTATGCGGGTCGTTAATTTGCTGGCGAAAGATTCGCTGACGAATTATATTGCGATCATGACGTCCTCGACCCGACGGCTGATCCTCGGCCGCTCCTTCGCGGCCTTCGCGACCGCGCTGATCCCGACCACGCTGACCCTGGCGCTCGTACACACCGGCTCCAACGGCGATCTGGGCCTGGTCCTGGCATGCGAGCTGATCCCGATGTTGCTGCTGCTGCCGGTGGCCGGGGTGATGGCGGACCGTTTCCCTCCGCACCGGGTGATACTGATCGCCGACCTGGTACGCGCCGCCGCCCAGTTGGCGATCGGCGTCGAACTGCTCTCGGCCCCGCCCCGGATCCCCGACCTGGCCGTACTGTCCGCGCTCACCGGCGCCGCCGTCGCGTTCGGCACGTCGGCGATCCATACCCTCGTGGTGTCGGTGGTGCCCGAACCGGAGCGGATGCGGACCAACTCCCGCCTCGGCGTGGTCCAGGGCCTGGCCCAGATGGCGGCCCCCGCGGCGGCCGGCGGACTGATGCTGGCGGTCGGCGCCGGCTGGTCCTCGCTGCTCACCGGGCTGCTGTTCGTCGGATCGGCCGCCACGTTCGGCGGCCTGCGTCCCGAGCGGGTCGTGCGTCGGGCCGAACCGGGCGCGTTCCTGGGCGAGTTGCGGGCCGGGTGGGAGGAGACCAAGCGCCATCCCTGGTTCCTGGCGAGCGTGATCACGCACGGCGTCTGGCACCTGGCGGCCGGCTTTCTGCTCACCCTCGGGCCGATCATCGCCGTGGACCGGCTCGGTGGCGACCGGTCCTGGGTGATCATCGCTCAAGTCGGCACCGTGGGGCTGCTGTTCGGCGTGTGGGTCTCCTCCCGCCTGCCGATTCGCCGTCCCCTGGTGGCCACCACGTTCGGCGCCGCGCTCTACGCGGTCCCGCTCACCACCCTGGCCCTGCACGCCCCGATGCCGGTCGTCGCGGCCGGCTACTTCGTCGCCATGCTCGGTCTGGGCATCCTCAGCCCGCTGTGGGAGACCACGATGCAGCGCCGGATCCCGGCGGAGGCGCTGGGCCGGGTCGGCTCGTTCGACACGCTGATCTCCTTCGCGGCCCGGCCGCTCGGCCTGGCCGTGGCGGCTCCGGTTGCGGCGGCGATCGGCAGTACCACGCCACTGCTGGTGGCCGCCGTACTCGTATTGGCCTCGAATCTGGCGCTGTTGCTGTTGCCGGACGTTCGGATGACCACGAATGCGGCGGAGGACGCGGCGAAAGGCGCCGCAACGGACGCGCCCGTCGCGGCGGAGCCCGCGACCGAGTCCGCCCCCGCCGGGCAGGCTTGACCGACCCGGGGCGGACCGAGCCACGCCGCGAATACGATTGAGGCGGACCGAGCCCCGCCGCTAATCCGATTGTTCCGCCCTCGTCTGCGCCTCTACCCTGGGCCCGCAACGACAACGGCGTGTAGCTCAGCAGTAGAGCACCGGGCTTCGGACCCGGAGGGCGCGGGGGCGGAACCCGCCATGCCGGCTATGAACGACAACGAAGAGCAGCGACGGGGGCCCACGCCCGAGAGCGCCGACGGTACCTACATCGGCGGGCAACTGGCCCGGGCCCTCCGCACGGCCGCGACCCACGAGGACGCGGACACCCGCCGCCGTGCCGAACTCCGGCTCGGGCGTTGGCGCCAAGTGCTGCATGGCCTGCGCGACGGCTCGTTGCGGATCGGCTCGCGCACGCCCGTCGCCGAGTTCCCGGCCTGGGTGACGCCCGAGGTGGTGCGCGGCGGGTTTGCCACCGGGGCGGCGAGCGCGGGCGGCCCGCTGCTGCCGCACGAGGTCGAACTCGCGCGCCGTGTAGGCGTACCGGCCGATCGGCGCGCCCTGTTCGAGTATCACCTGAGCGATGCGGGTCTGGCCGAACTCACCACGATGCTCGACAGCGGGCACTACGAGGTGACCGTGCCGGAGGAAGCCGCGCTGCTCGCGGTGGCCTGGTCGGCCCGGGCGGGCGAGCGGGCCGCGGCGCTCGAACTCCTGGAGGTGATCGCGCCGTTCGCGGACCGCCTGCGCTTCGCGCCGCGCCCGACGTCCGCCCCCGCGCCCGACCCCTCGACGGCGTACCGGCGTACGGTCGGCGAGGCCCGCGCCGAGGTGGCTCGGCGACCGCCGAAGCGCGCGATCGAGGCGATGCGCGAGGCCCTTGCCGTCTGGAACCCGTTCACGGACGAACTGCTCACGCTCTGGCTGGACGTCACCGACGTCGACACCGGCCATGTACTCACCCGCGACCCGGACCCGGACTGGCGGCTGCGCGGACGCGAACTGCTGGACCGGTACGAGGTGTTGGCGGCCGAGCATCGTCTGTGCGGCAAACACCGCGACCCGAAGCAGAATCAGAGCATCCTGCGCACCGCGCTCGCGGATGTCCTCGCCGGACGCCCGCTCGACGCGCGCCGGCTCGGACTGGTCCGGCACACGATCGTGTCGATGGTGGGTCGGCGCGGAATCCCCGGATCGGCCGAGCACACACGGCTGCGCGAGCGGCAGGCGGACGATGCGAAGCGGCCGATGCACCACGAGCTGGCCCGCGTGGTGGTGCGGCGGTTGGGCGACCTGCCGCAGGATGCCGGGACGACCGACACCGGTGCGCTGCTCGGGCCGGTCACGACGGCCGAGCACGAGGCGACCGGTGTGCCGGCGCACGCGGAGATCCCGGTGGCGATCCGGCAGTTGGTCGAGCGGGCGCTGAGTGCGCCGATCGGGACGCTGATCGAACGCGGCATCGTGCCGTCGGCCGAGGTACTGGCCGAGTTGGTACCGCAGTTGGTTGCCTCGACGACGGCACAGGCATACCCCGAGGCGTCGTTGCGGGCGCTGATGAGCGCGCACCACCGGGCGTTCGGCAATCGTCGCTCGTTGTTGCTGGTGAATCTGCAGCACCAGGTCCGGGCCGAGGAACTGCCGTGGGTGGCCGCGGTATCCGGTCGGCGCGAGCACGGCGTCGAGGCCCGGGAGCAGGCCCGGACGGTATTGACCCGCCTCGGCGAACTGGCCCTGACCGGCTTCCCGGCGACGATCCTGCCCAACCCGATGATCGCCCAGCTGTCCGCGCTCACCGCCGGCGCGGGGGTGCGGGTGCCGTGGGTGGAGGAGTTGGCGGCGGACATCTTCATGGGCCGGTTCTCCCGGAAGTTCCTGGGCGCGGCGGTGCTGGCCCGGGAGGTCCTGGAAGGGTCTTTGTACGAGCGGTACTTCGACATCGATTACGCAGCGATGGCGGAATGGGTGAACGGGGACCCGGACTGGCGTGCGTACTCCGACGCGTCGCTCGCCCGGTTCGGCGAGATGTGCCGGTCTCGGGGCGGGGTCGGGTCGGGGTGGTCCGTGGCCTCGAACGGCGTGGTGCTCGAACATGCGCAGATCCTGACCACGCACAACCTGGCGGCGCTCGCCGGACCGGTCGGGGTCGAGCCGAACTGGGCCGACCTGGCCCGGCGTTCGTTCACCGCGGTATGCCGGTTGACGGCGCGCACACAGGGCAACCCGCGGCCGCTGGGCATGGTGAAGGACGCGGCATACGCGTGGCGGCAGATGGTGTTCCACCTGTCGCTGTGCGGCGAGGCGGAGCGGGCCGCGGTGGAGTCCTGGTTGGACGACGAGACCGCCCGGTATCCCGACCACGTGGGCCGACGGCTGGCACCGGCGGTGTTCGGGCTGCGCGCGGTCGCCACCGGCGCACGCTTCAACGCTCGGGGCACGCTCGACGACGGCGCGGGCCGACGGCTGGTGGGGTGGACGACGAGCCGGCATTGGTTGTTGGAGTCGCGGTAGGGGCTTGGGCCGGTTCCTACAGGTCCGGCCATCCTTGGCGCAGGTGGGTGAACACGACGTCCAGCGCCCGGCGGGGTTCGGGTTCCCCGCCGGCCAGGTCGGGGGTCTCCAACACGTAGCGGGCCAGGACGCGCAGCGACAGGTCGTCGGGGTCGCGGCCGGTCTCCTCGGCGATCACCCGGACCAGGGCCGCCTCGCAGCCGATCCACAACGATCTGGCGTACGCGCGCAACGCCGGGGTGGCCACCACGAGTTCGGCCCGACGGCGGAACTCGGGATCCGGGTCGGGTCGGAACGGCCCCCGCCAGGTCAGGAACGTGTGCAGGGCGGTGAGGATCGAGCTGCCTTCGGGGCGTTCGCGGACCGCCGCGATCAGGGCAGCCTCGCGCTCGTCGCCGTCGTTCAGGATCAACGCTTCCTTGCCGCCGGGGAAGTGCGCGAAGAGCGTGGTCACGGCGGTGTCCGCGGCCTCGGCGATCTCGGCGACGGTCACCTCGGTGAAGCCGCGCTCCAGGAACAGGCGTAGCGCGGCGTCGGAGAGGGCCTTGCGGGTGGCGGCCTTCTTGCGCTCGCGGCGGCCGAGGGGTTCGGAGGGGGCGGGCGTTGCGGCGGCGGCCGGGGTCTCCGACGCGGGTCGGGATTTCGCCGCGGGTTGCCGGCGGCGGCTCGCGGGAGGCTGCGCGGGTGTCTGCGGCCGACTGTCGGTCATGGGGCGATCCTAGCAAAGTCGCAGGTACTACGGATCTGTAGTGATGGTGTAGTCGTAGTGTCGAGGATTTCATCGTGACTATGAATCCGTAGTGATTGCGGTTTTGTAGTGAGTGTGGTCCTCTGGAAGGGCGCTCGCCCCGTTCGCGCGGCTCGCCCGGCTCGCCTTGCTCGCTTGTCGCCGTACGCACCGTGTACGCCGAGCCCGTGCGGCGCTCGCCCGGCCCACCCCCGTTCCGCCCCTGATGCCGACCTGCCTCCGGAGTCCGCCATGTCCGTCCTCACCGAACCCGCCCCGACGCCGGCGCAGGCGTCACCCTCACGAACCGTCCTGTGGCTGATCCTCGGCCTCGTCCTGGTG
Source organism: Embleya sp. NPDC055664 (assembly GCF_053618075.1). Classification (NCBI taxonomy): domain Bacteria; kingdom Bacillati; phylum Actinomycetota; class Actinomycetes; order Kitasatosporales; family Streptomycetaceae; genus Embleya; species Embleya sp. NPDC055664. The sequence continues at coordinate 27,981 of NZ_JBSHGZ010000011.1, forward strand.
GCCGACGCCCTGGACATGATCGACTCGACGGTGACCAACATCGCCGCGCCCACGATCGTGGACGACGTCGGCGGCGGCGAGACGCTGATCAAGTGGCTCGGCTCGGCGTACGCGCTGGCCATGGGTGTACTGCTGGTGGTCGGCGGTCGCCTGGGCGACAAGTTCGGTCAGCGCCGGCTGTTCCTGATCGGCATGATCGGCTTCACGGCGGCCTCGGCCGGCTGCGGACTGGCGCCGGATCCGGTGCTGCTCGTGGTCGCCCGGGTGGTCCAGGGCGCCTTCGGGGCGCTGCTCCTCCCGCAGGGCATGGCGATCATGACCAGGACGTTTCCGCGCGAGATGTTGGCCAAGGCGTTCAACCTGTTCGGCCCGCTGCTCGGCTTGGCCACCGTCGGCGGCCCGCTCCTGGCCGGGTTCGTCATCGACGCCGATGTGGCCGGGCTGTCCTGGCGGCCGATCTTCCTGGTCAACCTGATCCTGGGCGGTATCGGCGTCATCGCCGCGCTGCGCCTGCTCCCACACGACGACGGGGATCGCTCGCTCACCGTGGACGGGCCCGGCGCCGGCTACCTGGGCGTGACCATGTTCGGCTTGATGTTCGGCCTCATCGAGGGCTCCGCCAACGGCTGGGACGCCCTGCCGATCGGCTCCCTCGTGCTCGGTCTGGTCGCGCTGGCCCTGTTCGCGCGGCGCCGGCGAACCGCCGCGAACCCGCTGATCAAGCCGTCGCTGTTGAGCAATCGCGGCTTCACGGCCGGTCTGATCGTCGGCCTGCTGTTCTTCGCCGTCACCAGCGGATCGACGTATGTCGTCTCGCTCTTCATGCAGCAGGCCCTGAACGCCGGTCCCCGCGACGCGGCCCTCGGCCTGCTGCCGCTGACCATCGGGATCATCATCGCCGCCGGCGCGTGCATGGCCCTCACCCGGCGACTCGGCCGCACACTCATCCTCATCGGCATGCTGATCACACTGGTCGGCACCGGATGGCTGCTCGCCCTCGTCGTCGCGCACGGTACCGACCTGAGCCTGTGGGCCCTGGCCCCGGCGGTGCTGGTCACCGGCCTCGGGATGGGTACGTGCTTCGGCACCATCTTCGACATCGCCCTCGGCGACATCGCGCCCGACGAGGCGGGCAGCGCCGGCGGGGCGCTCACCGCGATCCAACAACTGGCCGCCGGCATCGGTTCGGCGACGGTGACCACGATCTACTTCCACGCCGGCGCCCCCGCGCACGCGATGACGGTCAGCCTGGTCACGGTGCTCGTGGTCACCGTGGTGTGCCTGCCGGCCGTACTGCTGTTGCCCCGCAACGCACCTGCGGAGCAGGCTCGTTGACGGCGGACTCGCGGTGTCAGGCGGGCGGGTTGGCCTCGGTCAGGGCGGTGCGGGCCTCCTCGATCGAGGCGGTGATGCCCTTCGCGTCGGCCGCCTCGGCGAGGACGCTCGCCTCCTCGATCAGCGCGAGGGCGTCGTCGCAGCGGTCCTGGCCGGCGGCGATGTAGGCCAGACCGACCAGGTTGGCCGCGACCCCGGCGGGGAAGTCGAGTTCGCGGCGCAGTCGGGTCGACCACTCCAACCGCTCCCGCGCCTGGTCGAGCCGGCCGGCCCGGTGTTCGGCGATGCCCAGGTGCCGGAGCGCGTACGACATCGTGCGCGCGCCGAAGGTGAAGGTGCGCGGTACGGACGTCGCGGGTGTCGTCGAGGCGGTCGGCCCGAAGGTGACGCGATTCCGGCCCGGGGACCAGGTGTTCGGCACGTGCCGAGGCGCCTTCGCCGAGTACGCGTGCGCGGCGGAGGACAGGCTCGCGGTGAAACCGGCGAGTCTCGACTTCGAACAGGCTGCGGCCGTCGCGGTATCCGGCTACACCGCGCTCCAGGCACTTCGGGACGCGGGGCGGGTGCGGTCCGGGCAGGCGGTGCTGATCGTCGGCGCGGCGGGCGGCATCGGGACGTACGCGGTCGGGTTGGCGAAGGTGTTCGGCGCGCGGGTCACCGGCGTGTGCAGTACCGGCAAGGCGGAGTTGGTGCGCTCGCTCGGTGCGGACGAGGTGATCGACTACACGCGCGAGGACTTCACCGACGGAACACGCCACTGGGACCTGATCGTCGACACCGCGGGCCACCGCCGACTGACGGACCTGCGCCGCGCGCTCACTCCCCGGGGCACCCTCGTACTCGTCGGCAGCGAGACCGGGGGGCGATGGCTCGGCGGCACCGACCGCACCCTCCGAGCCCTGCTCCTGAGCCCCTTCGTCCGCCATCACCTTCGCGGCCTGGTCTCCACCGAACGCCCGGACGATCTGCGCTTCCTCCGCGAAACAATCGAGAGCGGCCGGCTGACCCCGGTACTCGACCGCACCTTCCCTTTCACCGAACTCCCGGAGGCTGTGCGGTATATCCACGCCGGCCATGCACGGGGCAAGGTCGTGGTGACGATCCCGTAGCACGCGGGGCGCCCGTCGGCCGCGCCGACGACGACGTGGCGTCGGATCTCGCCGGTACGCCCCGTAATTCGTGAGGCGTCCCGCCCCCAGCCGCCCCTCCAACAATGCGACCCAAGTCGGGGGCGGCCATCCACCGTCACCCTCCGGTCGCGCGAATTCGTGCGCCCGGGAGCGCACTCGGCTCAGCCCTGCGAGCGATCCACAAGTCCGTCGCCTGCTGCGATCTTGGTCCGCGTACGGATCGACCCACGTCGGCCCATCGAACACGGGGACCCCCACATGCAGCCGCTGCACCACACCGAATCACGAGACGGCCGCCCCTCCACCTCCACCACCGCCCGCCCGGGACGACTTCGCACCGCGTGGCACGCCGCCCACGAGCCCGTGCCCGGCGTGTCCCGCCGCGTACAACTCGTCGCCTACGCGGTCCCGTTCACCGTTCTACCGGCCGGCCTCTGGCGGCTCGCGGCGGTCTTCGACAACAACATCGGCATCGGCGAGCGGTGCTACATCGTCTTCCTGTCCGCCTTCTCCGAGGCCGTCGCCTTCACCGCGATCGGCCTGATCGCCGGCTGGGGCGAGGTCTTCCCGCGTCGGATCCCCATCCTCGGCGGCCGTCGAGTCCCCCCGAAGCCGGTCACGATCGTCGCCGCCCTCGGCGCCACGTTCCTGACCCTCTTGTGGACGGTCCTGACCCTGGCCACCGAAATCATGGGCACCACCATCCGCGGCGACGACCTGCCCGACGACTTCCCGAGCCGGGCGGGCGGCTGGGAAGCCGCCTCCTTCTACATCTGCTACGCCCCGTTGATCCTGTGGGGCCCGCTACTCGCGATCCTCACCATCGCCTACCACCACCGCCGAAAGTGACCCGAACACGGGCGGCGCTACCTGTCAGTCGGCGTCCGGCCAAGCCCGAACGGGGCCGGTCTTGGCCAGATACGCCTCGGTCTCGGCCCGGGTCAGCACCGCCTCCAAGGTGAGGTCGCCGGGCAGGGCCGGGTAGAACCGGCCGGCGGTCCAAGTGCGGCCGTACGTCGGCGGATCCAGCACCAACAGGCGCTCTCCGTCGACGAGCGGGATGTCCGCCGGGCAGCCCTCGTTCCAGATCCACGAGCCGTCCGCCGCGCACAGGTTGAACGCGCCGGTCGTCTGCAGTTCCCCATCGAGCGCGGCATCCCGGGCTGCGGCCACCGCCTCGGCCGACGGCGCCTCACCGGCGATATGACCGCCTCCGACGAGGAGATGCGCCAAGAGCGTGTGCAGTTGGAAGTTGTCCCCGATCCGACTCACCCGCATCCGGTATCCCGTCCCGGAGGGACGGTGCAGAACGACCAAGGGCTCGTCGTCGAACATCTTGAGCAGGTAGCGCAGGCACTTCAGGTCCGCATCCCCGCGCGCGGCCTCCTCGACCAGCGCGACCAACGTCCCGTCGGCCTGCACCGCCCGGCGTATCTCGGCGTGGAGGAGCACCGCGACCCCGGCCATCTCCCACAGCGGCAACTGCATCCACGCGGACACCGCCCCGAACTTCCGCCCGTCCATGCCACCGACCGCCGCGATCCGCTCCACCACCTCGCCCAGCATCAGGTGGTCGCGTTCCGGCAGTTCGCCCCCGACCGTCTCCTCCCACAGCGCCGGAAACGCCATCACATCACGCATGGCCTCGCCCACCCCGGCCAGGATCGGCCCCGAACAGGCCTCCGGATCGGCCCCGTGCTCCACACAGGCCCCGACCATCACGGCAAGAATCCCCTCGGCCCCCATCGGAACCCGCGGCAACAACGCCGCCATCCGCGGCCCCGCCTCCACACAACTCGCCGGCTTCGCCCCTTGCAGCGCGCCGCTCAACGCATGAAATGCCTCATTGAGCAACACTTCATCCTGCTCCCCCAAGGCCCGCTCAAGCCGGTCAACCGCCTTGGACAAAGCACGCTCACGAAAGATCATGCGCGCAACATAGCCACCCCCACTGCCACTTCCCCCGACCGGTCGCGTCACTCAGTAGTCGCAACCCCAGTCGATGCAACGCAGCGGAGAACCAACATCGGACAACCCCACCCGGTGCACGTTTTCCACACCGCGCAGGTGAAGCAGCCGATGCTCGGGGAGCAATCGCGCCCGTTCGGGAGTCGCGTCGCCAACGATGAACCACGAGGTAGCACCCAACTTCGGCGTCAACCAGCCGCATTCGCGGTGCGGCCACTCGGCGGCAAGCGCCGCGACAATGGCAAGCCCGCGCCCCTCTTCGAGCACACGGCGGGGCGGGGGCCAACCGCAACCGATCTCACGGAACACCACAGCCAGGACCGGCCCCCGGTCGCCCACCCCACCCGTGACATCGAGCGTGTACGAGGTCACCACAGAACCTCCCCGCAGCGCCTCCACCACCAACTCGGTAACCATCAACCCGACATCGGCACGCCGATCACCATCAATCCCGATCCGGTCACACACCTCCCACACAAGATGCCGCGCAACCCACGCCGACCCGGGAACAGCCGGAAGCGACCTGGCCACACCCACGGAAGTGGTCAATGGCAAGGTCACGGCCTCCCCGAACGACCTGGAGATTGCTTCGGCGGAGTTCGAGCTCGCCCAGGTCACGCGAGCCCCGTCGCGGGAGCCGGGCTACCGGGAGCGCACATCAGGCTCGCGCACAGCAACTCGACGTGCCCCCCATCGAGCAAGAGGTTGATCCGGCCCACTGGCGCAGCGCTCGCATCGCACAACAGAAGGGGAACCGTGATGATTTCGGTGATTCCGTCGCGAGCGACCGGACAGTCGGGATCGATGACGGTGAAGCGGATGTCGGTCATGGGTCACCTGGCAGGTTTCGAAGTTCCGAACGCGACTGCGACGCGATGTTCGTACCGCATTCGATGGCAACATGACGAAGGTGCGTTGTGATGACCGTAAGGGGGTTATAACGGAAGGTGTGCACGCAGTTTGCGTGTCTTCGGGAATCGAGGAGCGAATGGACGGGTCCGGCATCGGCCGCAGGATCGCCTATTGGCGCGCTCGGCGCGGACTGACGCAGTCGGAATTCGGCATCCTGATGAGCCAGTCACGGCGATGGGTGCAGGATCTGGAAGGCGGTCACCGGCAGTCCGATCCTCGGATCTCCGTCGTGGAGCGCGCGGCGCAGGTCTTGCACGTCGCGTGGCCGATCTCCTTGACGGCGGACAGATTCGGCCGACGGTAAAGTGCATCGACGCCCACGAGTTGGCGCAGATTCGTGCCACGGTCAACCACCCCGAAGTCATCCTGGCCGGCTTGGGTGCCGACGACGAAGACGCACCGGTTGACCTTGACATGCTGCGCAGGCGGGTGGCGTACGGGTGGACCGCCTTCCAGGCCGGTGACTACGTTCCGCTCGGAAGAGAGCTTCCCGACCTGCTGATGACCGGCAGTCGCGCCGTGGTCCGTGCCGACGGGGATCAGCAGATGTCCGCCTATGCACTTCTTTCGATGACCTACCAACTGACCGTTGCCGTTGCCACCAAGTACGCCGATCAGAACCTTGCGCGGCATGCTGCCGATCGGTCACTCGTCGCGGCCGACAGGTCTCATGACCCCGTTGCGATCGCGGGTGCGACTCGGCATGTGGCCGACGCCATGTTCCATGGCGGTGAGGGAGCTGCGGCGGTTACCTTCGCCGCTGCCGTGGCCCGGACACTCGAACGGGATCTCGTGGCCCGTGGCACGCATGGACTCAGTGTCCTGGGCATGCTCCATCTGAAAGCCGCCATGGCCGCCGCCGACGCCGGAGCCCGAACTCAAGTGCCCGAATTCCTGGCCGAGGCAGAGGTCGTGGCCAACCGGCTCGGAGCCGACGCAAACGTCTTGTGGACCGCCTTCGGACCTACGAATGTCCGCATTCACCGCGTCTCCGCCCTCGTCCGCCTGCAACAGGGCGGCGACGCCATCGCGGAATCCGCGCGGGTGTCCGCCAGTTCGCTCCTGACGCTGCCCAGAGAGCGCCGCGCCCACCACACGGTCGATGTAGCCATGGGACTGTTCGGAGCACGGCGACGCGGCGAGGCCGTCGACAAGCTCTTGGAGGCCGAACAGACGGCTCCCCAAGAAGTCCGCTGTCGCCCTCGAACCCATCAACTCGTAACCGACCTGCGAGCTCTCGGGGTGGGTGGTTCGGCAGAGCCACGCTTGCGCGCCTTTGCCCAGCGGTGTGGGATGCCGGCATGACCCAACGAGTGCTGTACATAGTCGCTTGCGCAGCGCCGCCCACGACACGTATCCGGGTGGGAATCAAGCGCGCACAACACCGAGGATGGGACGCCTGCCTGATCACCACGCCCTCTGCGTATCGCTGGATCGAAGAAGAAGTCGACGAATTGAGTACGTTGACGGGCCACCCGGTTCGCTTCCAGTACAAGTTGCCCACCGAGGCCGATGTTCTGCCTTCTCCGAATGCCATCCTCGTTGCACCCGCGACCTTCAACACACTCAACAAGTGGGCACTGGGCATCGCCGATACCCTCGCGCTGGGACTGATCACCGAAGCGATCGGGCTTCAAATCCCGATTGTGGCCCTGCCATACCTCAACGTCGCCCAAGCCGCCCATCCCGCACTGGCACGCAGCACGCGCGAGTTGCGTGCGGCCGGCGTAACGGTCCTCCTCGGAGGCGACGGCTTCGTCCCTCACGTACCGAAACACGGGAACCTCGACGCCTACCCCTGGGACGCCGCATTGGACGCCCTGCCACAAAAGGAATAACGACTCGAAGAAGTAGGAAAGCCACGGCGACACCTGCCGGCTCGCCTTGGATGCCTTGGCGCACACGCCGAAGGGACACCGCAACGTGATCGTGGATCAACGGTTTCGTGAGGCTCTGGCGCCGCCGCTGGTGTTGTGACAGCGGCACGCGCCATCGGGCACCGTGGTCCGTATGACGAATCCTTCGGTGGGCGGCTTCGATCGGGCCGAGATCACTGACGTGCTCAGTCCTTTGGCGAGCCGGCTTCGCCCCTGCGGCTCCACGTCACGTCGAACCGGGATCTGACCCGAGGGCTTCGTGCGACTTGGTGCCTGGCGTTCGCGAGGGGTATCGATCGCGGGTTGGGGTCCAGTGTGGGCGTCCGTCGGCGAGATCCCGCGAGAGCGGGACGCGTGCCGTCGCGGGTGGTGACCGTGGTCTTGCTGCGGCGCAGGTGAACGTTCCCGATTCTTCCGGGAGTTCGATTCCCGGACATCGACCCGACGCGGCGCCGGACCACCGGTCGCGCGATGAGGCGACTCGGTCGGTCGGATCGGAAGGGAGCGGGAAGAAGCGGGAGGGAGGCCGTCGATCGCGCCTGCGCGGGCGCGAAGAAACCCCCGGGGGGGGACCCGTAGGGATGCCGGGTGGGCCCCGAAGGCCGGACGGACGGGGTGACCGGGG
>NZ_JBSHGZ010000011.1:35837-125709 GCF_053618075.1 Embleya sp. NPDC055664
CGGGGGTCGCGCGGCGTCGGGGGCGGTGTGGTGGGGGGGGGGCGGGCGCCCCCCCGGCCCCCCCCGCCCCCCCCCCCCCCGGCCCGGGGGCGATCCCGGAGGGATGCCGGAGTGGTCCGGATCGGCGTCACGGACGGCTTCACCGGGTGGCTCCGGCTCCGGGGTCCGGCGCGGCGAGCCCGAAGGCCCGCCTCGTCACATGTTGATCATGTGGCCGGCGAGGCCGTGGATGGCTTCCTTGACGGCTTCGCCGAGGGTCGGGTGGGCGTGGACGTTGCGGGCCACCTCGTGGACGGTGAGGTCCCACTGTTGGGCCAGGGTGAGTTCGGGGAGGAGTTCGGTGACCTCGGGGCCGATCAGGTGGGCGCCCAGGAGTTCGCCGTGGGTGCCGTCGCTGATCACCTTGACGAAGCCGACCGGGTCGCCCAGGCCATGCGCCTTGCCGTTGGCCGTGAACGGGAACTTGGCGACCTGTACGTCGAAGCCCTTCTCCCGCGCCTGCGCCTCCGTCCAGCCGAAGCTGGCGATCTGCGGCTGGCAGTAGGTGGCGCGCGGGATCATCGGGAAGTCGAGTTCCATCGTCTCGGCGCCCGCAATCGTCTCGGCGGCGATCACCGCCATCGACTCGGCCGCGTGCGCGAGCATCAGCTTCGCGGTGACGTCGCCGATCGCGTAGATGTGCGGGACGTTGGTCCGGCCGCGGCCGTCCACGTCGATCGCGCCGCGCTCGGTGAGGGCGACGCCGGTGTTCTCCAGGCCGTATCCGCTCACGCGCGGCGCGAAGCCGATCGCCTGCAGGACCTTGTCCGCCTCCAGCACCTGCTGCTGCCCGTCGCGGGTCACGGTGACCCGGACCTTGGCGTTCGGGTCACCGTCGTCGATCGACTCGACCCGCGTGGAGGTCAGGATCTCGATGCCCAACCGCCGGTAGCGCTTGGCGAGTTCGGTGGAGACCTCGACGTCCTCGAGCGGCACGACCCGGTCGAGGAACTCGACGATGGTCACCTTCACGCCGTAGTTGTGCAGGACGTACGCGAACTCCACGCCGATCGCGCCGGCGCCCGCGATGATGATGCTCTCCGGCAGCCGGTCGGTGAGGATCTGCTCCTCGTAGGTGACCACACGCTCGCTGAGCGAGGTGCCCGGCAGCAGCCGGGTGGTGGCGCCGGCCGCGATGATGCAGTGGTCGAAGGTAACGGTCTGGACGCCGCCCGCGGTGAGCGATACGTCCAGGGTGTGCGTGTCGACGAACGTGCCGAGCCCGTCGAACTCGGTGATGCCGTTCTTCTTCATCAGATAGTGCACGCCGTTGACCCGGCCGTCGGCCACCTTGCGGCTGCGCTTGAACGCGGCCTCGTAGTCGAACGTGACCGAGCCCTCGACACGGATCCCGAAGGTCTTGGCCTCCTGCGTGAAGATGTGCGCCAGCTCCGCGTTGCGCAGCAGCGCCTTGGACGGGATGCAGCCGACGTTCAGGCAGACACCTCCCCAGTACTTCTGCTCGACGACCGCGACGCGCAGTCCGAGCTGCGCGCTGCGAACCGCCGCGGTGTATCCGCCGGGACCGGCACCCAGGACGACGACGTCAAAGTGATTGCTCATGATCCATACGATATGCGGCCGGCGTCGGGCCCGGGACGGCCGGGGCGCCCTCGCGGGCACGTGTTCCGGACGCCCCGGCGGACGCCGCCGCACCCGCCCCGCCACGCCCGCTACGCCTCCCCCGCCGGCGGTCGCACCCGCCGCCCCGTCATGCGCTCGGCGCGGATCCGGATGCACACGTCGCGGCGCCCGGCCGGCCACGGTCCCTCGTCCGCACCCGGCATGTCGGCGGGGTCGTCGTCGGGCTCCGCCGTGCCCCGGATCAGGACGCTCCAGCCGATCCGCGCCGCGTCGACGATGTCGTCCACCTCGAACAGCACCGGGCCCGCGACGCGCGCCAGGGACGAGTCGGCGGCGGTACAGAACACCACGTCGCGGCCGAGCAGCACGTAGTTGACCGGCAGCACGAACGGATCGGGCGCATCCAGCGCGGCCACCCGGCCGACCAGTTGCAGGGCGACCCGGGCCAGACACTCCTCCTCCGTCATCACCACCAACTCCCGCTCCGGGGCCTGCTCCCGACCCTGCGGCGCGGGCGCGATCCGGTGCGTGAAGGCCGCGGACGACGGGGCCAGCAGGTCGTCGACGGTGGTTTCGAGCGCGTCGGCGAGTCGGGACAGGGCCGGCGCCGACGGCGCGGTCGAACCGGACTCGACGGAGTGCACCCACCCGCCGGGCAGCCCCGTACGGCGGGCGATGTCCGGTACGGACAACCCGAGTTCGCGTCGCCGGGCGGCCACCCGCCCGGGCAACGCGTCGGTGGATGGACGGACGGTACCCGCAGTCTCCTCGGTCATCACCCCAGCCCACTCCCCAAGACCCGGTTCGACCGGGCATTGCGCCGATCGGCGGCGCGCCCCCTCCGGAGGCGGGCGAACACCACGCGTCGATCCCTACAGACATCCCGCACCCGCCGCGCTACCGTGCCCGAACCCCGGGTCGAAGCGCGTGGGAACACCGCCGGATCGGGTCGTGATCGGTCGCATCGAGGCAACGATCGGGAGGCACGAATGGGCACATTCGCGGACGGGCGGCCGGCGGCCGAGGTGCTGGCGGAGTTGACCACGCTGCACGCCGGGGACGAGCCCGGGCGCGGGCGGCCCGGGGTGGCCAATACCTTCGACTCCGGTTCGGCCACGGTCGAGGACGTCGCGGTCCGCGCATTCGAACTGTATCTGCACGTCAACGGCCTGTATCCGACCTCCTTCCCGAGCGTGGCCACGCTGGAGCACGAGGTCGTCGCGATCGTCGGCGAGCAGCTGCACGCCCCGCCGGGCGCCGCCGGGAGCTGGACCAGCGGCGGCACCGAGAGCTGCCTGCTCGCGGCGAAGGCGGCCCGGGACGCGCGCCCCGACGTGGCCCGCCCGCGCGTCGTGTTCGCCCGCTCGGCGCACGCGGCCTGGGCCAAGGCTGCCGGATACTTCGGCCTCGACCCCGTCATCGTGGACATCGACCCCGTCACGATGACCGCCGACGTCGCCGCGATCGAGCGGGCGATCGACGACGACACCGTCCTGGTGGTCGCCTCGGCACCCTCCTACGGCCACGGCGTCGTCGACCCCATCCCCGAGATCGCCGCGATCTGCGCTCGGCGCGGCGTGCGCTGCCACGTGGACGCGTGCATCGGCGGCTGGGTACTGCCGTTCGCCGAACAACTCGGACACCCCGTCCCAGCCTGGGACTTCCGCGTCCCCGGCGTGGACTCGATCTCGGTGGATCTGCACAAGTACGGCTACACGCCCAAGGGTTGCTCGATCCTGCTGTACCGCACCGCGTCGCTGCGCCGGACCCAATACTTCGTCGGGTCCGACTGGACCGGCTATCCGGTGGTCAATCCGACCATGCAGAGTTCGAAGTCGGGCGGACTGATCGCCGCAGCGTGGGCGGTACTGCGCCACCTCGGGGCGGACGGATACCGGGAGTTGGTCACCCGCACACTGACCGCCACTCGCGAACTGGTCGACGGCGTGGGGGAGATCCCGGAACTCCGCGTCCTGGGCACTCCCGCCGCCAGTCTGGTCGCGGTGACCACGAACGGCGTCGACTTCTTCGCCTTCCTGGACGAACTGGAGCGCCTGGGTTGGGCCGTGCAGCCCCAGCTGTCGCAGCCGAACGTACCGCCGACGATCCATCTGACCATGACCGCGACCCACGGCCCCCACGTCCCGGATCTGCTCCACGCGCTCCGCACCGCCGCCCGCACCGCAGCCGACCGCGAACCGCTGCCCACCGCCGAGCAGTTGCGTGCGGTCGACCGGCTCACCGCGCTCGCCGCCGCCGACGGCGGGGTGTCGCCCGACGCACTGACCGAACTCATGGCAGAGACCGGCCTGTTGACCGATGGTCGGCTCGCCCCGGTACACGCGCTCCTGGACCACCTGCCGCCCGCTCTGCGCGAGGCCGTGTTACTCGCCTTCTTCGAGGGCCTGAATCCGCCGCTGTAGGCCCGGCCTGCCCGACACCCACCCCAACACCCACCCCGGGGCGCCCGCGCGGTGCCCGGCCGCCACGCCCGGCCGAATCGCCGCCGGCCTGGTCGTCACGGCGATTCGCCATGCTTCGCCACCCGCGCCGCGCCGATTGTGTCCTACCGCCGGAACCTGGGCGCCGACTAGCGTTTCCTCCGGTACGACAGGAGCCGATGCCGTCGATCGGCGGCCTCGGAGCCCGGTCGACGGGCCGCCCCGGAACATCCCCGCCGTCGGCCGCCACGCCCGTGTCCGTGTACCGCCCCTCTCCCCGTCCGGGACGCATCCATGACCCGCCAAGGAGCCACGCCATGTCCGTCAACGCCGCTCTTCTGGACGAGATCGTCGATCAGACCGCCCGACTCATCTCTCTCGACGTGACCCGAATCGATCCCGACGACACCTTCGCCGAACTGGGCGTGGACGCGACCCTCGCGGTCGAGTTCGCGGAGGTGCTCGGCAAGCGGTACGGCATCTCCGTCGCGCCGGCGGCGATCCTGGCGCGGGTCACGCCCAGCGGACTGGCCGAGTTCGTCGACCAAGTGCGCGCGGGCGGCACGGCCTGATCGCCTGCGGCGGGCGACCGGCGATCGCCCGCCGCAGGCGATCACCCACCGCGCTCGGCCCGCGCGGACACGCCGTTGCGCCCGGACAGGAAGGCCCGGAGCACGGCCAGGGACCGTTCCGGCGCCTCCCGGAAGGCCCCGTGACCGGCGTCCGGCAGTACGTGCAGCCGGGTCTCGGCGTTGACCAGACCGGCCGCCAGGCGCCGCGCCGCGCTCGCGGTGGTCACCGGGTCGTGTTCGCCGGCCAGGACCAGCGTCGGGCAGGTGACCGCGTCGAGCCCGATCCACTCCTCGAAGTGGTCGGCGAGGTGGTACCGGAACCGCTCCATGACGTCGTGGTTCCACCGGATCCGGCGCGCGCGGTCCACGGCGTCGGGGTCGCCGTCCGGACGTCGCGAGTACAGCGGTACGCAGTCCTGCTCCCAACCCCGCCGTATCTCGTCGGAACGCTCGCCCTGCCAGTAGCGCCGGGCGATCTCCCGTACCCGCGCGCCACCGAGGCGTTCGAACACGTCGAGTCGCTCGTCGGTACGGCCGGGCAACACGCTGTCCAGTACGAGCCGGCCGACCCGCCCCGGATGCCGAATGGCCGCGGTGAGCGCAACCCGCCCGCCGCTCGCGGTGCCCACCAGGATCGGCGCGGAAATGTCCACGATGTCACAGAACGCAACCACGTCGTCGGCCCAGCGTTCCCACGTCCACAACGCGGGATCGCCCCGCTCGGACCGTCCGCTGCCCCGCTGGTCGAGGTAGACGACCTGGGCGAACCGCGCGGCGGCGTACATCGCGGGCTTGAACCCGGAGTGGTCGGCGCCGGGACCACCGTGCAGCAGCACCAGGGTCGGCCGCTCGACCATGATCGGGCCGTACGGAACGACTTTGGGCCCATCAACATCGAAGTAGAGCCGGATGTCACCTATGGACACACGCATATCAACATCGTGACAGAGCGGACGCACATCGGCCGGATGCCGATGCGCGGGGTCACGACCCACCGGGCATCACGACACCGCCGACTCGTCCCCCCGCTCGCCCCGCGCACCGGCCGCCCGGGCCCCGAGCGCCGCGTCGACCTCGATCAGCCAGTCCAGATTGCCGTTCGGGTCGGGACAGTGTTGGAGCCGGGCCAGGATGCGATGCCAGGTGCCGTCGTTGCCCCACACGGTGTACCGGTGATAGACGGTCCGCCACGGCCCGAACCGCTCCGGCAGTTCCCACCACGCACACCCGCGCTCGTGTTTCCAGGCCACCGCGTCGATCACGGCCCGCCGATCGAGCGACCGGCCGCCCCGTCGCCGCCGCGCCCGTTCCGGCAGCAGAGGCTCCACCAGCGCCCACTGACCATCCGTCAGCCCATCCCAACGACCCACACCCCACCAACGACGCACCCACCCATCCGACACGGCACCGGTGTGGGGATCTCCGACCGGGCGGCGTGTTCGGTGGGGGTGAGCATGGAAGTTGGTTAAAGTTGCTGGGGCAACTTGCGCCATTTTGCCAGCTTTTGCCAACCTCCAGGCTCATGGGCGAAGGATGATGCGATGCACAGGCAGGACATCGGACCGCGAATGTTCGGCGATCGACTCGGCTACAACCGGGCCGTCTCGGTGGACCGCCCCGATCGGTGGCTGGTGTTGGCCGGTCACGAATCCCGCGGGCCCGACGGTGCGATCGTGCATGTACGGGATCTGCGCGGCCAGATCGAGACCACCTTCGACCGAATCGCCGAAACACTGGACAAGGCCGGCTTCACCTTCACGGACGTCGTGCAACTGCGCTACTTCGCGCTCGACGTCGCCGCCGTCACCAGCCACTTCGACGTGATCACCGCCCGCCTGGAACGAGAGAACTGCCGCCCGGCCACGGTCCTGGTCGGCGTCACCGCCCTCTCCGACCCGGACATGCTGATCGAAATCGAGGGCCTGGCCGTCCGGTAGGGCCGGGCCCGGCCCGGGAGCCGAACGACTCCCGGACCGAACCCGACCACCGCCGTTCACCGTCACCCGTACAGGGCGCCCGCCTCCTCGAAGTCCGCGACACCCTCGGCCGCCCGACCCACCGTGGCCAGCAGCAGGGCATGGTCGGTGAGGGCACGGACCAGCAACGGCGTACCGACGTCCGGATCGGCGACGGCGAACGCCCGCGCGTGCTCGACGGCCTTGGCGAAGGCCGGCAACAACCGATCGATCACGTCCGCCCGGGGCATGTACGCGAACGCGGCCCGGACGTTGAGCCGACGTTCGAGCACCAGGCGTTCGGCGGCGCCGGCCCTCGGCGCGTCGAGCGCGCCACGAAGCGCGGTTTCGGCGTGGACGTACCGATCCAGGCGCGTCGGCGACCAGTGGTCGCGAGTCGTGGCGTGCGCGACATCCGCCGGCTCGTCGGCGGCGCCGAAGACAGCCAGGTGGTAGGCGAGTTGGTCGTGGCGCAGGCCGTGCACCGAACCGCGGAACGGGCCACGATCCGGACCCCGAACCAGGCCCTGATCGACACCTCGGCGATACACCTCGACGGCACGCGCGAACACCGCCCTCCCCTCCGCACGCCGTTGCGCGGCGGCCAGCAGGTGGGCGCCGTAGAGCAGGATCGGCACCCGACGGTCGTCCGGCATGGCTTCGACAGCGACGGCAAGGCCGTTGCCGTCGCCATTGCCGTCGCCGAGCAGTGGGGCGTACACCTCCGCCGCCTCGGCAAAGCGGCCGCGCGTGGCGAGGTGGCCCGCGTAGGCGGTGACGTACCAGTGCCGGTCGGCCGCCAACCGGTAGTCCCGCCGCAGCCCCGCCGTGACCGCGACCGCCTCGGCGAACAACGACTCGGCCTCGTCGTCCCGTCCGTCCTCGACCAGTCCGACGGCCAACTCCAGGATCGCCTCGGCCAGGGCCCAGCGGTCGCCCCCTCCGGCGCGGGCGAGCGCGACGAGTTCGCGTCGAACGGCAAGTGCCTCCCGCCGCCGCCCGTAGCGGTACAGCGCCCATTGGCGAGTAGCCTGCATCCCCCGCAACACCGCATCCCGGTCCCGGTGTTCGGTCGAGTCCAACCCTCGGCACAGCTCGATCGCCTCGGTCAGCCGCCCGAGAGTGAGACCCATGTCGGCCCCGTGCCGGGCGAAGACGTGACCGGTCGTGTGCAACGCCACGGCCAACCGTCGCGCGTAGTGCCGCGGCCCGTCGACCTCCCCCAACACCCGATAGATCCCGACCAATCGCTCCGCCGACAACCGCTCGACGTCGAACAGCGCGACTCGCGCACGAGCCACCACATCGGCATTCGCCACATGCACCCCTGTAATTCGTGTCCACCCCGTCGCGCCACTCGACACGACGCCACAACGCACCCCGGAAACGCGCATGCCGCCGAAACCCCCGGACTCCCCCGGCGGCTCGATCGATCCGACATGTACGAACACCCGATGCCGCGCCCGTCCCCGGCGGCTCGTTGTCGCGGAACCGTACAGCGAGCGATGTGCCTTCAGGCTGTACGCAAATTCCCATAAGGTAAGGGCGTATCAACCTCCGGGCCCGGTCCCGAGACTCCGACTCTCGGCTGTCAACCGGTAGCCGGCGGCGTCAGGGCACCTGGCGGAGGTAGAGCGCGCCGCACGTGTGGCAGACGGGGTGGATGGTGCCCCATTCGAGATCCGACCTGGTTTCGGCGTGCGGCCGGAGGGCGCGGCCACACAGGGCATCGGTGCCGGCGTTGCGGATCATGTGCCAGAGCTTGACCGGGGCGGCGGTGTCGTCCCCGGCGGCTCCGGCCGATTCGACGTACTCGGCGCACAGTTCGTAGACCACGAGCATGATCGCACCACCTCTGCTGGGCTCGGTCGGATGAGACATCGCACCCTTTCGTCCACTTTTGCACATAGTGACCCGGCGGACGACCAAGAGCTGTTCATGTTTCCGATGGGGCGTCAAAAAAGGTCTCTGACCTGGGACTTGCATGGCGAGCTGCAACAGAAGCTGCATGAAGGCATGTTCGGGGAAGTGCAGCGACACTCACAACGCACGCTGCGACGACGCATATGGCGGCACTTGCAACGCCGCCCGCATCGGCATCGGCATCGGCATCGGCAACGGCAACGGCAACGGCGGTTCGACGAACGCTGGTTCAAGTGAGGCACAACAGCTCGTACGCCCGATATACCACGAACCAACCGTACTGAGGTAGGAATCGTGGTATCTGGCGCAATCCGTTGCGAATCCTGGTGGGGTACGGGCCAACAGGTCGCGTGCGCCGACGCGACGGGGGGACATCCGGCCCTCCCGGGGCCATCTGGCGACCTGCGGAGGCTGGTCTGATGAGAAAGACGTCCTGGTATCTCGGTGCCGCCGCCACATTGCTGGTGACGGCGAGTGCGGTGACCCGGTTCGCCGTGCTGCCCGCCGTGCACCAGGTGCCCGACGACGCCGACTTCACGATGCACTTCGCCGGCGGCATGACCATGTTGGATCCCCAGGCGTTGCAGGCAGGCAATCTGTCCGGGGCCATCGTGCGCGACCTGCCGGTGAAGGTGGACCGGCACGTGCACGCCGTGCACACTTCCGGTTCGACGATCGTGCTGAGCGACCGGACCGTGGTGTCCGGTCCGCAGAAGCAGACCCTGACCGATGTGGACAACCGCTGGGCGGTGGACCGCAAGACACTGCTGGAGCGGTCCATTCCCAAGGGTGTCCGCGCCAATCCGCACAAGGGTCTGACGGCGGGCTTCCCGTTGGAGCCGAAGAAGAAGAACTATCCGTTCTGGGACTCGCCGACCCGGACCACCGTCCCGGCCACGTACATCCGCACCGAACAACGCGCCGGCCGCGAGACGTACGTGTTCTCGATCCGCACGAGCGGCCCGCTCGCCGACCCGGACACGCTGCGCTCGCTGCCGCCCGCGATGCCCAAGGCGGCCGTGCAGGCCCTGGCCGGTGTCGCGTTCCCGAATCGGCCCGCCGATCTGACCGGCGGGGCCGATCCCACGCCCCTCGCGTACACGTCGACCACCGACCTCACCGGCTGGGTCGACAGCGAAACGGGCACCACGGTGGACCTCGAATCCACCCAGTCGGTCACCGCGACCGCCGTGACCGCGAACGGCACCCCGACCGAGGTCTTCCCGGTGGTGCAGCTCAAGATGACCACCACGCCGGCCTCGCGCGCGGAGTTGGCCGACATCGCCGCCGACGGCGCGCAGGCCCTGTGGCTGCTCGGCGTGGTGGGTCCGCTGGTCGCGCTGCTCCTCGGCCTGGCACTGCTCGGCCTGGCCGGGTACCTCGAATTCCGGGCCCGGCGGGCGCAGCCCGACCCGACCGTCCCGGGGCCGCGCACCGAGGCCGACGCCGCTCCCGAGCCGTCACCGGATCCGGCGACGGTTGGGACCGCGCCCGGAACCGCGACCGGGACCGCAGCCGGAGCCACGGAATCGACCACGAAGGCGGACACCAACACCGCCTCGTCGGTCCCGGCAGCCGGTTCCGATGCCGAAGCGGGGGCCGATGCCGACTCGGATGCCGGAACCAACCACAAAACCAACAACGCCTCGACCACCTGAACCACGCCCCCACGAGCGGCCCGACCCCGGGGAACCCCACCCCGGCGGCCGGGCCGCGGCCCGTCCCATCACCCCTCGGCCAACACCCCCGCCGCCGCGCGGCCCAGTTCCGCCAGCAACGCGGCCGTGGGCGCCGGATCGGGCCCGGCGCCGTGTACCGCCGCGTCGACCAGGCGTACCTGATCGGCCAGCCGCACCGTCCGCACCGCCGCATTGCGCTGCGCGGCCAGGGCCAGGCCCGGCAGCGTGGTGACCCCCAGGCCGGCCGCAACCAGTGCCTGGACGGCGACGTAGTCGTCGGTGGTGAACGCGATGTCGGGGACGAACCCGGCCGCCGCGCACGAGCGGACCAGCTGCGTACGGCAACGTTCGCAGCCGGTGATCCAGCGCCGCTCGGCGTGGTCCGCGACCCGGTCACCGGCCACGGCGAGCGGCGTGACCAAATGAATCGGCTCGACCAACAGCCGGGTGCGGCGCAGCCCGTCGTCGTCCGCCGACACCGTGCCCGGATGCGCGAACAGCACCGCCACGTCCACCTCACCGGCCCGCAACAGCCTTACCGCTTCCGGCGGTTCGGCCTCGATGAGGCGCAGTTCGACCCCCGGGTGGGCGGCATCGAACGCGGCGGCGGCGCGCGGGACGAAGGTGCCGAGCGCGGAGGGGAACGCGGCCAGGCGCACCCGGCCCGCGCGCAGTCCGGTATGGGCGGCCAACTCCGCCTCGGCCGCGTCGAGCCGACCCAGGATCTCCTCGGCCCGCTCGGCCAGCATGCGCCCGGCGTCGGTCAACCGGATCCCGCGCCCCACCCGCTGGATCAGCCGACTGCCGGTCTCCGCCTCCAGGCGCGACAGGTGATGGCTGATCGAGGGCTGCGCGTACCCGAGCGCCCGGGCCGCGTCGGTGACCGACCCATATCGGGCGACGGCGGCGAGCACACGCAATCGGGTGACGTCGAGCATGCGGCCAATATATCGATGCCATCGATGGATGACCCATAAAAATGGCATTGGACCAATGAATCGGCAACACCGGAGGATGACCCCATGACCGCCGACCCGACCGTTCCCCCTCCGGCCCTCACTCCCCGGCCCACGCCCCCACCCCCGCCCACCTTCGCCGACATCCTCACCGCCCGCGATCTCCTCGCCGGCCATCTCCCACCGACCCCGATGTGGTCCTATCCCGCGCTCGACGCGGCCACCGGCGCCGAGGTGTACGTCAAACACGAGAACGTGCAGCCGGTCGGCGCCTTCAAGGTGCGGGGCGGCCTGACCCTGCTCGCCGGCCTGGACCCGGCGGAACGGGCCCGCGGCCTGGTCACCTACTCGACGGGCAATCACGCGCAGTCGATCGCCTACGCGTGTGCCGCCTTCGGCGTGACCGGCACCGTGGTGATGCCCGCCGGCGCGAACCCGGCCAAGGTGCGGGCGGTGCGCGCGCTCGGGGCGAGCGTGGTGCTGCACGGCGCGGACATGGCCGGCGCACAGGGGCGGGCCGAGCAGTACGCGGACGAGACCGGCGCGCTCCTCGTCAGCCCCGGCGACACCCCGTCCCTGGTGGCCGGCGTCGGCACCGCGTACCTGGAGATCTGCACCGCCCGACCCGACCTGGATGCGATCGTGGTCCCGATCGGCAGTGGCACCGGCGCCGCGGCCGCCGTCCTCGTGGCCGCCGAACTCGCCCCGAACTGCCGGGTGATCGGCGTACAGTCCGCCGCCGCGCCGGCCGCGCACGACTCCTGGCGCGCCGGCACGTGCGTCACGCGCACCAACACCACCGTCGTGGACGGACTGGCCACCGGCCGCGGATTCGCCCTGCCACAACGGCTGTTGCGGCAGGGGCTGGCCGACTTCCTGCTGGTCTCCGACGCGGACATCGCGGTCGCCCAGCGGCTGTTCGCCACCCACGCCCACACCCTGGCCGAGGGCGCGGGGGCCGCGGCACTGGCCGCCGTACTGACCCATCCGGCCGAGTTCACCGGGCGTCGGATCGCGGTGATGTGCTCCGGGGGCAATGCGTCGCCCGCCGAGATCGCGGCGCTCGGCGAAGGGCACGCTTGAGCGATCCCGAACGCCCCGACGTATGGCGACGCGATCTCCGGGACCCGCCTGCGGAGTACGCCGGAAGATCGGACGGCTGACGGGGTCCCGGTGCGGTACACCACCCCGGACAGCGACCGGATCGCGGCGCTGCCGCCCCTCCGTAGCCGGTTTCCCCGCTCCGGTGGTGCCGCGGATCAGCCCCGCACCCCACCCGATTCGACCCTCCCCGGT
Organism: Embleya sp. NPDC055664; assembly: GCF_053618075.1. Classification (NCBI taxonomy): domain Bacteria; kingdom Bacillati; phylum Actinomycetota; class Actinomycetes; order Kitasatosporales; family Streptomycetaceae; genus Embleya; species Embleya sp. NPDC055664. Next base: position 48,283 of record NZ_JBSHGZ010000011.1, read on the forward strand.
CCCGGTCCCGCGCGTGCCGGCCGGCGGCCCTGTCCATGTACGGGCCGACCCGCCATACTGGGGAGTCATCGGATCTCTGGAAGGGTCATCGGCGTGGCGGTCACAGACGAAGCCATCGACAAGATCAAGGGCATGATCGTCTCCGGGGAGCTTCAGCCGGGCGAGAAGCTGCCCAAGGAGGCCGACCTGGCCGCGAAGCTCGGCCTGTCCCGGAATTCGCTGCGCGAGGCGGTCAAGGCGCTGTCGCTGATCCAGATCCTCGACGTGCGCCAGGGTGACGGCACCTACGTGACGAGCCTGGAGCCCAATCTGCTCCTCGGCGCGATCTCCTTCGTGGTCGACTTCCACCACGACAAGAGCGTGCTCGACTTCCTCCAGGTACGGCGGATCCTGGAGCCGGCGGCGACCGCGCTGGCCGCCGAGCGGATCGACGCGGAGGGCATCGCCAAGCTGCGGGCGCTCGCGGACGCGCCGAGCCCGGACGCGGGACACGAGGCGCTGATCGAGCAGGATCTGCGCTTCCATCACGAAATCGCCGTGTTCAGCGGCAACCAGGTGTTGTGCTCGCTCCTCGAGACGTTGTCGAGCCCGACCACACGTGCCCGGATCTGGCGCGGGCTGACCGAGGACGACTCGTGGCTGCGCACGATCCGCGAGCACCACTCGATCGTGGACGCCCTGGAGAACCACGACGCGGCGGCGGCGCACGCGTGGTCGACGGTGCACACGAGCGGGGTCGAGCAGTGGCTGCGGCGGATGGCCTGAGTTCCGAAGGCGCGGACAGCCTGCGGGACGGGCGGCCGGCGGCGCGGGCGGCCGGCGAGGCGGCAGGACGAGGGGCCCGGGTCCGGGGTGTGTCGGATGCGCCGGATGCGCCGGGGCCGCGTCGAGCCGTATCCGGCCGGGCGTCGACCCGGCGTCGGTGCGGGAGGCGGCGGGTCATTCGGAGCGATCGGCGCCTTTGCCCTCCCGGCGAGCATCATTGACCCGATGTATCAGACCTCTTCAAGGAAAATTGCACCGGAAACCCGGCATTTCTCGGCTAGCCCTCCGATGAATCGTAGACGAGCGACCGGAAACGGGGTATACATCGGATGTCTGATCGTCCTTCACCCCGCTCGGACGCATTCCCGTTCCCGTGTTCGGCGATCGGGTCGCACGGTCGAGAACCGAGGAGTCGCACGTGATCCCGCACCACTCCGATGATCCGCCCCGGCGGGTCGCCGGCGCCGTCCCCCGCGTCACCGAACTCGTCACCGCGGACATCCGCTTTCCCACCTCGCGGGAACTGGACGGCTCCGATGCGATGAACCCCGACCCGGACTACTCGGCCGCGTACGTGATCCTGCGCACCGACGCGGGCGACGGGCACGAGGGCCACGGGTTCGCGTTCACCATCGGGCGTGGCAACGATGTGCAGGTCGCCGCGATCGAGACGCTGCGCCCCTATGTGGTCGGCCGGCCGCTCGATGAACTCCTCGACGATCTGGGCGAGTTCTCGCGCAGCCTGATCGGCGACAGCCAGCTGCGTTGGCTCGGGCCGGAGAAGGGCGTCATGCACATGGCCATCTCGGCCGTGGTCAACGCCGCCTGGGATCTCAAGGCCAAGCGCGCCGGGCAACCGCTGTGGCAGCTGCTGGCCGAGATGAGCCCGGAACGGATCGTCGATCTGGTCGACTTCCGCTACCTGGGCGACGCGCTCACGCGCGAGGAGGCGCTGGAGATCCTGCACCGTGCCGTGCCCGGTCGGGCCGCGCGGGTCGAGACGTTGCGGGCGCAGGGCTATCCCGCCTACACCACGTCGCCCGGCTGGCTGGGCTACGACGATGCCAAACTCGCCCGGCTGTGCCGCGAGGCGGTGGCCGACGGCTTCGGTCAGATCAAGCTGAAGGTCGGCGCGGACGTCGAGGACGACGTCCGTCGGTTGCGGATCGCCCGGGCGACGGTGGGGCCGGACATCCGCATCGCGGTGGACGCCAACCAGCGCTGGGAGGTGGCGGAGGCGATCTCGTGGATGAGCCGGCTCGCCGAGTTCGACCCGCACTGGATCGAGGAACCCACCAGTCCCGACGAAGTCCTCGGCCACGCCGCGATCCGCGCCGCGATCGCGCCGGTCAAGGTCGCCACCGGCGAACACGTACAGAACCGGATCGTGTTCAAGCAGTTGCTCCAGGCCGGGGCGATCGACTTCCTGCAGCTCGACGCGTGTCGGGTCGGCGGGGTCAACGAGAACATCGCCATCCTGCTGCTGGCCGCCAAGTTCGGCGTGCCGGTCTGCCCGCACGCGGGCGGGGTGGGGCTGTGTGAACTGGTCCGGCATCTCTCGATGTTCGACTACGTCGCGGTCAGCGGCACGCTCCAGGACCGGGTCATCGAGTACGTCGACCACCTGCACGAGCACTTCGTCGACCCGGTGGTGATCGAGCGCGGGGCCTACCGCGCGCCCACCGCGCCCGGCTTCTCCGCGACGATGCACCCCGCGTCGATCGACACCTACCGCTACCCGGACGGCCTGTTCTGGATCGCCGACCGGGCGGCCGAACTCGCCGAAACCCATGTCGGAGCCGCCTCGTGAGCACCCATCAGGAATTCGCCGGCCTGCGGGCCCTGGTCACGGGCGGCGCGTCCGGCATCGGGCTGGCCACCGCGCGCCTGCTTGCCGCGCGCGGGGCGGCCGTCGCCGTCCTGGATCGCGACCTCACCGGCCTGCCGGACGAACTCACGGGCCACACCGCCGACGTCACCGACGACGCGTCGGTGGTCCGCGCCGTCGAGGCGGTCGGCGTGGCGCTCGGTGGGCTGGACATCCTGGTCAACAACGCCGGGATCGGCGCCGCGGGGACCGTCGCGGACAACGACGACGCGGAGTGGCACCGGGTCCTGGACGTCAACGTGCTCGGCCTGGTTCGGGTCACGCGCGCGTGCCTGCCGTACCTGCGGGCTTCCGCGCATGCGGCCATCGTCAACACGTGCTCGATCGCGGCGACGGCGGGGTTGCCGCAGCGGGCGCTGTACTCGGCGTCCAAGGGCGCGGTACAGGCGCTGACGCTGGCGATGGCGGCCGACCACGTGCGGGAGGGGATTCGGGTCAACTGCGTCAATCCCGGTACGGCCGACACGCCGTGGGTGGGGCGGTTGTTGTCCGCCGCGGCCGACCCCGACGGGGAGCGGGCTGCGCTCAACGCCCGGCAGCCGCTGGGGCGGTTGGTCAGTGCGGAGGAGGTCGCCTACGCGATCTGCACGTTGGCCAGCCCACTCGCTTCCGCGACCACCGGGGCGGCGGTGGCGGTGGATGGCGGTATGCAAGGTTTGCGGTTGCGGCCGTCGTGAAATCGGCCTGTGGTCGGGGGTTGTCCTCAAACGTCGGACGGGCTGATTGATTGGCTCGCTCTCGGAGCTGGGCGAGGCGCCCGGCACCGGCCTGCGGCCGGCCTTGTCCTCAAACGCCGGACGGGCTGAAGTCATTGGCTCGCCCTTGGCGCAAAGCGAGGCGCCCGGCACGGGCCTGCGGCCGCGTTTGTCCTCAAACGCCGGACAGGCTGAGATGGTTGGCTCGCTCTCGGAGCTGGGCGAGGCGCCCGGCACCGGCCCGCGGACTGGGCTTCGGCCGGCGCGGGTCTGCGGGGCGGTTTGGGCTCGGACGTCAGGCGGGCTGGAATGGTTGGCTCGCCCCTGGAGCCAGGCGAGGCGCCCGGCGCAGGTGTGCGGGGCGGTTTGGGCTTGGGCGTCGGGGTGCGTGGGTGGGTTGGGTTATTGGGAGCGGCCTTTGGAGTGGGAGGTGATGGTTGTGAAGTGGCGTGTGGTTGGTGGGACCGATGTGTTGGTGAGTGAAGTGGGGCTCGGGGCTGCGCCGTTGGGGAATCTTGGCGCGCCGATCGACGATGAGACGGCCGGTGCGGTCGTGGATGCCGCCTGGCAGGCCGGGGTTCGGTACTTCGATACCGCGCCGCATTACGGCGTCGGGTTGTCCGAGTCCCGACTCGGGGACGCGTTGCGTGGCCGGCCGCGTGGTGAGTTCACCGTTTCGACCAAGGTTGGTCGGCTCCTCGTGGACGATCCCGACGCGCCCACCTCCGGGGAGGGGTTCGTCGACACGCCCACGCGGCGTCGAGTACGCGACTACTCGGCGGACGGCGTACGGCGCAGTCTCGAAACGAGCCTGGACCGGCTCGGGCTGGATCGGATCGACATCGTGCTGATCCACGATCCGGACGAGCACTGGGCCGAGGCCGTCGGCGCCGCGTATCCCGCCCTCGCCGAACTGCGCGCCCAAGGCGTGATCGGCGCGATCGGCGTCGGCATGAACCAGAGCGCGATGCCCGCCAGGTTCGTGGCCGAGACCGACCTCGACTGCGTCATGCTCGCCGGCCGCTACACCCTCCTCGACCGCACCGGCGCCGACCTGCTCGACCTGTGCGCCCGCCGAGGCGTCTCCGTCCTGGGCGCCGGCGTCTACAACAGCGGCCTCCTCGCCAACCCGCGCCCGGGCGCCACCTACGACTACGCGCCCGCCGACGCCGAGCTGCTGACGCGGGCGTTGCGGCTGCGCGACCTCTGCGAGGCGTACGACGTACCGCTGCGCGCCGCGGCCCTGCGCTTCGTCGCGGCACACCCGGCGGTGGCCACCATCGTGGTCGGTGCCCGGAGCGCGGCCCAGATCACGGACACCGTCGCCCTCGCCGCCGAACGCATCCCCGACGAGCTGTGGGAGGAACTGGCCATCCTGTGAGAGATGTCGGTGACGACGTACGTACGCACCGGATCGTCCACCCGGGGCATGATCAAACACGTCTGACGCCGGTCGTCGCAGGCGAAATGCCAGGGCGGTTTTCCGCCGGCTCCGCGGAGGGGGGTCGGCCAGGCTTGGGGACATGAACGAGATCCAAGGAAAAATCGCGTTGGTCACCGGTGGCAGCCGAGGCATCGGAGCCGCGTCGGTGCGGGCGCTGGCCGCACACGGGGCCGACGTGGCGTTCACCTACCGGTCCGACGTCGACGCGGCGGCCGGTGTGGTGGAGCAGGTGAAGGCGCTGGGACGGCGGGCGTTGGCGATCCGCGCCGACGGCGTGGACACGGACGCGGTGGTCGCGGCCGTGGACGAGACGGCCGCCACGTTCGGCCGGTTGGACATCCTGCTGAACAACGCGGCGGTGTTCCGGCTCGGCCCGATCGAGGAGTTGGGCGCGGCCGAGCTGAACGAGACGCTCGCGGCCAACGTGAGTGCCCCGTACCTGGCTTCGCGTGCGGCGGCCGGACACATGGTCGACGGCGGCCGGATCATCACCATCGGCAGCAACGTCGCCGGGCGCACCCCCTTCCCGGGCTTCACCCTGTACACGCTGAGCAAGGCCGCGGTGGTCGGCATGACCAAGGGCCTGGCCCGGGACCTGGGTCCGCGCGGGATCACGGTCAATGTGATCCAGCCCGGCCCGACCGACACCGACCTCAACCCCGCCGACGGCCCGAACGCCGAGGGCGTGCGCGGCCACACCGCGCTCGGGCGCTTCGCGTCCACGGACGAGATAGCCCGCACCGTCGTGTACCTGGCCGGTCCGGGCGGCGACTACGTCACCGGCACCGCGATCGAAGTGGACGGGGGGTTCAACATCTGAGCGATGCCTCGTGACAGCCGGCCCGGGCCGCACCCGGGCCGGCGTCGGTGAGTGCGTCCCGGAAGTGCGGGCAGTGGGTCAGGTCGTCGTGGGTGCAGGACAGGGCGCACGTGACCAGATCCAACGCGGTGCGGGTGCGGGCGAGTTCCGCTGCCAAGGCGGCCTGCCGCCGGCGCAGGGTGGCTCGACGGGCGTGCGGGTCGGCGTCGGCGAGCAGGGCCGCGATGTCGTCCAGGGGCAGGCCGTTCGGCGGCTACCGCGCGGACAAGGTCCTGCACGAATCGGCCGACCCGGAGGCGGTGGTGGCCGAAGCCCGGCGGGTATTGCGACCGGGCGGGCGGATCGTACTGACCGGGCAGGACTGGGACACCATCCTCGTCGACCGGTGCCGCGCCCGGATCGCCGACCAACACGAACGCGCGGAAGCGGACCGCTCGTTCGTGACCGTCCCGATGTTCGTCGCGGCCGGCACCCGTCCCTGAACCCTCGCGAACCCGGGTCGGTCGTATCCGCCGTTTGCCCATCCCCGACGAACCGGCGAGGATCACAGCGGTATTCGTTCGTATCCCTCGTCGGAGGTCGTCGTGAAGGTCCTCGTGGTCGGTGCCACCGGCACTCTCGGTGCCGCAGTCACCACATTGCTCGCCACTCGACACGACGTGGTCACCGCGTCACGGACGGGGCGCACCGACGTGGCGGTGGACATCACCGACCCGGCGTCGATCGCGGCGATGTACGAACGGGTCGGCCGCGTCGACGCGGTCGCCTGTACCGCCGGCAGTGTGCCGTTCAAGGAGATCGGCGACCTCTCGCGGGAGGACACCGTGAGCGCGGCGCTGGACAAGCTGCTCGGACAGGTCGAACTGGTCCGCCGCGGGCTCGACGCGGTCGCGGACAACGGCTCGTTCACGCTGATCACCGGCATCCTGGCGGGCGAGCCGGTCCGCACCGGATCGATGTCCTCGATGGCCAACGGCGGCGTCGACGCGTTCGTCCGGGGGGCGGCCGTCGAACTCCCGCGCGGGTTGCGGATCAACTCGGTCAGCCCGACGGTGTTCACCGAATCCGCCGAGGCATACGACGCGATCTTCCCCGGTTTTCCGCCGGTCGACGTGTCCGCCGCCGCGCTCGCCTACCGACGCTCGATCGAGGGCGTGCAGACGGGGCAGACGTTCCGCGTGGGCTGGTAGCCGACGGCATGGTGTGTACGACGGTCCGGACCGTCGGGGTGGCTGTACCGGCCTCGCCGGGTGGGGGGTCCGGATCACCGCCGTGATCCGAAGCCGCACCCGGCCGGGGCGGTGTGGGCCTCGGGGGGGCTGCGGCACCGGTGCGGGGTGTGGGTCATGCGGCGGTGGGGCCGTTCTGCGGGCCCCAGATGTCGCGGGCGGCGTAGGCCGGCTTCCACTCGGCGTGGTAGGCGGCGCGGACCGGTTCGGGCAGCACGCCGAGGGCGATCGCGATGTGTTCGTCGCTCGCGCCTTGGAGGAGCCAGGGAAGGTATTCGGGGGTGCCCGGCCCGATCCGTACCTGGTGCTCGGCGCCGAATCGCTGAAGCAGTTCGGGTGTGCAGTGCTCGTCGACGATCGCCAGGGCCTCGTCCTCCTCGTGCGTGAGGTGCCCGCCGAGGCCGCCGACCAGGCGCTCGACGATCATCGCCAGGCGTTCCGGGCCGCCCTCACGGTCCGCCAGCGCGGCGTCGACGGCGTTCAGGCCGGGGTCGACGATCGCGTGCTCCGCCTCCATCGCGTCGATCACCGCGAGCTGGTTCGGCAGGTTCTGGGTGGCCAACCGGATCGCGGGCCACAACACGTCGTCCTCGGCGCCGTGGTGTACGTGCAGGTACCGCTTGAACAGCTCCCAGCCGACCGACGCCTGGAGGATCACCCGGGGATCGTCCGTGGCCTCGGCGGTGATCCGCGCGATCTGTTCCAGTTGGCGACGAAGCGCATCGTGGAAGATGAACATCATCGACATATCGTTCTTGAAGGACTTGCCGGTCATGCTGTGCTCCGATTCGCGATCTGCCGACCTCGGCTGCGGCGCGCGGCGATGCGCGGTCCCACGGCGTTGCCGCCGGGTGCCGTCGCCGGTCCGATCGGCTCGTTGTCGTCGGCTCGTTGTCGTCGGCTCGTGGTCGGCGGCTCGTTGCCGCCCGACACCTCACTGACGGATGCGAATCGGGGAATGTGACCGATCGCGGCCGGATATTTTTCCGGGGCCTCGGACGGGGTGGGTGGGCCTGTCGAGGTGGTGGGCCGCATCGATCGGGGCGGGTGGTGTCCGTCCTGTCGGACATCATGGGGGGATGAACACACACCGCCCACGAGGCACCTGCGGAGTGTGCGGGCGTCGGGTCGCGGTGACCGAGACGCACGCGGTCTGGCGGCACGACGATCCCGGACACGTGCGGGCCGGCGACGCGCCGATCTCCTGCCGGGGGTCCTGGACGCCCGCCGCCGAGCGGGCGCACGACCTGCTCGACGGGCACGAGCAGCTGGTCCTGCTCGGCGCCGAGACGGAAGCGGAGCGGGATCGGGAGGAGCCGGACGGCGAGCCGACGGCCGTCTCTGCCGGGAACTCCTCAAGTCGGTGAGATGATCCGGGCCGGACGCCGGTGGGCGGTCTGGGTCGGGCGGTGGGCGGTGGGCGGTGGGCGGTCGGCGAACCCACCCGATCCGGGCCGGCCGTCGGTCAGCCAACCGCCCCCGCCCGATCCCCCGTCACCGCGCCTGCGGTGGCCAGGAGTTCCGGGATGGTGCCGGTGAAGTCCGGGAACAGTCGCAGCGCGACGATCCACGCCTCCACGTCCGTCCCCAGATAGCGGTCGGCCAGCAGGTACGCTCGGGCACGTGGCGCGCCCGACGCCCAACGGTCCGGGGACGTACGTCCGTCGGTGCCGGCGAGGATCGACAACGCCACCGCCGCCGGGCGGGCGTGGTCCAGTACGTCGGCGCCCGTCAGCCGGCCTGCGGCCAGTGCCGCGTGCAGCCACGGTCGGTCGTCGCGGCTCGACTGCGGCAATCCTTCGGCCAACAGCGCGATCAGCAACTCGTTGGGGCAGTCCGGCAGTTCGGCCAGTCGTGCATGCAGCGCGGCGGGCAGCGAGGTGGTTCGGTGCGCCCGGATCAGCTCCGGCCACGGGATCGTGCCGCCGTCGTCGAGGATCCCGTCGACCCGGTCGGGCTGCTCGGAGTCGTCGCCCGCGCACAGGAACTCCACGATGTGCTCCGGGACTTCCGACTCGGCCAAGCGCGCGTCGAGGATGGCGCGGCCGTCGTGGCGACCCAGGGCCTCCTCGATCTCGGCCCGCGCCTCGGCCGGGAAGTGGGCCTCGGCGAGCACCCGGCGCACCTCGTCCCGGCCGTGCCGCGCCCATACCCCGAGGATCAGCCGCAGTCGGCCCGCCTCGGTGCGCAGCGGCAGGCGGTTGACCACGATCCGGGCCACCTCGGCGTCGCCCGAGGCCATCCCGGCGGCGAGCCACCGGGCGCAGCGGCCCAGTTCGGCCGCCCACAGCAGATCGGTGAGCGCCGTGGGCACCGGACCGACCGTACCGTCGCGGCGCACACCCGCGAGCAGCCGGGCGCGTTCCGTGCGGTCCAGGACCGGTCCGGCGAACAGGCGGGCGTCGACGAGCGGGTCGTCCAGGTCGAGGAGCGCGTCCAGTTCCTCGGCGGTGAGGTCGGTCCGGGCGGCCCGGACGACGGGATCGTGCGGCGCCGGGTCGTACGACCCGGCGTCGGCGGGGGTGGGGATGGATGGGGCGGCCTGGACGGCGAAGCCCGCCGGCGCGAACGGGCGCACGGCGGCCGAATCCGACCGGTCCGCGCGCGCCTCGACGGCCTCGACGGCCTCGACCAGCACCGGATCGCCCCCGGCCCGGACCGCGTCGGCCAACGGCCCGGGCACACTGGGCAACGAGCGCAATGCCGCGCCGAGTTCTTCCCCGAGCCGGTCCACGAGCACGGGCACGATGGCGGCATCCGCCAGCGTGAAGACGGCCTTGACCACGGACGGGTCGATGGTGCTCACCGATGGTCCTTCCTGAACGGTGATCCGAGCGATTCGACGATCGGTCGGGCGGTCGGGCGGTCGGGCGGTCGGGCGGTCGGGCGGTCGGGCAGCCGAGGGATGCTCGGCCGGTCAGACCTCTTCCCGCAGCGCCTCCAACGCGTTGCGCACAACATCCGGATTACGCTCGTAGTAGCCGAGTTGGCTCGACCCGTACGGCAGTTCCGCCACATACGCGGCCGCCGCCTGTTCCGGTGTGCAGCGCTCGGGGCCGACCACCTCGCGGATCACCACGATGCTCTCGGTCAGGCCGAGAGCGCGGCTGCGCAGCCACCCCGCCAGCGCCGGCATCCCGCCGTGTGCCGCCTCGCGCCGCCCGTCCGGGAGCAGCGGCGCGAGCCACCGCAGTCGCCAGGTGTAGCCGTCGACGGCCGGCCCGCCCGCCTCCTCGGCGAAGACCGGGGCCAGCGCGGTGAGCAGGCGCTCCATGAACTCCTCGGTCGAGCCGCCGAGATGCGGGTATTCCTTGGCGAACTCGCTCCAGTCGGGGTCCTGGTCGACCAGCGCGCTGCGCCCCACCCGCCGGCCGGCCCAGTGCGGTTCCGCCGCGACCAGGGTGGCGTGCAGCAGTTCGGCGCGCAGCGGCGTCGACTCGGCGAGCAGGACCGCGTCGTACAGGTCCTTGCCCTGTGGGTAGGCGTCGGCGATGAGCCACAACAACTTCCAGGCCAGGGACTGCTCGCGGGTGGCGGCCAGGAGCCGATGCCCGCCCGTGCCGTCGTGCCGGGGCACCTCGGTGTACGCGGCCGGCGAGGGCAGCGTCTCGGAGAAGACGAAGTCGAGTTGCACCGTCCCGGACGGCAGTCCGTCGGCCTGCCAGGGCAACACCAGCCGTCGGCCGGGGACGCGGTCGTAGGTCCAGATCTCGTCGTCGACCGCGCCGGCCGCGTCGATCCGCACCTCGCCCGCCGTGCGTGCGTGCGCCTCGGCGGCGCGCCCGATCCCGGCCAACATCCGCTCCGTGCGCGGCTCGGCCAGTTCCCAGGTGGCCGGGACCACGACGAAGTCCAGGTCGCCCGGCTCCCGGGCGGCGTCGCCGTACCAGGCGCGGAGCAGCATGCTCCCGCGCAGCACCAGGTGTTCGGCCCACCGGGACTCCGCGATCGCGGCGAGCACGTGGTCGATCGCGCGGCGGCGCGCGGTGTGCCAGCGCTCGGCGGCCTCGGGCGCGGCGAACTGCGGCTCCCCGGCCCGCATCGCGCTGGCGTACTGCTTCAACGCCGGGTCGAATACGGCGCGTTGCACCACCCCGGGGCCGGTCGCCGCCAGCAGTGTGCGGGGCAATTCCTGTTGCTCACGGTCCTGTTCGCTCGGCGGCCCCTGCGGGATCGCCAATCTCTCGTCCCACGGCCCCCATCCGAGGTTGTACCAGTTGTCGTCCTGGTCGCCGGTCATGCCCGCTCCCCCTCGTCGTCTCCGCCGCCGCGCTCCCGTCCGTGTGCTCAGGCCGGATCGGCCGGCTCCGGCGCGCCGTCGGCGGTGAGGTCCTTGGCGTACCAGATCTCCGCGTATTGGCAATTGTTGTGCGCCGGCACCTCGACGTAGCCGGTCCTGGTATACAGGGTGCGCGCCTCGATCAGATCCAGCCGGGTGTCGAGCATGATGCGTTCGGCGCCCAACGCCCGCGCGGCGTCGTCCACGGCGGCCATCAGGCGCCGGCCGCCGCCGGTGCCGCGCACGTCGGGGCGGACGAAGACGCGCGTGAGTTCGGCGGCGCCGTCGGCGCGCAGCCGCACTCCGGCGCAGGCGGCCGGTTCGTCGCCGTACCGGCCGACCAGGAACACCCCGGCGGGCGGCACGAGATCGTCGTGCGTGGTCTCGGCGAGGCCCGCCTCGATCTCGGCGGGGGTGGAGTCGCGGCCCTCGTGCAACCGGTAGTAGCGGTCGCTGACCTCGACGTAGTACTCGCGATGCAGCGCGAGTGCCTCGGGCGAGTCGACCGGGGTGGGCACGATCGTCCAGGTTCCGATGCGGGTGGCGTGCGTCATGACAAGAGTGTCACCCGGCCGTCAATCCGTTTCGTACGGAGGGTGCCTCGGCGGCGCGCTCCCGGGGCGGAGGTTCGCGCCGCCGACGGCTCACCAGCTCTCGGGCAGCGGTTTGCCCTCCGCGTAACCCGCCGGGCTCTGCACGCCCAGGATCGCGCGCTCGTGGAACTCGGCGAGGTTGCGGGCGCCCGCGTAGGTGCAGGCGCTGCGCACGCCCGCGCCGATCGAGTCCATCAGGTCCTCGACGCCCGGGCGGACCGGGTCCAGGTACATCCGCGAGGACGAGATGCCCTCCTCGAACAGCGCCTTGCGGGCCCGGTCGAAGGCGGATTCGGTGGCGGTGCGCAGTCGGACCGCGCGGGCCGAGGCCATCCCGAAGCTCTCCTTGTACAGCCGGCCCTCGCCGTCGCGGTACGCGTCCCCGGGTGATTCGTAGGTGGCCGCGAACCACGAGCCGACCATCACGTTCGAGGCCCCGGCGGCCAGCGCGAGGGCCACGTCGCGCGGGTACCGAACGCCGCCGTCGGCCCACACGTGTCGCCCCGACCGCGCCGCCTCGGCGGCACATTCGGCGACGGCGGAGAACTGCGGGCGGCCGACGCCGGTCATCATCCGCGTGGTACACATCGCGCCGGGACCGACGCCGACCTTGACGATGTCGGCGCCCGCGTCGATCAGGTCGCGCACGCCCGCCACGGTGACCACGTTGCCCGCGACGATCGGTACGGGCGGGTCGAGCGCCCGTACCGCGCGCAGCGCCTTGAGCATCTGCTCCTGGTGACCGTGCGCGGTGTCCAGGACCAGTGTGTCCACGCCCGCCTCGATCAGGCTCGCCGCCTTGTGCGCCACGTCGTTGGTGATGCCGATCGCGGCGGCCACCCGCAGCCGGCCCGCGGCGTCCACGGCCGGCGTGTACAACGTCGAGCGCAGCGCGCCGGTGCGGGTGAGTACGGCGACCAGTCGGCCGTGGGCGTCCACGATCGGCGCGAGCTTGTGCCTGCCCTCGTGCAGTCGGTCGAACGCCTCGCGCGGATCGACCCCGTCGGGCAGTGTGAGCAGTTCGGTGGACATCACCCGCGCGAGCTGCGCGAAGCGGTCCACGCCCAGGCAGTCCGCCTCGGCCACGATCCCCACCGGTCGACCACCCTCGGTCACCACGACCGCCCCGTGCGCCCGCTTGGGAAGCAGGTTCATCGCCTCGCCGACGGTGTCGGTGGGCGACATCGTGATGGGGGTGTCGTACACGAGGTGACGTTGCTTGACCCAGGCGGTCACCTCGGCGACCACATCGACCGGGATGTCCTGGGGAATCACCGCGAGCCCACCCCGCCGCGCAATGGTCTCGGCCATCCGCCGCCCGGCCACAGCGGTCATATTGGCCACCACCACGGGGATGGTGGTCCCGGTCCCATCGGAGGTGGTCAGGTCCACATCGAGCCGCGACCCCACACCGGATCGCGACGGAACGAGGAAGACGTCACTGTAGGTGAGGTCATGGGGCGGAACCTGATCGTGGAGAAATCTCATGCCGCGGAACGTACCCACCCCGACAGCGGATATCGATCTTCGTGACGGACTGCCTTTGGCCACTGGGCGGTTGGGGGTGGGGGGCGTGGGGGCGTGGGGGCGTGGGGGTTGAGTTTTTGGCTGCGGGGGCCGCCTGGGGCGGGGCTGGTCCGACTCGGCGGGGTGGCCGCTGCCGGCGGCGGGCGGGGCTCCGAGACGAAGGATGCCCGACGAGACGGGCGCCTTGGTCGGCGAAACCGGCCGGCAGCGGCGGGCGGGAGGGGCTCGGGTCGAGTGTGTTGCGGAGCCTTTCCGAGGGGCCGGGCGCTTTCGGCGTGCGTTGCGCCTTGGGGTGCGGGTGGCTGGTGCGGGGCCGGTCGGAGTCGGTCGTGGGCCGCCGCCGGCGTGCGGGGCTCCGAGACTCGGGGCTCCCGACGAGGCGGACGTGTCGGTCGGCGAAAAAGCGACCAGCGGCGGCGGGCGGGGAGGGCGCTCGGGTCGGGTTCGCCGGGCGTGCGTTCTTGAGTGGGTCGGGTGTCTTTCGGCGCGCGTTGCGCCTTGGGGTGCGGGTGGCTGGTACGGGGCCGGTCGGAGTCGGTGGTGGGCCGCCGCCGGCGTGCGGGGCTCCGAGACCCGAAGCTCCCGACGAGACGCGCGCGTTGCTCAGCGAAAACTGGCCGGCAGCGGCGGGCAGGAGGGGACTCGGGTCGAGTCCTCCGGGGAGCCTTCCCGGGTGGGCCGGGCGTTTCCGGCGTGTGGTCGGCGTGTGGGTGACAAGGGTTCACAAAACCGGACGGCGTGGGGTGCCGTGGCCTCCGCGTGAGGGAAAACCGCAGGTCAGCGCGAAGAAGAGAGCGTTTAGGGCGCCTCGGGATCCGGTTTCGACCCTCACTGGGCACTTTCGGTCCCCTCGACGACCTCCGCGACGCCGCAGCCGACTCCGACCAGGCACATTCGGTCTCCACACTCGCGCTGACGAGGCCGAAGAACACGAAACCGGCACTCGACACCCGACTTTCCACCCCGACCCCACAAAACCGCAGGTCACAGAAACCCGGAGCCCACAACCACCCACCGAGATCCGGTTCCGAACCCCAACCCCTCCCCCAACACCACCAAAACGCACCAACCCACCCCGGAAGGCCCCTCGGCAGACTCGACCCAACCACCGACCCACTCCCTCGCTGCCGGCCGGTTTTCGGTGAGCAACGCACCCGCCTCGTCGGGAGCTTCGGGTCTTGGAGCCCCGCACGCCGGCGGCGGCCCACCACCGACTCAGACCGGCCCCGCACCAGCCACCCGCAACCACAAGCGCAACGCGCGCCGAAAGACACCCGGCCCATTCGGGAACGCACGCCCGGCGAACCCAACCCGAGCGCCCTCCCCGCCCGCCGCCGCTGGTCGCTTTTTCGCCGACCGACACGTCCGCCTCGCCGCAAGCCCCGAGTCTCGGAGCCCCGCACGCCGGCGGCGGCCCACCACCGACTCAGACCGGCCCCGCACCAGCCACCCGCAACCACAAGCGCAACGCGCGCCAAAAACACCCGACCCACTCGGGAACGCCCCCCGGCGAACCCGACCCGAGCACCCACCCCGCCCGCCGCTGCCGGCCGCGCGCCACCGCTCGGCCCGCAACCCGCCCCGCGGCGGCCTTCGTTCAGCTCGCCGGGACGGTCAGGTCCAGGTGGCTGAGGCGGGTCGGGTCGGCCAGGATGTCCAGGCTGATGATTCGGCCGGCCGCGAAGCCGAAGGCCAGTACCGACATCGGCCGGCCGGCGGAGATGGCCACCACCCCGGCCATGCCGTTGACCAGTGCGGGGCGGGCGCTGTCGGCGATTTGGGCGAAGGCGAGCGCCTGGCCGGCCACCGCCGCCGCGCCGCGCACGATCGAGCCGCCGGGGCGCAGCGGGCCGCCGTCGGCGCGGGCCACCACGTCCGGGTCGAGCACCGCGACCAAGGCGTCGAAGTCGCCGCCGCGGACAGCCGCCAGGAACGCGTCGACGATCTCGCGCTGGACGGCGAGGTCGACGTCGGGGGACGGGGCCGCGCCCTGGACCCGGCGTCGGGCCCGGCTGGCGAGTTGGCGGGCCGCGGCCGGCGTGCGGTCCACGATCGGCGCGATCTCGTCGAACGGGACGGCGAACAGGTCGTGCAGGACGAAGGCCAGCCGTTCGGCGGGGGCGAGCGTCTCCAGGACCACCATGAGGGCGAGGCCGATCGAGTCGGCGATCAGGACCGATTCCTCGGGGTCGCCGGCGCCCATCCCGGTGATGATCGGGTCGGGCACGTGTACCTGCGGGTCCAGCGGCTCCTCGCCGCGGGAGCGACGCGAGCGCAGCATGTCCAGGCAGACCCGGCCGACCACGGTGGTCAGCCAGCCGGCCAGGTTGTCCACCTCGTCCGGGTCGGACCGGCTGAGCTTGAGCCAGGTCTCCTGGAGCGCGTCGTCGGCCTCGGTCAGCGAGCCGAGCATGCGATAGGCCACCGCCAACAGGTGGCCGCGATGCGTCTCGAAGCGCTCGGCCAGGAAATCGTGCTCGTTCATCCGCATCACCATCACCGTCACCATCCCCGTCCTGCGGTCGCGTCCTCGGTTCTCGTCGCGACCCTCACAGCCATGACGTTGCGACCAGGGCCGATGTGACAGCGCGGGGACGGCGGGGACGGAAGCACGGACCGAGGGACGGACCGAAGCACCGGCCGAGGATGCGGACCTTGGGCCGCGCGTCGGGGCGCCCCCTGGGGCGTACGGAAATTGCCCTCCGCCCCGCTGTCACATTCGCCCTCGGCGATCCGTCAAGGCGGTGACGAACGAGTCCCGGCCCCTGCGGCCGGGGGCGGAACCGACGCGAACGTACGACGCGGCCGGTTCGGCGGATCCCCGCGACGACGCGCGGCCGGTTGCCTCCCGCGACCGCCCGGCGTGGGTGGGACCTGCCCTCGAACACCCGACACCGCGATCGCCACGGACGTCCGATCGCTCGATCAACCGATTCCGCATGGTTTAGGAGAAATGTGATGTCTGCCACCGATTCGGCGACGAGCCGATCCGGACCCGGCGTCGGCACCGGAGCAATCCTCGCGTTCCTGTGCCTGGGCCAGTTCATGGTGTTCCTCGACGTGTCGATCGTGAACCTGGCGCTGCCGTCGATCAAGACCGGCCTGGACATGTCGGAGGTGAGCCAGAACTACATCGTCACCGCGTACGGCACCGTCCTCGGCGGCTTCCTGCTGCTCGGCGGACGACTTGCGGACACCTTCGGCCGCCGCCGGGTACTGCAGGCGGGCTTCGTGCTGTTCGCACTCGCGTCGCTGGTCTCGGGCCTGGCGCAGAACGGCACGATGCTGATCACCGCACGCGGCTTCCAGGGCCTGGGCTCGTCGATGATCGCGCCGTCGGCGCTGTCCATCCTGACCAACACCTTCCCCGAGGGCGCCGAGCGCAACAAGGCGCTGGGCATCTGGGGTTCGCTCGCCGGCATCGCGTCGATCGTCGGCGTGATCATGGGCGGCCTGCTCGCGGACGGACCCGGCTGGGAGTGGATCTTCTGGATCAACGTGCCGATCGGACTCGGCGTCGCGCTCCTCGCCCCGAAGGTGCTGCCGGAGAGCGTGGCCGAGGAGCGTGAACACAGGTTCGACGTGGCCGGCGCGGCCACCCTCACCGCCGGTCTGCTGCTGCTGATCTTCACCCTGGGCGAGGCCACCACGGTGGGCTGGGCCACGACGCGGACCAGCGTCAGCCTGAGCGCTGTGGCCGCCCTGCTCGGCGCGTTCGTGGCGATCGAGGCGCGGGCGGCGGCACCGATCCTGCCGCTGCGGGTCTTCCGATTGAAGACGATGCGGACCGCGAACCTGTCCGCGATCCTGGTGTTCGGCATGTTCGGCGCGCTGTTCTTCTTCGCCAGCCTGTTCATGCAGGACGTGTACGACTACTCGCCGATGAAGGCCGGCTTCGCCTACGTGCCGCTGGCCGTCGCGGTCGCGGTCGGTGCGGGGGTCGCGTCGGGTCTGATCACCAAGGTGGCCGCGCGACCGGTGTTGATCGCCGGACTCGCGGTGACCACCGCAGGACTGCTCCTGCTGTGGCGGGCCCCGCTGGACGGCCGGTACGCGGTGGACATCCTGCCCGCGTTCATTGCCCTCGGCCTCGGTTGCGGCATGTGCTTCGTCACCCTCCAGATCGCCGCGTTCGTGGGCATCAGCGAGGAGGAAGCGGGCATGGGCGCCGGTCTGATCAACACCAGCCAGGAGGCGGGCGGCGCGCTGGGCCTCGCGGTGATCGCCACCATCGCCTACAGCGGCTTCGCCGGCGACATGACCCGGGCGGCGGGCAACGTGCACAGGATGCACGAGGCGCAACTGTCGGTCAACCACGACGCGTTCCTGTCCGCCGCGATCCTGGGCGTGGTCGCGTTGCTCTTCGCGGCGCTGCTGATGCCCCGGGGCCAGGCGGCGATGAGTTCCGCCCCGGCGCCGGCGGCCGGCGCGGCTCCGGCCGGTGCGGCGGGCGGCGTGGACGTCACCTCCGCGATGACGGAGGCCGAGGTCGAGATCGAGGCCCGGAAGTAGCCGGAGGCAGCCCGGGAGTTCCCGTCGAGGCGTCGCCCCGGACCGAGTTCGGCCCGGGGCGACGCCTCGACGTGTCGAACGACCGCACGGACTGCGGCGCGGGCTCGCCGACACCCCCGTGCGGCCGAGGCGCCGGACACGACACGTCGACCGGTTGCGCGGGTCGTCGGCATCGCGGCCGAGCCCGTGCGCGACGGCGACCGGCATCTGGTGCTCACGTACCGTCAGGTCCGGGTAGTGGGCGCCGACATCCAGCACGGTCGCGATCCGGGCGGGGGTGGCCGGGTCGTCCTCGTCCACGGGAGCGCCGGCGAAGCGCACCCGGCCCGAGGCGGGCCGTTCGCGGCCGACGGCCAGGCGGAGCAGCGTCGATGTGCCCCGTTGTCGCCCATCAGCGCCAGGCACTCCCCGGGGCGGATCGACGCGCTGACCCGTCGAGCACGGGCCGGTCCCCGTAGCGGTGGCCGACCTCGTCGAGGACGAGCAGCGCGTCGTGGTCGGCGCTCACGGCGCTTCCCCTCCGTTCGAGGCGTTCGTTGCGGCGACCGGCCACCCGGCGGCTCGGCCCTCGGCCTACGCGGGACGTCCGCGCCGCCCGGGCGACCTCCATCGGGCATCTCGCCGGCCGAAGAACGGGGAGGAAACCGGGGTCCGAAGCGGCGCGAGGCGCGGCGGGCCGTCGCCACTTCCACGGGAACGAATATCGTCACGCGCTAGGGTCGTCCCATGACTATTCGTAGCGCGACCGCACACTGGCAGGGCACCATCCTCGAGGGCGCCGGCACCATGCGCACCGGTAAGGGCGGCCTGGAAGGCGCCTATTCGTTCAAGTCCCGCTTCGAGGAGGGCGAGGGCACCAACCCGGAGGAGCTGATCGGCGCGGCTCTCGCGGGCTGCTTCTCGATGGCCCTGGCCAAGGGCCTGGGCGACGCGGGCTTCCCGGCCACGAGCGTGGTCACCACCGCCAAGGTGCACCTGGACAAGGTCGACGGCGCCCCGACCGTGACCCGGATCGACCTGGAGAACACCGTCGTGGCCGCCGGGATCGACGAGGCCGAGTTCCTCAAGATCGCCGATGTCACCAAGCAGAACTGCCCCATCTCGCGGCTGCTGGCGCCCGGCACGGAGATCACCCTGACCGCGTCGCTGGGCTGACCCGGCGCACGCTCCCCGAACCGCCGTCCGGGCTCACGTCCCGGACGGCGGCCGGGGCAACCCGGCCCGGCGCAACGGAACCCCGACCCGACCGGCTCACGGGACAGGGTCGAGCCCGGGCTTTCGGGCCGACAGATACGCATGCCGGGTGGGACGTACACCCTCGCCGGGATCGGGTTCGCGAACCGTCCGCGCGTGCATGACCAGACCCGACGCGGTGAGCAGGTCGGCGATCATGTCCGGGTGCCGACGATGGCAGTCCAGGGACACCTCGTGGCCGAACGCCTCGGTCAGGCGCAGCGGTTCGTCGCCGGCCTGAAAGGCGAGCAACAACCGGCCCCCCGGAGCCAGGACCCGATGGAACTCGGCGAACACGCGCGGGAGTTCCTCGTCCGGTACATGAATGATCGAATACCAGGCGACCAGCCCGCCGAGGCTGTCGTCCGCCAGGTCGAGGTCGAGCATCGAGCCCACCTCGAAGCGCAGTTCGGGATGCTCCCGCCGGGCAGTCGCGATCATCCCCGGCGACAGGTCGAGGCCGAACACGCGCAGTCCCAGGCCGTGCAGATACGCCGCGATCCGACCCGGGCCGCAGCCGATGTCGGCGACCGGTCCGGCCTCGGGGCCGGCCGCGAGCACCGATTCGGCGAAGACGGCCAAGTGGGCCCGATCCATCGGCTTGCGCGCGAGTTCGTCGCGGGCGAGGTCGGTGTACGCGGCGGCGATCGTGTCGTAGGACGCTCGGGTGGCGCGAAGGAAACCGGGTTCGCTCACGCCGCGACACCCTAACCATTGGGTCGGACAACGCCGATCGACGGAGTCGACGGCGGCTACCGGATCGCGGCCCCACCGCCCGGTCACATCACCCCGTCGCCGCGCGTCAAAGAGGTACACGAGTGCGGAGTCACCGAGATCGAGGGCCGACTCCCCGCGCCACCCGACCCGGCCACAAGCGAGGCATCCCATGCGCAACAAGGCCTTTCGACACGACATGTCGACCACGTTCGCCATTCACGACGCGCTGCGCCGCGACCTGGAGCGCATCGCCCGCCTGGCCGCGCGTGGCGAGGACGAGGCATGGCGTGTGTTGCGGTTCGCGGGCGGGTGGGGGATGTTCGAGCACTACCTGCGGGTGCATCACGACGCCGAGGACGCCGCCCTGTGGCCGCTCCTGCGGCGCGGGCTCGCGCACCGGCCGGACGAGTCGGCCCTGATCGCGGTGATGGAGGCGGAACACGCCACCTTCGACCCGCTCCTGGACGCGATAGACGCGGCACTGGCCGACCCGGTGTGGGGACCCGCCCGGCTCGGCGACCTCCTCGACGGCCTGGTCACCGGGCTGCGCGGGCACCTCGCCCACGAGGAGGACGAGGTCCTGCCGCTCCTGGACGCGGTCGCCGGCGCCGATCAGGTGCACCGACTCGACGTGGAACACGGCCGCCGCATCGGCTCCGGCACCTGCCGCTACCTGCCCTGGCTGTTGGATCAGGCGGATCCCGAGACGGTCACCACCATCCTCGGCCGACTCCCGGAATCCATCCGCCCGACCTACCTGAACCTGTGGCAACCGGCCTACGCGGCCCGAGACCTGTGGGGCACCCACAACCGATCGACCCTGGCCTCCTGAGCGGCTCCACCCCGAACGGGTGTGCGCTTGCGCCACACGGGCACGTTCAGTTCACTGTCCTCATGGGGAACGGGCCCGGTGTGGCGTCGACTTCGCTCGAAGGCTTCTGGCCGACGCGCCGCGTCCGCCTGTTCGACGAGTGGTGTCCATGGGCCACGCCGCGTGTCGTCACCGCCCGCGTGGCCGCTTCGCGTCCGAACCCGCCCGGTTCGCACGACACTTCGGGCGCCGGGATCGGGTGAGTCCCGCAACTCCCCAGCCGAAGGACCCCACATGTCCGTCACCGACGAACTCCTGGCCAACAACGTGGCCTACGTCGAGAACTTCACCGGTCCCCTCCCGCTCCCACCCGCCCGGCACGTCGCCGTGGTCGCGTGCATGGACGCGCGGTTGAACGTGTACGCGATCCTCGGGCTGGCCGAGGGCGACGCACACGTGATCCGCAATGCCGGCGGGGTGATCACCGCCGACGAACTGCGGTCGCTGACGATCAGTCAACGGCTGCTCGGCACCGAGGAGATCATCCTCATCCACCACACCGACTGCGGCATGCTGACCTTCGACGACGACGGGTTCAAGGCCGACATCGCGGCCGACACCGGCCTCAAGCCCGCCTGGGCGAGCGAGGCGTTCACGGATGTGGAAACCGACGTACGCCAGTCGATCGGCCGGATCAAGGCCGACCCGTTCATCGTGCACAAGGACCGTGTGCGCGGCTTCGTCTTCGACGTGGCCACCGGGAAGCTCAACGAGGTCGTCTGAGCCACGACGCCACCCGGCCCGAGGGCCCGAGGAACACACGCGGATCCTCGGGCCGGGGGGAATCGTACGAAACGCCGGAGGGTTCGACGCGGCGTGCCCGACGCTCAGCAGGCGAACGGATCGGTCGGGTCGGTGGCGTCGCTCGGATGGGCGGGGTACGAAGGCCCGTTCGGCGGCGCCGCACCGCGCCGGGGACCCGCACCGGCGGACGTGACCGCGGCACGCGCCGAGGCCGTATCCGTCGCCGGACGGTCACCCGGCCCCGATCCCGTACCGGCAGCCGACCCGTCGCCGATCCCCCGCGCCGCCTCGACCCCGTCCGGCTCCTCGTCGCCGTCGGCCGCGACCGCCTCGGCCTGTTCGCGCTGAGCGCGGAGCCTCGTGGCGATCGTGTCGGTCCGGGCACGCAGCACGCGGGTACGCTCGGCCGCCGCCGCGTCGTCCGAGCCGCCCGCCGAGGCGGCCTCGACCACCTCGACGCCGTGCGCCCGCGCGGTGGCCACCAGGCTCTCCGCGACGGCGGTCTGCCGAGCCAGCAGCGCGGTCGCGAACAGGCTTGCCCGCAGGGTGCGTTCCCGACCGAGCAGGCCGCGGTAGGTGATCTCGCAGGCCACCGGCACCCGGTCGATGCGCCGGTCGTCGGCCTGTTCCAGCGAGGCCAGGACGACGGTGAGCAACCCCTCCACGACCTTGGTGACCGCCCACTTGCGCCCCGGCAACGGCGGCAGCACCTCGCGGATCCGGTCCACCTCGGTGTCCAGCGCCGCCGTGGTCATCGACTCGAACGCGTCGTGCGTGGTCAGCCGGACGACCTTCTCCCACGGGATGTCCTCCCCGTCGAAGCCGACCGTCTCCGGGCCGAACCGCACCGCACCCAGGCCGTCGAGCAACCGCAGCGGCCGGGCGGTGATCGCGGGTACCTTCGGGTGCCGACAGACCAGCGCGCCGAGGGAGAACTCCCAGGCCAGGAAGGTCGGCGCGTTCGGCGCGGGCAGTGCGTCCAGCGTCGCGTGCACCCACTCGCCCGACGCGACCCGGGCCCGACCGGCCCCGATCCGACTGCCCACCGCGGCCCGCCCGGACGCCGCCGCGGAGCCCACCGCGCCGCCGATGCCCCGCAGTTGGTCCCGTATCGCCACGTCCCCGCTCCCCTCGCCGAACCACCCCGCGAACCCTTCATGATCACCTTAATCGCACCCACCCCCACCGACCGGCCCCGGCGGCTCCCCGCGCACCCTCCGGGCCGCCTCCAAGTCGCTTCCATGTGCCTTCCAGGACCACCCGGCGAGTGTTGTCCCCACAAGACGACGACAGCCGGTCCCACCGGCCCGACACCGGGGAGAACACCATGAAGCTCAGGACCCTCACCACCATCCTGGCCGCGCTCGGTGGCGCGTTCATCATCTACGTGGGCCTCGCCTATCTGATCGCCCCCCAATCGACCGCGTCCGGCTTCGGCCTGCCCAGTTGGCCCGAACACGAAGGCACCGGGTTCCTCGCCGTCAAGGGCGTCCGCGACATCGGCACCGGGCTGGTCATACTCGCCCTCCTGCTGACCGGACACCGGCGGGCGCTCGGCTGGACGATGCTCGCCATGACCTTCATCCCGGCCGGCGACATGACGGTCGTGCTGAGCAACGACGGCTCCACCGCCACGGCCTTCGGCGTCCACGGCCTGACCGCCTCGCTGGTGGCGCTCACCGCCGGCCTGCTGCTGCGCGAACGCCCGGCCGCGGCAACCGCCCCCGCGCCGACCGCGACCACCCCGCACGTGAGCGTCCCGGCGACACGTTGACCCCTCGGGCCCTGCCGGCGATCGTGCTCCGACGCCTGCGGCGCGAAATAGCGCGGGATGACCGGGAACCCCGCACCAACGGATACGGTCTAGTGCCGTCACGGCGCCACCGAGCGTGGCGCGGGCGGGTGCGGGGTACGGAGCCGGGGGAGCGAAGCCGGGGACGGAGGGACACGGGCATGGGCGAATCACCGCGAGTGCAGGGCGAGTTGCAGGCCGAGATCATGGCCGTGTTGTGGCGGATCGAGGCCGGCACCGTCGAGCGGATCAGGTCCGAACTGCCCGAGTCCTCACGCGGGGCTTATACGACCGTTCAGACCGTGTGCAACCGCCTCGCCGAGCGGGGGCTGTTGGCCAGGGCGCGGGAGGGTCAGGCGTTCGTGTACCGGCCGACGGTGACCGAGGCCGACTATGTGGCGTCGTCGGTGTCCTCGGCGCTCGCCGCGGCGTCCGAACCGGCCCGCCGGGTGGCGCTGGCTCAACTCGTCGGCGGTCTGGACGCGTCGGAGTTGGCCGATCTGCGTGCGCTGGCCCGCCGGATCGAGATCGAACGCGGGCCCGACGGCCGATGAGTTCGCTCGCCGTCTGGGCCGCGCTCCTGGGCGCGGCGATCGTACTTCCCCACCTCGCGCCGCTGGACCGGGTCCGTCCCGTGGGCGCGGCGGCGGTCTGGGCGTCGGCCTTGGCGGCCCGCGCGGCAGTGGCGATCGGCCTCGTCCTCACCGCGGTGATCTGCCTGCCCGACACCCCGCGCTTCGCGCACTGGGTACGGGAGTTGCCGCACCAGGTGGTCACCGGCGTCGGCGACACCGAACTCGCCCTGGGCGGCCTGGCGTTCCTGACCCTGGCCGCGGTCGCCCACCGCCTCCGGACCTGCCTGCGCGACGCCCGCACCCCCCTGCACCCGCTGCCGCTGACCGGCCCGGGCGGCAGCATCGTGGTCGGCGACCGCGAGGTGCTGATGGCGGCCGTCGGCCGGCGGCAGCGCTCGATCGTGGTCAGCGCCGGCGCGTTGGCGGCGCTCGACGACGACGAGTTGGCGGCCGGTCTCGCACACGAGCTGGGCCACATCTCCCGCGCCCACCACTGGTGGCAGGCCGGCGCCGAGGTGTGCCGCCTGCTCGCCCGCTGCCTGCCCGGCACCGCGCGGGCCGCCGACGAGTTGGCGTTCCAACTGGAACGGGCCGCCGACGTATGGGCGATCGAGCACGGCCACGACCCGGTCGTCCTGGCGAGCGCGGTGTGCAAGGCGGCACTCGCCGGGCCGATCCGCGAACCCGACCCGAGCGGCGGGGCGCACCACCTGATCGGCCGCTCCCCGACCTACGCGGGACGCCGGGTCCGCCTGCTCCTGGAGGGCTGCCCGACCGGCACCCACCGACGCAACCTGGCGGTCCGGGCAAGCGCGCTGGCCATGACCGTCCTGATCACCGGCGCAACCCTGACCGGCACCACCCACTTCGGCACGACCCTGCTCCGCTGCCACATCACCACCACATGCCCCCACCCGATCCAGTCGGCACACCGCTGACGCCGCCGTCACCACACCCGCCCGGCCCCGCCCGATCGCCCGTCACCCACCCGCCCCCGTCACGGTCCGCGCGAGCGTCGCCCACACCAGCAGCTCGCCCGCCGCCGGCCGGCTCCCCCACTCCACCGCGAGCGCCTCGACCAGGCGCAGCCCCCGACCGCATTCGCTGTCCTCCGCTGGGCCGTTCGGCCGAGGCAGCCGTCGTGGCCGGGCGTGCCGACTGCGGACCGCCAGGTGGATCCGCGTCGGCTCGATCCGCACGTCGAGGTCCATCGTCGGCCCACTGCCGTGCCGAATCGCGTTGCTCAGCAACTCGCAGACGATCAGCTGCGCGGTATGTACGTCGTCCTCGTGCACGTGCCGCCGACGCAGCGCCGAGGCCAGCACCCGACGGGCCCGAGGCACCTCGGCCGCCACCGCGTCGAAGACCGCACCGCCCCGAAGCGCGGGCTGCTCCGCGGGATCCGCCGGGGTGGCCGACCCACCGCCTGCACGCTGCGCCATCCGACACATCCCCTCACCGGGCGAAGCACGTAAGTCCTACGAACTGTAGGAGAGATCGGCTCGGGACTCCACCACCATCGACGACGGCTCGTTCCCGACCTTCACCCACCGTGATCATCCTGTTACGATCTGATGGCTGAATCGACTTCCCACCCCACTCCAGAGGAGCCAGTCGACATGCATGCCACCAAGGGTGATCGCCTTCTCATCCACGGCCGGGTCGTCGGCCAACAGGACCACGTCGTCGAGATCGTCGAGGTGCTGGGCCCGAACGGTACCCCGCCCTTCCGGATCCGCGCCGCGGACGGCCACGAATCGATCATGTCCCCGGGCCCGGACTGCGTGGTCGAACACCGCCAGTCCCCCGACCAGGGGTAGCCTCGGAAGCCGTCGCCCGCCCCTCGAACGCGTGCGCACGACCCCCATGTCCGAGGAGCACCCGTGACCGACCCCGCGTCGCCGCCCGTCTTCGAACTCGGTACGGACGGACCGCGCGCCGTGCTCGTCGGCGTGGACGGCAGCCGCACTTCCCTCCGCGCCGCCGACTACGCCCTCGGGCAGGCCCGCCGCGGCGACGCGGAGTTGGTCTCCGTCTACGTCCGCGCCCCCATGGGCATCGCCGCCACCACCCCCGAGGGGGCCGGGGTGATGGAGCAGGCGCACGAGTCGGCCGTCCACGAGGTCGCCGACTACATCACGAAGCGGGCCGCCGAGTTGCGGGTGCGCCACCGCTTCGTCGAGGCGTACGGCGACGTGGCGCACGAGATCGCCAAACTCGCCGACCAGGTCCGCGCGGACGCGGTGGTCGTCGGCGCCTCCGAACGATTCGGCCACCGCCTCGTCGGCTCGCTCGCGATCCGCCTGGTCCGCTCGGCCCGTTGGCCGGTCACGGTCATCCCCTGAGCCTTGAGCCCCCGCTCCCCCATACCTCACGCCCGCCCTGACCTCCCGGCGGATCGCTCACCCGTTCGACACGACCGCAGCGCGACCGCAGCACGACCGCAGCCCACCACCCGCCCGTGCGCAGGCGCGGAACGGGTGTCCGGCGTCAGACTTGTCGAGTCCGTGCAATTCATGACATATGCGGCAATTCGGACCGAAGCGAGGTCCGGCGAAGGAGCGACATGCTCAGCACCGACTACGCGACCGGCGCGCCGAACTGGCTCGACCTGGGCAGCCCCGACACCGACGCGGCGGCGCGTTTCTACACCACGATCTTCGGCTGGGACTTCCTGTCGGCCGGCGAGGATGCCGGCGGCTACGGCCTCTTCCAGCAGGACGGCAAGCCGGTCGCCGGACTCGGGCCGCTGACCGAGGAGGGCGCCTCGTCCGCCTGGACCGTCTACTTCAAGAGCCCCGACGCCGACGCGACCGCCCGCGCCGTGACCGACGGCGGCGGCCGGGTGCGGGTGGAACCGTTCGACGTGATGGAGATGGGTCGGATGTCGCCGCTCACCGACCCGGCGGGCGCCGATTTCGCGATCTGGCAGCCCGGTACCTTCCAGGGCGCGGAGCTGGTCGGCAAGCCGACCTCGCTGGCCTGGGTCGAACTGCACGGCGTGGAACTCACCGCCGCGCTCGCCTTCTACGGGAAGCTGTTCGGCTGGCGCACGCAGCAGTTCGAGATGCCGGGCATGACGTACAACGTGCTGTCCACGGCCGAGGGCGACCAGCACGCGACCTCCTTCGGCGGCATCGTGCCCGACCCGCACGGCCAGGACGCGCACTGGATCGCCTACTTCGAGGTCGCCGACCCCGACGACGTGATCGCCAAGGCGGAGCGCAACCGCGGCACCGTGACGATGCCCGCCGCCGACGTCCCGGACGTGGGCCGACTGGCGTGGCTGACCGACCCGTTCGGCGCACCGTTCGCCATCATCAAGAGCGTGGACCAAACCGCGTAGACCGCGTGGCGCCGAGGGCCCGGATCACCCGGCTCGGCGGCGCCGCGATCGGCGTCCCGGGCCCGACGGCTCCGGGACGCCGACGGCGTTCGCCCGGATCCCGCTGCTCCCCACCGCCCCCCGCCCCCACCTCGCCGGGCCGCCCGTTCGAGTGTCGTCACCTGTTCAGCGGGCGCTGTACGTGCGGCATACCAGTACATTCTGGGCGACCATGGACGCACCGATGAGCAGCAGGGAGCCGCAGCAGCCCGTGGCCGGAACCGCGACACAGTCGCTGTTTCGTCAGATCGCGCTGCCCGTCGGCATCCTCGTCGTGGTCACCGTCGTGGACCTGGCGACGGGTTCGTCGATGGTGTTCTATCCGTTCCTGCTGCTCGCACCGACCCTCGCCGCCGCCACCGCGCCGCCCCTGGCGATTCTCGTCATCGGCGGCGTCTCCCTGCCGCTGCGCTACTGGCTGGCGTCGGTGGACGGCTATCTCGGGCCCGAGTACCACGACCTGTTCAACATCAGCACGTGGATGTACGTGATGGCCACGGCGCTGGCGATGTACCTGTCCGCCGCCCGGATACGGCACGAGCGGGCATTGGTCGCGGTCTCCGAGGTGGCCGTCGCGGCGCAGCGCGCGATCCTGATGCCGCCGACCGACGGCCTCGGCGGCCTGCGCTTGGCGGTGCGCTACTTCGCGGTGGCCGAGGGGGCGGAGCTGGGCGGGGATCTGTACATCGCGCTCGACACCCAGTTCGGGGTGCGGCTGATCATCGGCGACGTGCTCGGGAAGGGGCTGGGGGCGGTGCGGACCGCCTCGATCACGATCGGCGCGTTTCGCGAGGCGGCGTACGACGAGCCGGAACTGAGCGCGGTGGCCCGCCGGGTGGACGCCAGTGTGACCCGCAACGCGCCGGCCGACCGCTTCGTGACCGCGCTGCTCGTCGAGGTGCGGGCCGAGCAGGTGGCGTTCGTACACCGGGGCCATGAGCAGCCGGTGGCGATCCGGGCGGACGGCACGGTGCATGTGCTGGAGCCGCCCGATCCGGGCCTGCCGCTGGGTCTGGGCGAGCTGGACCCGGGCACGCCGCCCGAGTGGGAGGTGCCGTTCGGCGCGGGCGACCTGCTGCTGCTGATGACCGACGGCTTCGCCGACGCCCGGGACGCGAGGGGCCGGCACTATCCGCTGGTCGAGCGGATCGAGGCGCTGCTCGGCGGAGAGCGGCCGATCGCGGCGGATCCGGTGGCCGCGGTCGAGCGGCTGGGCGACGACCTGCGGCGACACGTCGGCACGCTGCGCCTGACCGACGACGCGCTGGTGCTGGCGCTGTGCCGCCCGCCGGCCCGCTGACCGCCGGCCGACCGTGTGGCAACCGTGTACCGGCCCCGGGACGCCGCGCCCCGCCGCCGAACGCCGGCGCGCGCCGACCGCTGCCCCTCGGCTACTCCTCGATCGCGCCGCCCGTGCGGCGCAGGTGTTGCCGGAACGTGTACGACGGGTCGGCGGCGCGGCGGGAGAGGTAGTCGGCGAAGGTGGTCTGCTCGCGCAGGGTGTCGCCGGAGCGGATGCGGCGGGCCTGTTCGCGTTCGGTGTCGTGGATGCGGTGGGCGGTGGCCAGGACCTCCTCGACCCGGTCGGCGGCGACGAACAGGACGCCGTCCTCGTCGCCGAACACCACGTCGTCGACGCCCACCGTGTGCGGCCCGATCCGGGCCGAGGTCAGCGCCTCGGGCTCACGCTCGTCCAGCCGGGTCGGTCCCGGCGGGTAGGCGCCGTAGCTGAACACCGGCAGCCCGATCTCGACCAGTTCCGGCGTATCGCGGTGCAGCCCCCACACCACCAGCGCCGCCACCCCCGCCGCCTCGGCCTCCAACACCGCCAGATCGCCCACACACGCCTCGTCGACCCGACCGCTGTTGTCGATCACCAGCACGTCACCCGGCGCGACCGCGCCGAACGCCTCCAGGAACACGTCCACGCTCCCGTAGTGCCGAACCGGCAACACCCGCCCGGCGATCCGCTGCCCGGGAACCACCGCCCGAATCCCGGGCGGCGCGATGCGCAGCGGTGCGTCGACCCGGACGCAGGCGTCGGCCACGAGGGGTGTGGACAGGTCCGCGAATGCCTTGAGCATGTGCGTTCTCCGTGGCTCGGCACCGTCGCCGTCGACGGCGCGCCCGAATACGACAAGTCAGTCTCATGATGCTACCCACCCGCCCACCCTCCGTCGACGCACTCGGCACACCCGGCGGTCGGGCCGCGCGCATCACGGCGGTTGCACGAGACGGCATTCACAGGGGTTGCACGAGGCGGCTTTCGTAGGCGACCACCACCGCCTGGACCCGGTCGCGGACGCCGAGTTTGGCCAGGACCCGACTGACGTGGGTCTTGATGGTGGCGTCGGACAGCTGGAGGCGGGCGGCGATCTCGGCGTTGGACAGGCCGCGGGCCATCTCGACCAGGACGCCGCGTTCGCGTTCGGTCAGGCCGCCCAGGCGCGGGTCCTCGGCGCCGGGGGCGGCGTCGTGTTCGGGCAGGCGGTGGGCGAAGGTCTCCAGGAGGCGGCGGGTGACCCGGGGCGCGACCACCGCGTCGCCGGCCGCCACCGAGCGGATCGCAGCGAGCAGTTCGGCGGGCAGCGCGTTCTTGAGCAGGAAGCCGGAGGCGCCGGCGCGCAGTCCGGCGAACGCGTACTCGTCCAGGTCGAACGTGGTCAGGATGAGCACCCTGGTGTCGGGGCAGCGCTCGGTGATCAGCCGGGTGGCCTCGATGCCGTCCATGCCGGGCATCCGCACGTCCATCAACACCACGTCGGGACGGGTGCGTTCGGCCAGGCGCACGGCCTCCTCGCCGCAGTCGGCCTCGCCGGCCACGCTCATGTCGTCCTGGGCGCCCAGAACCATCGTGAACGCCATCCGCAGCAGCGGCTGGTCGTCCACCACCAGTACGTCGATGGCCACGTCAGGATCCTCCCGGGTCGGTCAGGTGCAGTACGGCCGACACGCGCCAGCCGCCGCCGGGCAGCGGTCCGGCCGCCACTTCGCCACCGTAGACGGCGGCGCGCTCACGCATGCCGGCGATGCCGGTGCCGGTGCCGGTGGTGGCGGTAGCCGCGGCGCCGGTGGTGCCGCCGGCGGTGGCGAATGCGCTCGGGCGGCCGTCGTCGACCACGCTCAGTTCCAGGCGATCGGGCGAACTCCACACCCGGATCCGGGCGTTCGCGCCGGGTTCGGCGTGCTTGAGGGTGTTGGTCAGGGCCTCCTGGGCGAGCCGGTACACCGCGAGTTGGGCACCCTGCGGCACCTCGCGGGTGTCGCCCTGGATGGTCAGCGTGGTCGGCAGGCCCGCCGCGCGGACCTGTTCGGCCAGCGCGCCGAGCCGGGCCAGGTCGGGCTGCGGGTGCCGAGCCGCGTCCGGTTCGTCCTCGCGCAGCACGCCCAGGAAGCGACGCATCTCGGTGAGCGCCTGCCGGCCGGTGCCGGAGACCTGCTCCATCGCCGTCGCGGATCGGTCGGGCGTACTGCGCACGGTCATCGCGGCGGCGTCGGCGAGGGCGACCATCACCGACAGGTTGTGCGTGACGATGTCGTGCATCTCCCGGGCGATCCGCGCGCGTTCGGCCGCTACGGCGAGTTGGGCCTGCTGTTCCTGGTCGCGCTCCAGGCGGTGGGCGCGGTCCTCCAGGGCGGCCAGGTAGCGCCGTCGGGTGCGCAGGTTCGCGCCCAGCACCACCGCCGTGACGGCCATCGCGCTCAGTCCGACGAACGCGCCGAAGCGGTAGCCGTCCAGGGTCCAGCTCCCGACGGCCAGCAGGATGCCGACCTCGACCACGGCCAGCGCGTACACCGTGCGGCGCCGGTCCTGGGTGGCGGCAACCGTGTACAGCGCGATGAGCAGGCTCGCGTCCGCGCCCGTGCGCGCGTCGATGATCCACTGGATCAGGGCCACGGTCGCGATCACCGCGAACACCGCCACCGGGGCCCGGCGGCGCAGCGCGAGCGGCAGGATCAGGGCCAGCCCGACCACCGACCAGGCGGACAGCCGCATCAGGTTGCCGGACTCGAAAATGAGCACCAGGCCCACCGCCACGGTGGTGTCGGCCCAGATCGGATGCCTGCGGGTGAAGGTCATCACGCGCGCCGGGACGGCGGCGAGCCCATGCCCGCCGCCGTCCCGCCGTAGCGCCGTTTCGATGCGCCGTGCCGTACTCATGCGTCGCGCCTGCGCAACAACACCGCCGCTGCCGCGAGGGTCGCCGCGGCGTAGAGCGCGAAAACCGTGATGCCCGTGTTCGGGGACAGCGCGTCCGCCGACGGATGCCAGCGGGTGAACGCCTGACCGGCCTCGCTGGGCAGGTATTTGGTGATGTGGTCCTGCCACGCGGTCGGCAGGGCCTGCACCACCTGGGGCAGCACGAGCAGCAGGCCGAACACGATCGCGATGCCGCCGGCGGCGTTGCGCACGATGGCGCCGACGCCGATCGCCAGGATGCCGGTGATCGCGAGGTAGAGGGCCACGCCGATCACCACGCGCGGCACGCCCGGGTCGCCGAGTGCGACGTCGATGTGCTCCTTGCTCAGCACCGCCTGCCCGGCCAGGAACGCGATCAGGGAGGTGACCAGCATCAGTGCGAAGGTGACCGCGCCGAAGACGACGGCCTTGGCCCACAACACGGGCAGGCGGTACGGCACCGCGGACATCGTGGCCCGGATCGAGCCGGTGGCGTACTCCCCGGTGATCACCAGCACACCGAGTACGCCGATGGCCAACTGGGCGAGGTAGAGGCCGGTCAGGCTCGCGTTGGGCGCGGAGAACCGCGCCCGCTCGGCGGCACCGGTGTCCGGCCGGCGGTCGACCGTGCCGGAGGTGACCAGCAGGCCGAGCGCGATCACCACGAAGACCGCGGCGACCAGGACCCAGAACGTCGAGCGCAGGCTGCGCAGTTTGATCCATTCGGCGTGGAGCACACGGACGAAGGTGACCCGGCCGCGCCCGGCGGCGCGGGAGACGAAGTCGGGGGTGGGCGTGGGAGCGGGGGCGCCGGGGGTGATCGTGGTCGACATCAGGCGGCCCTGCCCTGTGTCCCACCCGACGGGTCGCCGACCCGATACTCGACCGCGTCGCGTGTCGACTCCATGAACGCCTCCTCCAGGGACACCCGATGCGGGACCAGTTCGAACAGGGTGATGCCGTGCGCCGCCGCGATCCGGCCGATGTCGTCGCTGGAGACCCCGCTGACCTCCAACACGTCGCGCTCCTCGGTAGCGATCCGCACCTCGGGCCCGAACAGCAGCGCGCGCAGCCGGTCGGCGTCGGGGGTGCGGACCCGGACCAGGTCGGGCGCGGCGCCCGCAATGAAGTCCGCGACCGACGTGTCGGCGATCAGCCGGCCCCGACCGACCACGATCAGGTGCTCGGCGGTGAGCGCCATCTCGCTCATCAGGTGCGAGGACAGGAAGACCGTACGTCCCTCGGCGGCGAGCGACTTGAGCAGGGTACGAATCCACAACACGCCCTCGGGGTCGAGGCCGTTGACCGGTTCGTCCAGGACCAGCGTCGCCGGGTCGCCGAGCAGTGCGGTGGCGATGCCGAGGCGCTGGCCCATGCCGAGCGAGAAGCCGCCGACCCGCTTGCGGGCCACCTCGTCCAGGCCGACCATCCGAATCACCTGGTGCACCCGACGGGTGGGGATGCCGGTGGTGGCGGCCATGGACAGCAGGTGGTGGTACGCCGAGCGGCCGGTGTGTACCGCCTTCGCCTCCAAGAGCGCGCCGACCTCGTGCAGCGGGGCCGGATGGTCGGCGTAGCGGCGACCGTTGACGGTGACCGAGCCGGAGGTGGGGCGGTCCAGGCCCAGGATCATCCGCATGGTGGTGGACTTGCCGGCGCCGTTGGGACCCAGGAAGCCGGTGACCACGCCGGGACGGACGGTGAAGCTCAACCCCTCCACGGCGGTCTTGGGACCGTAGCGTTTGGTCAGTGCTTCGGCTGTGATCATCGCTGGATCTCCGCGGCTCCGGTGCGTCGACGCCTCCCCGGGGAGGGCCGCCGGGCGGGTGCCCGGTATGCCCTCGACGGTAGGGAATCGGTACGGCCGTGACGATCGCCGTGCGGACGAACCTTTGGGGCGTGGACGTGCGCCCGGAGGGTGAACGGGTACGCCCCGGGGATGACCCGGGGGGAGTGGGGGTCGGGTGGGGGTGGAGTGGGGGTCCGGCGCGGGGCGAGTGCGGGTCGAGCGCTGTGGGGCGTCGATCCTTGCCAGGGCGTGTCTTCAATCTCCCGTCGGGCTCCACCTAGTCCGGCTGCTGCTTCCGCGCGCGCTGCAGGGCGAGGGCGGCCTCGGGTGGTTGCCACGCCGGGTCGAGGTCGGCGATGGTGACGAACGTGTCCATCAGCAGCATCACCAGCAGGTTGTGGACCTCCTCGCGGGCCAACTCCCCCCGGGCCAGCCAGTCCAGCGTGACCCCCTCGACGCAGTACAGCCAACCCACCAGCGCGGCGCGGGCGATCGGCGACAGGTCGACGCGGCCGTAGGCGCCGTCGGCGAGCGAGATGAGCATCTCCTCGCGGACCCGTTCGCGGATGGTGAGCACGTCGGTGTCGAAGCCCACGCCCCCGCTGACCACGGTGCGGTAGGCGGCCTCGTTGCCCTGGGCGAAGCGCAGATAGCCGTCCAGCACCTTGCGCAGCCGGTCGGCCGCGGGTTGGTCGGCGTCGCTGCGGGCGCGGGCGACCAGGTCGGCGACGGAGTCCTCGATCACCGCGACGTAGTAGCCGCGCTTGTTCCGGAAGTAGTAGTAGAGCAGGCCCTTGGCGACGTTGGCCCGGGTCGCGATCTCGTCCACGGACAGCGCGTCGTAGGAGGTGTTCGCGAACAACTGGCGCCCGATGGCCACGAGTTCGGCGCGCCGGGCCTGCGAGCGCTCGGAGTCGGGCGGGGTTCGGCGACCCTCCGTGCGGGATCGTTGACTCTTGTTCAAATCGGGGCCTGGTTTCGGTCGCGGCGACGGCGGCGGGTACGCGCAGAGTATCGAAACCGGCGGGCGCTCGAAGTATTGACTTTTATTCAACACTCCCTACTGTGAGGTAACAAGACAGGTGACCAGAGAGGCAGCAAGAGTTCCCCACGAAGGAGCACCGTCATGTCCTCGGCTCCCCCCGGCCCACCGCTCCCCCGCCGCGACCACCGCGACCGTCACTCGGCCCGAACCCCGGCCAGGGGTCCGGCCGTTCGCGCCGACGAGCACCACGACCTCGCGCTCAACCCGCGCGACGTGCGCTTCGACTGGTCGCGCCTGCCGATGCACTGGGTCCCGCAGGAGCCGATGGCCACACACACCATGAACGTGCTGCACCTGCTGCTGCCCGAGGGCGAGCGCTGGTTCGTGCGCACCTTCCGGGAGGCGTTGCCGCTGGTCACCGACGAGCGGCTGCGCGAGGACGTGATCGGCTTCATCGGCCAGGAGTCCGTACACGCCGAGGCCCACCAGGGCGTGCTCGACCTGCTGCTCGCCAAGGGCCTGGACCCGGCGCCGTTCGTGCGCCAGGTGGAGTGGCTCTTCCACCGCGTGCTCGCCGGCCGGGACGACCTCACCGGCCCGGCCGGGCGCGAGCACCTGATCGAGCGGGTCGCGATCATCGCCGCGATCGAGCACTTCACCGCGTTCCTCGGCGACTGGGTGCTCGACGCGCCCGGCCTGGACCGGGCCGGGGTCGACCCGGTGATGCTGGACCTGCTCCGCTGGCACGGCGCCGAGGAGGTGGAACACCGCAGCGTGGCCTACGACTTGCTGGTCCACCTCGACCCTGGCTATCTGCGCCGGATGCGCACGATGGCGGTCACCGGACCGGTGCTCACCTGGATGTGGGTGCGCGGCGTGCGCTTCCTGATGCTGGCCGACCCCGACCTGGAGGGCCGGGCCCGGCCCACGTGGCGCGCGTACGTACAGGCGTCGCGGCGCGGGTTGTTGCCGGGGCTGACCGGCGCGGCCCGCTCCGCCGCGCGGTACGTCAAACCGCGCTACCACCCGACCCAGGAGGGCTCGACCGGGCAGGCGGTGGCGTATCTGGCCCGATCTCCGGCGGCGCGGGCGGCTGCGCGGTAGTTCGCTGCGATACCCCTTTCGATCCGGACACCGAGGATGCCGATGAATCCATCCATACCGCCGACTTCCGCGCCGTCGGAGCCGATCACGCCACCGACGGACCTGTACGGGCGCGAGCGCGGCGACCGGATGATGCGGGCGCTGACCGTGCTCGGCCGCGTCCACACCGAGGCGATCGCCCGGCGCGGGCGGCGGGCGGCCCGGGTGGGCGCGCCGAACACCCCCGCCGTGCGCCCCGACGCGCTCGAACTGGTGGTGCGCGAACGGGTCGTCGAGGCCGAGGACGTGGTCTCCCTGCGGCTGACCGCACCGGCCGGTGGCCGACTGCCCCGCTGGCAGCCGGGTGCGCACCTGCTCCTGTTGCTGCCGTCCGGACGTCGCCGGCACTACTCGCTGTGCGGCGACCCCGAGGACCGCTACACCTATCGGATCGCGGTGCGCCGGCTGGCCGCGGGCGGCGGCGGATCGATCGAGATGCACGACGCGTTGCCGGTGGGCGCCACGCTGCGAACCGCCGGTCCTCGCAACGCGTTTCCGTTCGCCGCCGAACCCGCCGTGTTGTTCCTGGCCGGCGGCATCGGCATCACCCCGATCCTGCCGATGGTGCGTCGGGCCGCGCGGGTCGGATCGGACTGGCGGCTGATCCACCTCGGACGCACCCGCGAGTCGCTGCCGTTCGGCGCCGAACTGGCGGAACTGGGCGCCGCCGAGGGCCGCTTCGAGGTGCGCGCGGACGACGAGGAGGGCCCGCCGGACTGCGCCGAACTGCTCGGCCGCGCGCCTGCCGGGGCTGCGGTGTACTGCTGCGGGCCGGCACCGATGCTGGCCGCCGTACGCGAGGCCGTCGAGGCAAGTCCGGCGGTGGGCCTGCACTTCGAACGTTTTGCGCCGGCGCCGGTGATCGACGGCCACCCGTTCACGCTCCGCCTGCGGCGCAGCGGCATCGAGTTGCCGATACCGGCCGATCGGCCGGCGCTCGATGTGCTGCGCGAGGCCGATCCCGACACCGCCTACTCCTGCCGGCAGGGCTTTTGCGGCGTGTGTCGGGTCAACGTGGTGGCCGGCACGGTGCAGCACCGCGACCTGCGCCTGACCGACGACGAACGCGCGGCCGGCGCGATGCTGATCTGCGTCTCCCGCGCCGCCGAGGGCGAGCGGTTGGTCCTCGACCTGTGACGCGCATGATCTCGCTTGGAAGGCGGCGTTGATGAGCACACGGCTCAAGGTCCCGGCGGCGCGCCCCGGGGGCATGCCGGCGTTCCGGTACGACGAGGACGACCTGGATCGATTCCGCGACGTGCAGCGGTTGGCGTATCGGTGCGCCGAGCGGGTGGCGGCCTGGATCGAGCCGGGCGTCACCGAGCAGCAGACCGCCGCGCGGCTCGGGCGGGAGTTGGCGGCGGAGGGTGTCCGGGACTGCTTCCACATCCCGTTCGTGTGGTTCGGCGACCGCACCGCGTTCCGCAACTTCCGTATCCCGCTGCAGTTCTTCCCCAGCTGTCGAGTCCTGACCGAGGGCATGCCGTACGTGCTGGACTGCGCGCCGATCGTGGACGGGTACACGGGCGACATCGGCTACGCGGGCAAGGTCGGCGAAAACCCGGTGTGGGACCGGGTCGTGGCCGATCTCGGCGCCTACCGCGAGCTGATCGTGGCCGAGGTGCGCCGGCGCAGGCCGCTGGACGACGTGTACCGGGCGGTCGACGCACTGACGGTCGCGCACGGCTACGACAACCGGCATCGGGTCTATCCGGGGCGGGTGATCGCCCATCAGGTCACCCGGGTCACCTTGCGGAGACCGATCGGGGTGAACGTGCTCGGCTTCGGCGTGCGCACGATTCGCACCCTCGGTCGGGAGCTGATCGCCGAGCGGCTGCACGGGCGTTCGCCGCTGTGGGCGGACGGTCGAGCGTCGCGACATGCGCCGACGCCGGGCCTGTGGGCGGTGGAACCGCACATCGCGCTGCGCGCGGTGGGGGCCAAATTCGAGGAGTTGCTGGTGGTCACCGACGACGACGCGTACTGGCTCGACGACGACGTGCCGCACGTGCGGCGGTTGCGCGAAGGGGGGTCGCGATGACGCCGGGGGCCTCCGAGGGGGTCGTGAACGAAGGTGTCGTGGAGGCGGTCGGGGAGGTCGGCGTCGTGCGCGCTCGGACCGTCGTCTCCGGTGGGGTCCGGCTCGCGGTATACGAACAGGGGCCGACGGACGGCCCGTTGGTGCTGCTGGTGCACGGCTACCCGGACACCCACCACGTGTGGGACGACGTGGCCGCCGATCTGGCACACGACCACCGGGTGGTGCGCTACGACGTGCGTGGCGCGGGGGCGTCGGGGGTGCCCGGGAGTCGATACGGCTATCGGCTGGAGCAGTTGGCCGCCGACCTGTTCGCCGTGCTGGACGCGGTGAGCCCGGAACGGCCGGCGCACGTGCTCGCCCACGACTGGGGTTCGATCCAGGCGTGGGAGGCGGTCACCGACCGGGCCGGGCCACGCCGGATCGCCTCGTACACCTCGATCTCCGGGCCGTGCCTGGACCACGTCGGACACTGGGCCGGACGCCGACTGGCCCGGCCCACGCCACGGCATCTGCGCCAACTCGCGGCTCAGTCGGCGCGTTCCTGGTATATCGCGGTGTTCCACCTGCCGTTCCTCGCCCCCGCGGCCTGGCGGTCGGGACTGGCGGCGCGCTGGGGCGGGCTGTTGGCCCGGGCCGAGGGGGTGCGGCCGCGCGCGGATCACCCGCAGGCCACGCTCGTCGACGACGCGGTACGCGGCATCGAGCTGTACCGGGCCAACATGCTGCCCCGGATGTTGCTTCCGGGGCGGCGCGAGACGACCGTGCCGGTGCAGCTGATCACCCTCGCCGACGATCCGTATGTCGGTGCGGCGCTGTCCGAGGACCTGGACCGCTGGGTGCCTCGGTTGTGGCGGCGCACGCTCGCGGCAGGCCACTGGTCCGCCCTTCTGGAGAAAGGCCCGACCGTGGCCCGGATGACCCGCGAATTCGCCGCACACATCGACCACGGCACCACGACGCCCGGCCTCGACGCCGCCCGGCACGGCGAACGGGCGCCCGGAAAGGACCCGTTCGCGGGCCGGCTCGCCCTGATCACCGGCGCGGGCGGCGGAATCGGCCGAGCCACCGCAATCGCGTTCGCCGAACAGGGCGCCGACATCGTGGTGTGCGACGTCGACCCGGCCGGAGCCGAACGCACCGCCGAACTGGCCCGCCTGTACGGGCGTTCGGCGCACGTGTACCGCGTCGACGTGTCCGACGGCGCGGCCATGGACGCCTTCGCGGCCAAGGTCGCGGCGGCACACGGCGTCCCGGACATCGTGGTCAACAACGCGGGCGTCGGCCACGCCGGCACGTTCCTGGCCACCACCGACGCCGAGTGGAAGCGGGTGTTGGACGTCAACCTGTGGGGCGTCATCCACGGCTGCCGGGCCTTCGGCACACTGCTGGCCGAACGCGGCGAGGGCGGACAGATCGTCAACATCGCGTCGGCGGCGGCGTACACCCCCTCCAAACTGCTGGCGGCCTACGCGACCACCAAGGCGGCGGTGGCCATGCTGTCGGACTGCCTACGAGCCGAACTGGCCGGCTCCGGCGTGCGAGTGACCACGATCCACCCGGGCATCGTCAACACCGGAATCACCCGCAGCACCACGTTCTCCGGAATGAGCACCAGCGACCAGGCCGCACACCGAGAACGAGCATCCAGACTCTATGCCCGCCGCAACTACCCTCCGGAAAAGGTGGCAGACCAAATCGTCCGAGCAATCCGCCGTCGCCAAGCGGTGGCACCAATAACCCCGGAAGCCCGAGCCGCCTGGTGGCTGAGCCGCCTATCCCCCACAACAATGCGAATACTGGCCCGCGCAGGCATCGCGTAACCACCCCCGCCACTCATCGTGCCCAGGCCCCCGCTCCTCAACGCCGACACCGG
This sequence comes from Embleya sp. NPDC055664, assembly GCF_053618075.1. Taxonomy (NCBI): domain Bacteria; kingdom Bacillati; phylum Actinomycetota; class Actinomycetes; order Kitasatosporales; family Streptomycetaceae; genus Embleya; species Embleya sp. NPDC055664. Next base: position 87,363 of record NZ_JBSHGZ010000011.1, read on the forward strand.
CACCGGCACCGCGCAACCGTCGCCACAGAACACCCAGGAACCAAGTCGGCCACGGGCGGAGCGTCCCCGGCGCGCGTTGCGCTTATGGCTGCAGGAGGCCGATGCGGGGCCGGCCGGAGTCGGTCGTGGGCCGCCGCCGGCGTGCGGGGTTCCGAGGCTGAGGGCTCCTGACGAGACAGCTGCGTTGGTCGGCGAAAACCGGCCGGCTGTGGCGGGGCGGGAGGGTGCTCGGGTCGAGTCTGCCGGGGCGCCGTCCCGAGTGGGTCAGGGCATTTTGGAGGCGTTGGGGCGGGGCTGGGGTTCGAAACCGGATCTCGGCGGGTGGTTGTGGGCTTGGAGCTTCGGTGACCTGCGGTTTTGCGTGGTCGGGGTGGAAAGTCGGGTGTCGAGTGCCGGTTTCGTGTGCACCGGCCCCCTCAACGCCGGTGTGAAGGCCAAAAAGGCCCGGTCACAGCCGACTTCGGGCACTGCGACCTCACGGAGCCGTCGAGGAGACCGAAAGTGCCCAGTGGATGCCGGAACCGGATTCCGAGGCGGTCGAAACGGCTCCTCTTCGCACTGACCTGCGGTTTCTCTCGTGCCGAGGCTCCGGCACCCCACGCCGTCCAGGTTTGTGAACCCTCGTCACCCAAATGCCCACCGCACACCGAAAACACCCAACCCACTCGGGAAAGCCCCCGGCAAACCGACCCGACCCCTCCCCTCCCCGCCGCTGCCGGCCGGTTTTCGCCGACCAACACACCCATCTCGTCGCAAGCCCAAGGCTCGGAGCGCCGCACGCCGGCGGCGGCCCGGCCACCCGCAGTCACTCGACCCCGGGTGCCGGGTGGCCTGGGTTGGGTCAGGTGTGTGCCGTGGGCTTGGGGAGTTGGTGGGGCTTGGGGTCGTGGTGGTGGTGGGTTGTTGCTGCCGCCGTCAGGGCCAGGAGCATGAGGGCTGCGCTGGTTGCCAGGGGGGCTCGGTAGCCGAGGTTGGCGTCGATCGTCAGGCCGCCGAGCCAGGGGCCCAGGGTGCCGCCGATGTTGAAGGCGGAGGTGGCCAGGGCGCCGGACAGGCCGGAGGTGTCCTGGGAGAGGCGAAGTACGCGGGCGATCAAGGCCGTTCCGGTCGCGAAGGCGAGCATGCCCTGGATTGCGACCAGGGTGATCGCCGCCCACGGGGTGCCCGCTGTGTACGCGAACAGGGCCCAGCCGACGGCCGAGGCCGCCATCCCCCATCCGATCACCTGGGTCGGTCGTCGGTCGACGATCCGGCCCGCGATGGTGACGCCGACGAACGAGCCGACTCCGAACAGGGCCAGGGCGATCGGGACCCAGCCGTCGGCCAGGCCGGTGACCTCGGTGATCACCGGCTCGAAGTAGGAGAACGCGCAGAAGGTGGCGCCCTGGACGAGGGCCATCACCGACAGGGTCGACAGCAGCGGCCGGGTGAGCAGGGCGCGCAGTTCGCGACGGGTGTTTGCCGACGGGTCCGGGTGCGCCGGTGGTGCGTGGTTCGGGATGGTTCGGGCGATGGCGAGTACGGCCGGCAGCGACACCAGGGCCACCGCCCAGAACGCCGCGCGCCAGCCCCACCGGTCGCCCAGGAGCGCGCCGGCCGGTACGCCGACCACGCACGCGATGGTGACGCCGCCGACCACCACCGAGGTGGCGCGGGCCCGCTGTTCGGGTCGGACCAGGTCGATCGCGGTCACCAGGGCGACCGCCCAGAAGCCGGCGTTGGCCAGTGCGCCGAAGACGCGAGTGGCCAGCAGGACCGGGTAGTTCGGGGTGAGCGCGCCCACCACGTGCGCGGCGATGAACACGCACAGGAAGAACAGCAGTGCACGGCGACGTGGTTGTCGGCGCCCGACCAGCGCCATCGCGGGCGCGCCCACCACCATCCCGACGGCGAACGCCGAGGTGAGCAGTCCGGCGGTGGGAATGGACACGTGCAGATCGTCGGCGATGCCCGAGAGCAGGCCGGAGAGCATGAACTCCGAGGTGCCCTGGGCAAAGACCGCGAGCCCGAGCACGTATACGGCGAATGGCATGACGAAACCCCATGGACGTCCGATGGATTACCTCACGGCTCGACACCGGCGACACCGGTGGCGGCCATGTCCGAGGACGCCCGCGGCCATTGCGGCCACGCGGCTTCAGCTCATCGACAGGGGATCGGCCACCGGCTCACCGGCGGCCGTCGTCTGTCCGACTCGGGGTTGCTCACGGGAGCGAAGCTACCAGCCCCGTTCACGGCACCTCCACCGGGTTTTCGCCCTCACCGGGCACCGGCACCCGGCGCCGAGGACCGAACATCGAACACCGAACACCGAGCACCCGGTGGTGGCTGCCGGAAAATGGGCCGCCGTTTCCGTCTCGATCGTGCATGATCATGCCGCATCAGGCATATTCATGCATCTTCATCAGGCCACGAAATCGAGGTCATCCATGGGGTTTTCCGCCCTCAAGGGCCGCAACCTGCTCTCGCTCCTGGACGTGAGCGCCGCAGAGATCGGTGAGTTGTCGGATCGGGCCGGGGATCTGAAGGAGCGGGCCGCGTTCGGGGAGCGGGTGCCTGTGCCGGCGAGGCGCAATATCGCGTTGATATTTCTCGAGCCCTCGTGCCGCACTCGCGTCTCGTTCGTCGTCGCGGCGACGCAGTCCGGTGCGCATCCGGAGGTCTTCGGTCGCGAGGACATCCGATTCGGGATCAAGGAGTCCGTGCGCGATATCGCCCGGGCGTTCGGGCGGGTCTTCGACGGGGTGATGTTCCGCGGCTTCGAGCATACGACCGTCGCCGAGTTCGCCGCGCACGCGGGGGTGCCGGTGTGGAACGGGCTGTGCGAGACCTACCATCCGACCCAGGTACTCGCCGATCTGCTCACGCTGCGGGAGAACTTCGGCGAACTCCGCGGCCTGCCCATCACATACGTCGGCGACGGCCGCAACAACGTGGCCCGTACCCTGGCCGTCGCCGCCGTCAGGCTCGGCCTCGACCTGCGCGTCCTGGCCCCGGAGCCGCTGCACCCGGACCCCGCGTCGATCGCCGAACTGCTCGCCGGGGCCGAGTCGTCGCAGGCCGCGATCACCGTCACCGCGTCGCCGGAGGAGGCACTGGCCGGTTCGGCCGCGGTGTACGGCGACGTGTGGGTGTCCATGGGCGAGGAGGCGGAGACCGACCGTCGTATCGAGCTGCTGCGCGACCTGAAGGTCACGCCCGAGCTGATGGCCCGCACCGGCCGCGCCGACACCGTCTACCCGCACTGCCTGCCCGCGTTCCACGACCTGGAGACCGAGACCGCGCGGGCCCGTCCCGACCTCCGCGAGGTGGCGGACGAGGTTTTCGAGGGCCCGCGCAGCCGGGTGTTCGACCAGTCGGAAAACCGCATGCACACCGCCAAGGCCCTGATGCAACTCACCATCGCGAGCTGAACGGTCGCGATTCGCGCGGTCGCGCCCGACGACGGCGCCCACGAACGCCGGGCCCCGGCGGGTGGCACCGCCGGGGCCCGTGATCGACTCGCCTCCCCCGGCGATGTCGATCAGATCCGCTGCCAAAGAGCCGGCACGTTCGGCGGCTCCCATCCCGAAATTGCCGTATGCCCCTGCAGGCAGCGGTAGTTCTGACCGCCGTAGGACACCGTGGCGCCGGCGGCGTAGTTGGTGCCCGCCCGCCAGGTGCCGCCCGGCGGGTTCGTCGGCGGCTCGCTCGTGGGCGGCTGGCTCGTCGGCGGCTGGCTCGTCGGGGGGACCCCGGCGATGTTGAGGACGAAGTCGAAGGTCGCCTCCTTGCCGGGGTTGCCGTTGCGTACGTTCATCAACAGCCGCGCGTCGAAGATCGTGTCGGTGTTGTTGCGCGGCTCGCCCGGGAAGTAGGTCTGCGTGGTCAGGATCCCGCGGTTGGGCGCCTGGACCTTCACGTGCAGGTGCCGGGTGCGGCCCGGGTACAGACCCGGTACCACCGTGGTCAGCTTGTACGCGCCCTGCGCGTTGGTGAACTGGTGGCCGCGGAAGGTGTATCCGACGTTGTCGTACTCGCCGTTGGTGTCCGCCTGCCAAAAGTCGAGCAGCACGTTGGCCAGTGGCTGACACGCGCGGTTGAACACGAAGCCGGACACCACCAGTGGGGTACCGGCGCCGGTGAGCACCGACCGCTCCGGGGAGTTGGGCTTGAAGTACGGTCCTTCGGTCTGGTCGATGGTGGGCGCGTCGCCGTCGTGGCAGAACGGCGTCGGGGCCAACGGCCCGCCGCTGTTGCGCTGCGCCCGGGCCAGCGCGGGCACGCCGCCGATCAGCAGCGGCAGCGGAGCGGCGATCAGCGCCGCCTTGAGCAGATTCTTGCGGGTGATGCCGCGCGCGGCGGGCTCGTCCTGATCGGTGATCTCGGGGTCCATGTCGACTCCTCGGCGAGGGGACGGGCGGGCAAGGTCGACGAATCGATCCGCCCGCTCGCGATTGGTCTGAACCTATGCTCGCCGGGTGCGGGCGTCGATGGACAAAGCACGGCTCTCGTGGTGCTTCGCGTTGATCTCGCGGCGGTACTCCCCCGGGGTGCTCCCGGTCTCCCGACGAAAGAACCGGCAGAAGTACGCGGGGTCCGCGAAACCCACCCTGTCCGCGACTTGACGCACTGTCAGATCACTGCCGGCGAGCAGCCGTTTGGCCTCCACCACCTGCGCCTGGCGGATGATCCGGCCGGGGGTGCGCCCGGTGGCGGTCTTCACCGCGTGGTTGAGATGGCCCACCGAGACGCCGAGGCGGTCGGCGTACGCACCGACCGTACGCTCGACCGGATCCGGATCCGGTGGGCCGTCCAGGAGCCGGGCGAAGCGCTGGGCGAGCGCCGCGGTCGGCCCCGGATCGGGCTGTCCCGGATCCGACCGCCCCGCATCCCGCCGGGAGTCGGGGCCGTCCCATATCGCCAGTCGGGCCGCACGCAGGATCAGCACATGCAGATACGCCTGGAGCACCGGGATGAATCCCACGCCCTGTTCGGCGTATTCGCGGCGCAACTCGGCCACCACGCCGAGCAGTCCGGGTGCCGCCTCCGGCGTGGGCCGCAGCCGCGCACAGCCGGCCAGGTCGCGGACGGTGTCCCGGTCCTCGGGGTGGGCGAACAGGAAGTCGTCGTTGAACAGCACGACCCAGCCGGTGAGTTCGTCCATGCGATGCCAGAAGTGCACCTGGCCGGGGGCAATGAAGAACAACTGCGGCGGAGACACCGACCGGGGCACCAGATCCACTACGTGGGTACCGCGCCCACCGGTGACGATGGCGATCTCGTAGAAGGTGTGCCGGTGCGGGAAATCGGCCCGGGACAGCGGGCCGATGCTGTCGAACGAGCCGACGGCGAACGGCAGGACGGTCGGCGCGGGCACCTCGAGGCGGTGCAGCGGAACCGCCGGGCGGAGCTGGGTGGACGCGGTCATCGGCGCCTCCCGGCGCCGCTGCGGCGGGTTGGTCGCGGGTGGGTGTTGCGTGCCATGTCGGCCCCCTGGCGGTTCTCGGACGATGCGGCCGGCGCTCGATCAGCGGTTCAGGTTAGGCCGTTCCGAGCCGACTGTCGGGCGGGTCGCGCGCAACGGCACGAACTGGCAAACCAAACCGTGTGCGACCTGCCACGGCGGCCGACCGGGAAGGGTTCGCGCCCTGGCCGACCGGAGCCGCCGTCGGGTCCGCTCAGCCCGCCCGCACCCGTACCCGGGCGAGCAGGAAGACACCGCACCAAAAACCACGATCGGCGGGAACCGACTCGGGCCGGCGCCGCTCATCCGGCAGGGCGCCACGCCGTCCGGATAGGGCCGGGCGGACTGGCCGGCGGGCCCGGCAGGGCGCCACTCCGCCCGGAGGATCGGGCGTCTGGCTCGGAACGGGGCAGCGCGGGCAGCCCGGCGGTTCCCGGTCCACCCGCCCGCCATCCGCGCCTGGCATACGGCAACCGGGCGCCGGCTCACGGTGGGGTCGCGAGCCGGCGTCCGGGCTTCGGGGGCGATCGCAGCGGTGTCGGGGGTCCCGTGCATCCGGCGGGATGCGCGGGACCGCCCCGGCACCATGGCCTCAGCTGATCGCGAAGTCGTCGCCGTATACCGAGCCCTGCCCGTACCAGCCGTGCAGGTAGACCGTCACGCTGCCGGACGCACCGACCGTGAACGGAACGGTCAGCTTGGCCCACGTGGTCCCGGGCGAGGCCCAGGTGCTTCCCGTCGCGCCCCCGCTCACGCCCAGGTAGGCGTAGTTGCCGCGAACCCAAGCGGTGAGGGTGTGGGTCGAGTTGGGGGCGAGTTGCAGCGTCTGCTTGCATTCCCCGGTCTGCGCCGCGCCGGCCGCGACCTCAAGGGCGTGCGTGCCGCCGTGCGTGGGCGTGGAGACCACCGCGCCGCCGGGCTGGCAGGTCCACGGAGCGAGCGAGCCGCTTTCCAGGTCGGCGTTGAGCAGGCCGCCGGAGGAGCCGTTGACGGTGAGCGTGTACACCGTGCTGTGCGTGGCCGACGGGCTGGTGCCGGTGACGGTGATCGGATAGGTGCCGGGGAGCAGGGCCGCGGTGGTGGAGATGTTCAGCGTCGCGGATCCGCCCGTGGTGACCGAGGCCGGGGTGACCGTGGCGTTGAGGCCGTTGCCGGTGCCGGACACCGTCAGTGCGATGGTTTCCGCCGCGCCGGCGGCGATCCCGGTGGTGAGCGTCGACGAGGTGCTGCCGCCCTGCGTGACGCTGCCCGACGCGGGACCGGCGAACAGGGTGAAGTCGTTGGTGACCGGCCCGGAGGTGACGGTCAGCGAGTAGGTCGCGCTGTGCGTCGCGGACGCGCCGACGCCGGTGACGGTGAGCGGGTAGGTGCCCGGGGTCGCCGTCGCGGAGGCGCTGACGTTCAGCGTCGCGGATCCGCCCGCGGTGACCGTGCCGGGCGTGATGGACGCGCTCACCCCGCTGGGGGCGCCGGTCACGGTGAGCGCGACGTTCTGCGCACTGCCCTGGGTGACCGCGGTGGTGATCGTCGACGAGGTGGTGCCGCTGCGCGCAACCGAGCCGGTGGTCGGGTTCAGGGTGAGCGCGAAGTCGTTGGTGACCGGTCCGCCGCCGCCGGTGAACGGTGCGAAGGTGTGGGTGAACTGCCATTGCTCCTGCGGGATTCCGGAGCAGTTGTCCTGCGCCGTACCCCCCGGGCAGGAGCCGTTGTCGCGCTGGAGGGCCCACATCGACAGGGTGCTGATCCCCTGCGTCTTGGCCCAGTCGACGACGGTGACCGCATCGGCCGTGGTGAACGTCTCGGCGGCGCCGAAGTCGTCTACGCCGGGCATCACGGTGACGCCGACCATGGCCCACAGTTCGGCCTGGGTCTTGTTCGGGTACAGCTGGCCGAGTTGGTTCTTCAGGCCGGTCGCGGCGCTCTTCGCGTCGTTGGCCATCTGGTGCGGCTGGTTGTCGTAGTAGTCGAACGTCATGATGTTGACGACGTCGACCTTGGTGCCGTTGCTCACCGCGTTCCGCAACACCGCCAGGCCGCTGTCGGCCAGGCCCGAGGTCGTGGTCGGCAGGGTGTACTGGATCTGCAACGAGCGGTTGTTGCTCGCCGCCCACGCCTGGACCTGCTTGAGCGCCTTGTTGCGGCGGTCGATTCCGGCCGTGTTGGTCAGCGAGTTGTCCTCGATGTCGAGGCAGATGCGGCTGATGTCGTAGGTGGAGATCACGTTCTCGATCGCCGTCGCGATGGAGTTGACGTTGGTGCAGCTGTCCGCGATCTCGGTGCCGGTGTTGTCCGCGGTGTAGCCGCCGAACGACGGGATCACGTCGCCGCCGGCCGCGCGGATCCTGGCGATGTCCGCGCCGAACGTGGACTGGGCGATGGGCATTCCGGTATCGCCGTTCCAATACGGCGTACACGAGCCCTTGCTCGGGGTCTGGATGAAGGCCATGGTCAGGTACTTCGCGCCGGACTGGGCGGACAGCGTCGCCGGGTTCTCCCCCGTCCACGCCTCGAAGTACGGCGCGAACACGCGGGTGGGCAGCGGTGTGGCGGCCTGCGCGCTCGCCTGTCCTGCCGTGGCGGGCGCCGCTGCCGTCGTCTGCGCGGTGGTCGGCGTGGTTTCCGCGGCGGCGTTCGCGGCGCCGCCCGAGGTCAGCACGAGGCCCAGCGACGCGGCGGCGGTGGCCACCACGGTCGCCAGGGTGCGGAGCGGACTTGGTCGTCGCATGGGTACTCCCGCTTTCTGAGGACGAGAAAGGGACTTGCGGAGCACGTGCGGGGCGGGACGGTGGGTGCGGGGTAGGCGCGGAGGGGGTGGAGCCGCGGGAGGACCGGTCGGGGCAGACGGGTTTTCGGTCGGGCGTCGCGCGGTCGGGACGGGCCGCGCGGGGTGGTTCGGGCCGGCGCGGTGGGGACGGCCGCGCCGGCGGATCGGGTGGAGGGATCGGGTGGTGCGGAGGGGCCGGCCCCGGGACCGGGCCGGTGCGAAGAGGGGTGCCGGCCCCCCGGGGACGTGGGGGGCGGCGCGGCGGGCGTGGTTTGGCCCACCTCCGGCCCGGCGGCGGTCGTCGGGTTGGTCGGGCCCGACGACTTCGTCCGGACCGGAGGTGGCATCTGTGGGGCGCCGGGCGCGGGTTCAGCGCCGGGCGCGGGCCTCCCGACGCCGGTTGGTCAGCACGACGGCGCCGCCGCCGATGATGATCAACGCACCCGCGCCGGCCGCGCCGACCGTGGCCGCGCGCGGCACGCCCGCCGGGCCCTGGTCCGGCACGGCCGCGGCCACCGGGGCCTCGTGGATGCTCTCGTGGGTACGCCCGGCGGGTTCGATGTACGGCGCGCCGGTCTCGTGCGCGAGCGGAGCGGTCGCCGCCGTCACCCGCTCGGCGGCGGCCGGTGCGGCGGCGGCGCCGAAGACCACGTCCGAGCAGGAGTAGAACGCCTCGGGGCTGTCGGAGCGTTGATAGATCACATAGACCAGGTGGCGCCCGGTCTTGCCCTGCGGCATCCGGCCGTTCATCACGAACGAGCCGTTGTCCAGCGGCGGATCGGTCTGGGTCAGGAACGGCGTGGCCTCCAGGTCGGACCAACGCAGCGGCACGGTGGGGTCGTAGCCGTCGCGGGTCACGAAGAACTGGAACGTGCCGCGGTGCGGGGAGGTGGCCCGGAACAGGAAGTTGAAGGTGCTGCCGGGGGAGACCGCGGTCGCGGGCCAGTCGGCGCGCGCCTGGTCGAAGCCCTTGTACTTGTCCCGCCCGGCGCTGCACAACTTGCCGTCCGGGATCAGCTGGTGGTGCCGACCGGCGACGTCCGCGAGGTTGACCTCGTTCCAGTCGTACACCGGCTGCGTGCCGCCGATGGCCACCGCAGCCTTGCACGCGGCGGACGTCGGGTTCTCCGGGTTCTCGGCACGACACGTGCCGGTACGGCTGAGCGGGTTGCTGAGTGTGCCGTGCGCCTGTGCGGTTCCGGTGGCCAGCGCGGCGATCGTCAAGGGTGCCAGGCAGCAGGCCGCGGCGAATGCCGCGACCTTGCGGGGAGACTTCATGAAGCCCTCCGGGTAAGGGAGTTGCCGATTGCGGGGACGCACGAAGACCGCATGGACGTCATACGGGAGCCCTCGAACGCGGGTGGGACGGTCGGCGCGGTTGGGACCTGTCGGCACTGGTGGGACGGTCGGCGCGGGTGGGACGGGGATCCGAGGTGGCCGCGACGGATCCCGGTATTCCGGCGTACGGGTGCCGCCGCCTGCGGTCCGGCGGGACAGGTATAGACCAATGACTGCGGCGCTACACAGATTCGTCGTGCTCGTCCGGTCGCGCAAGAGCGCGGAGCGGGTCTTTCCGATTCGATCGTGCCGTCGAGGGTTCATTACTCCCCAACCGAGGAGTTGCAAAAGCCCGCGAAAAGTCGGGCCGGCCTGCACGACCTTGTTTCTGACGAGGCATCAGATGTGTCGTCATTGTGCCGAGGAAAAATTTTCCTCGATCCGCAGCGGCCTTGCCAATACTTGCCGGGCGCGCCGAAAAAGTGCCCGCGACCCTATGGACGAGACCCAGGTTGGTATAGACCATTGCACCAGACACATCTCGAAGCGCAGTACGATCCGACACACCGCCCGGCCGCGAGCGGTGGAGTGCGCCAACCGGCGGCGCACACACGGCGGATCGCGCACCACCCTCGTCCCCCGACTCGTGTCCCAGACGTGTCCAGGAGCCGGCTCGATGAACCCTGAGTTCCCCGCCCCGTTCCCCTCCCCGCGCCGCGATCCCCGGTCCGGCGCCCCCCGGCCCGGCAACTCCCGTTCCCGGCAAGCCCGTTCCACCTCCACCGGACCGGTTCGGCGCCGGCTGCGTGCACTCGCCCGCGCCGTCGCCGTCACCGTTCTCGCCCCCATCGCGTTGGTGGTCCTGCCCGCCGGCGCCGCACACGCCGCCTCCCCCGAGGCGACGTTCGCCAAGGCGTCCGACTGGGGCTCCGGCTTCACCGGGCAGTACACCGTCCGCAACCAGGGCACCGGCACGCTCACCGGTTGGAAGGTCGAGTTCGACCTGCCCGCCGGCACCACGGTCGGCTCCTACTGGGACGCGCTGCAAAGCGGCTCCGGCAGCGGCGGCCACTACGTCTTCACCAACCGCGAGTACAACGGCACCCTCGCACCGGGCGCCTCGACCACGTTCGGCTTCCTCGGCGCCGGGTCCGGAACTCCCACCGGCTGCAAGCTCAACGGCAATCCGTGCACCGGACCGGCCACGCCGGACACCACCCCGCCGAGCACACCGACGAACCTGCGGGTGTCCACGGCCGGTTCCTCCTCGTTGACCCTGGCCTGGACCGCGTCCACCGACAACGACCGGGTCACCGGCTACGACGTGTACGTCGACGGCGTCGCCCGCGCCGGCACGGCCGACCCCGGCGCGACGCTGACCGGACTCACCCCGGACACCGCGTACCGGATCAAGGTCCGGGCGAAGGACGCCTCGGGCAACGTGTCCCCGTTCACCCCCGAGCTGATCGGCACCACCACGACGGGCGGCGGCAATCCGCCCGCGGGCTCCGTACGAAGCGTCCCGTACATCGACATCACCGCGCCCACCCCGACCCTGACCGACGTGGCCGCGGCCACCGGCCAGAAGTTGTTCACGCTCGCCTTCGTTCTGGGCAGCAACAGTGGTTGCGACCCCAAGTGGGGTGGCACGATCGCCCTCGACGAGCCGCGAATCCTCAACCAGATCGCGGCACTTCGGGCCCAGGGCGGCGACATCGTGGTCGCCTTCGGCGGCGCGGCCGGACCCTACCTGGAGGCGTCCTGCGGCAGCGCCGACGCGCTCGCCGCCGCGTACACCAAGGTGATCGACACGCTGGGGGCCAAGCACCTCGACATCGACATCGAGGCGTCCATCCCGATCGACACGATGAACAAGGCGCTGGCGAAGGTGCAGCGGGATCGGCCGGCCACCACGGTGAGCTTCACGCTGATGGTCCAGGGCGACGACTACGGTCTGACCCCGGCGCTGGGCGTGGACCTGCTGAAGAGCGCGCGGGACAACGGGGTTCGCGTCGACATCGTCAACCCGATGGCGATGGAGTTCGGCACGTCGCGCCCGGTGTGGGGCGACGCGGTGATCGCCGCCGCGGAATCGACGCTGCGTCAGATGAAGGAGATCTGGCCCGCCAAGTCCGACGCCGAACTCCGGGGCATGCTCGCGGTCACGCCGATGATCGGCCGCAACTTCAACGGCAAGATCTTCGTCCAGTCGGACGCGACCAAGCTGGTCTCCTGGGCCAACACCAACCACATCGGCCGACTGGCGTTTTGGTCGGTGGGTCGGGACAACGGCTCCTGCCCGGGCGGCGGGGTCTCCGCGACGTGCAGCAGCATCAGCCAGTCGCCCTATGAATTCACCAATCTCTTCAAGGGTTTCACCGGCTGAACCCCCTTCGGGATCCGTCCGGATCCCACCCGAATCCCCACCCGAATCCCACCCGAGGAAGAACCCGTGCCCGGCATCGATCGACCCCCTTTCGGTCGATGCCTCCCGAGCCCGGCGGCGACCACGCGACGCCGCCGGGCCATCCTCGTTCGCGGGTCGCGGGTCGTCCGTCGGAGTCGCCGGTCAGGGGTTGTTGAACCGGATTTCCGGGTTCGCCGGGGTCGGGCCGTCGAGCAGCGGTCGGGGCAGATGCCTCAGGTGGCGGTCGACGAAGGCGGCAAGGTAGGTACGGGTCAGGTCCAGCCCCCGCGCGCCCGGCACGGTCGTCGCCGATCCGCCGCCGGGCAGGCCGAGTTGGTCGAGGAAGACGGGGAAGTCGCTGAAGCTGAAGTGGGTGGCGTTCGCCACGGTCAACCACCGCTTCCAGCCGTCCAGTCGGGTCCACGCCTGGTCCCAGCTCGGGTCGTCGCCGCCCGGCCGATGGGTCTCGTCGTCGGTGCCGAAGAGCAGGAACGGCCGTTTGCCCCAGCCGGTTTCGGGCACGGCGGAGTGGAAGGCGCCGTCCATGTTCACGCCCGCCCGGATCCGGGTGTCGCCGACCATCGCCGCCGCCGCGCCCGCGCCGCCGATCGAGTGGCCGGCCGCGCCGATCCGGTGCCGGTCGATGAGGTCGGCGTACCGCCAGGCCGGGTCGGCCCCGGTGAGGCGATCCACCACGAACGACATGTCCCGGCCCCGGCCGGAAGTGGCCGCGACGAAGTCCTCCTCGGTGCGCACCTTCGTACAGGCCACGCAGGTGAGCATCCGGCCGCCGGGGAACGCGGTGCCCACCGACTCGTACGCGTGGTCGATCGCGGCCACCACGTAGCCCCGGCTCGCCAGATCCTCGGCGAGGCCGGTGAGGGTGAACACGGAATAGCCGAATCCCGGGGAGAGCACCACCAGCGGATACCGGCCGGGCGCGGGGCGGGCGTCGGCCCGCACGTCGGTGGCGGTCGTGCTCAACACCTCCGCGGGGAATACGTCCCCCATCCCGATGTCGGCCAACATCAGCCGCGCCTCGTCGACCGTGGCGTAGCGCGTGGGTGTGCCGGTCCCGCGGCGGGCGGGGTAGTACATCCCGACCATCAGTTCACGCGCCCCCGCCTCGGGCACCCACGGATCGGTCCGACTCGGGTCGACCAGGTGGAGGGATTGTCGGCCGACCCCGTAGGGCCCGGTCGGGTGCGGCAGCGAGGTACGCGGTCCGCCCGGCACGGGATCGGCGGCGAGCACGGTCCGCGCGGGCGGGGGCGAGGCGGCGGCGGGCAGGGCCACCGCGATCGGCAACACCAGCGCGAGCGCCGGTGGCAGCAGTCTGCGAAGCAGTGAGAATGCGGGCATACCCCGAACACTGGCCGCCGCCCCGCTCCGGCGCATCACCCTTCGGTCGCAGTCGGTGACCGCGCGCGCCTACATCCTGCGGCGCACCGGTCCGCCGCGCGGTTCGATCGGCCGATCGGACCACTCCCGGGTGGTTCGGCGGGGTGCTTCGGCGTGGCGCGGGAGCAGAGTGCCGGTGTCGCGGGGCGCGCCGGCGGATAGTGGAACGCAGGCGATCCCCCGGGCATCCGGTCACGTCCGCGACCGATGCCGCCCCACCTGGGAGAAGGCTCCGTGTCCGACACGCAGTTCGACTACGTCATCTACATCCGTGCCACCCCCGAGGTGTTGTGGCGCGCGCTCACCGAACGGGCCGAGATCGAGCGCTGGTTCGACGGCTCCGGGCCGGAGTCGGACTGGGCCGTCGGCTCGACCGTACGCTGGTCGATGTCCCCCCGGATGGCCCCGCGCGACGCCGGCCAGGTGGTCCTGGAGGCCGAGGCGCCACGACGGCTGGCGTACACCTGGCACAACTACGAACCCGAGATCGCCGAGATGTTCGGGTGGAGCGCGGAGCAGTTGGCCGAGCGTCGACTGGAGCCGGTGTCCAAGGTCGCGTTCGACCTGGTGCCGGTCGGCGAGGCGGTGGCGCTGCGCGTCCTGCACGATGGGTTCGCGCCCGGCTCGGAGATGTTGGCGAGCATTCGGGAAGGGTGGCCGATGATCCTGTCCAACCTCAAGACGGTGCTGGAGACCAACGAACCGCTGCGGTTCGGCGCGTAGCGCGAGGCGGCGTTTCGGGGTTCAGAGCGCCGGGCGGCGGGCGTCCGGGGCGGCGAGGAAGGATCGGACCACCTCGGTGAACGCGTGCGGTTCGGCGGCGTGCACCAGGTGGCCGACCGGGATGGTGACGACGCGCACGTCGGGGAGTCGGCGGCTCCATTCGGCGATGCGCTCCTGGGGGATGTGGCTGCCCGATCCGCCGCCGACGACGAGGGTGGGGGCGGTGATCAGGCCGAGGCGGTCCCACCAGGCGGGGTCGGGGCTGTCGATCTGCTTGCGGATGGCGATCACCATGTCCCAGTCGAAGCCGAGTTCGCCCTCCGGCCGCGTTGGCGCGACCGCCTCGCGCGGCACCGGGACGGAGACGTCCTCCAGGACCAACCGCCTGATCCGGTCCGGGTGTTCCTGGGCGAAGAGGTAGGCCACGATGCCGCCCATCGAATGGCCGATCAGGTCCACCCGAGCCAAGCCCAGCGCGTCCAGGCAGCCGAGGAGGTCGTCTCGCATGAGTTCGAGCGAGTAGCTGCCGGGCCGGTCGCTGCGCCCGTGTCCGCGCAGTTCGACGACGTACACCCGCCAGGTGTCGGCCAGGCGGCGCGCTATCTCGTCCCAGTCCGCGGCGTCCTCCCCGAGCGCGTGCAACAACACGATCGGCGGAGCCGCGGGATCCCCCCAGACCTCATGAACCAGCCGCACCCCGTCGACCTCGACCACGCCGACCACACCACTCGATTCGCCCATATTCGGACCATACCGAGGACCCACACACCAACGGAACAGCCCACAAAGCCCAAGCCGAACGCCGAGCGCGAAGCGCGGGGCAAACGCAAAGCGGACGGCGGCGACGGAACGCGGGCCGGGCGCGAAGCGCGGGGCGGGCGCGGGGCGGGCGCGAAGCGGGTGGGTGTGCGGGGGTGGGCGTGGCGGGGTGGAGGGGTTGGGGCTTGCGGAGGCAGGGGCTGGGCTGTGATCAGGGCCGGGGGTTTGGCTCGGTGGGGCCGGCGGGTGTGGGGGCTTCGGGTGTGGGGTCGATGGGGGTGATGCCTTCGAGGTGGAGGAGGTTGGGTAGGAGGCCTGGGAAGCGGGCGTTGAATTCTTCCGCGCGCAGGCGCAGGGTCATGCCCGTGCCGGTGTTGCGCTGGACGATCAGGCCGGCTTCCCGCAGCACCTTCCAGTGGTACGAGCGGGTGGACTTCGAGCCGGGTACGGAAAGCGCCGTGCACGGCAGTTCGCGATCCGGATCGGCGGCCAGTGTGACCACCACGCCGCGTCGGTGGTCGTCGGACAACGCGGCGAAGACCGCACTCAGCGCCACCTCGTCGAGTGACGGGTGGGGCATCTGAACAGGCATCCCGAATCCCACTCCTCGGTCCGATCCCGGTTGCCGGCGTATGCCGTCGGTGTCTACGGTACCGAGGTACGAAGATTTTCGAACCACCCCACGGGGAGTGCACTCATGACGAACACCCGTCCGACCATCGCCGTGCTGGGCACCGGCATCATCGGTGCCGCCCTCGCCCGCAACCTGGCGCGCGCCGGGTTCGCCGTTCGGGCCTGGAACCGCAGTCCGGAAAAGGCGGCGGCACTGGTCGCCGACGGGGTGACCGCGGCCGAGACCCCGGCCGACGCGGTCACCGGCGCCGACTTCGTGCTCACCGCGCTCAACGATGGCCCGCGCGTGCTCGACGCGATGCGCGCGGCGACCCCGGGCCTGCGCAAGGGCACGACGTGGGTGCAGGTCAGCACGGTCGGCGTGGACGCGTTCGACGAGCTGGCCGAATTCGCCCGCGCCCAGGGCCTGTTCCTCGTGGACGCCCCCGTCCAGGGCACCCGCGGACCGGCCGAGCAGGGGAAGCTGGTGATCCTGGCGGCGGGCGAGCCGGGCATTCGGGACCGGGTGCAGCCGCTGTTCGACACGATCGGACAGCGCACCATGTGGGTGGGCGAGGACGGTACGTCCGGCACCGCGAGCCGGCTCAAGCTCGTCCTGAACACCTGGGTCCTGGCGCTGACCCACGGCGTGGGCGAGACGTTGGCGCTGGCCAAGGGCCTGGATGTGGACCCGAAGCTGGTCTTCGACGCGATCACCGGCGGCCCGCTGGACAACCCGTACTTCCACCTGAAGGGCGGCGCCATCCTCGCGAACGAATACACCCCGTCCTTCACCGTGGACAACGCGGAGAAGGACGCCCGACTGGTCCTGCAGGCCGCGGAGCACGCGGGCGTCCGCGTGGACGTCGTCGCGGCCGGCGCCGAACGCCTCCATCGCGCCTCCGAACAGGGCCACGGCGACAAGGACATGGCCGCCACGTATCTCGCCTCCTTCGACGACTGACGGCCACGGCCACGCCCCCCGGGTGCCGCCGCCCCCACCGGGTTCAGGCTCGGGGGGCGCGGTCGGCGTCCGCCAGGCGGCGGGTGACGGTCGGGACGACCACGGCCGCGGCCACCAGGTGGGCGCCGCACAACATGAGCTTGGTCGAGATCGCGGTGTCGCCGGCCAGGATCGGGCTGATCATGGACAGCGCGGTCAGGGCGACGGTGGTGCGCAGGTACGTCCGCGCCGGACGGGCCGCTCGGCGCGCGATCAACACGGCCAGCAGCGTGCCGACGCTCATGGCCACCGCCACGCCCATGGCGAACATCCCCACGGTGATCGGCTCCGCCGTCGCCGCGCCGATGTTCCCGGCCCGCATCGGCGAACCGAGCTCGCGCGCAATCAGGCCGTACACCTCGGTGGCGACCGCCGCGACCGCCCCGGCGGCCACGCTGACCAGCCACACCGGCCGGGTCGAGATGAAGGCCGGGGTCGAACGGTCGTGGGCGGCGGGGCGGGTGAAGGTCTGGGCCATGGCGATCTCCTCGGGCGGTCGTTTCGTTGTCGTCACCGGGAAGTCGGAGCCGCCCCCGGGTTCTCGACGCCCCGCGCACAAACTTTTCCGCGCGACTTCGAGGCGACCCGAACCCCCGCCTCCCGTACGGGCGTAGGGTCGGTGCCATGGGTGAGTTGGTGGGATTCGCGCTGGTCGCCGGCAGCCTCGCCGCCGCGGTGGGTGTGTGCCTGTGGCTCGCCGCCCGCGTACGCCGCAGGGGCACCGGCGGCGCGGCCATTCGCGCCGCCATGTCCGCCTATGACGAGGCCCTGCACGGAACGGCGAACGACGCCTACGTGGAGATCCAGGTCCAGGCGCGGCGCAAGGTGCCGGTGCGGTCGCCCGACGACCCCTGGCGCTCGTCCCGATTCGACCCCACCCGGCGCGACGACGACCGCACCGCGCCGCCGCCCCGAGCCCGCGCGCCCCGCACGGCGGTACGCGGCCGACTTCGGCGGTTGTGGTCGAGGCGCACTCCGGCGGATCGGGCCCCGGGCGGGACACTCCGACGGGTGACCGCCGAGGCGACGAGCCCGCGAGCCGGTCGCCGGTTCACCGCACGATCGCCGCGCGCAAGCCGGTCCGGCCCGCGTACGCCGATCTTCGGACCCGCGACGATCCCGGTCGGGTAGTTCGTCCCGGCCCTTCTCGGCGTGACGCCGTCGCCCTTCGCACGACACCGTCCACGCCCTCTTCGCCGGGCACTTCGCCACCTGCCGCCGGCCCGCGCATGGTAG
Source organism: Embleya sp. NPDC055664 (assembly GCF_053618075.1). NCBI lineage: Bacteria > Bacillati > Actinomycetota > Actinomycetes > Kitasatosporales > Streptomycetaceae > Embleya > Embleya sp. NPDC055664. The sequence continues at coordinate 104,992 of NZ_JBSHGZ010000011.1, forward strand.
CCCCGGCCCGACCGGGCGATCCCCGCCGCCCCGACACCGCCGACCAACCGGTCCTGCCGGCCACGGACCCGCTCCACACCACATCGCCGTGCCCGCACGCCCCCCACCGCCGACGCCGCGAAAAGTTGCCTCACCCGCCCGAATGCCCAGGCCGGGGCCCTCGAACGCACCCTCCGCGTCCCTAAGTTGTGGCTCGGAACTTAATTTTCCCCCACGTGAGGTCTGGCGGACACCCCGTGCGGCTATTACGTTGTCGCCCACAACATTTACGGCGCGGTCGCCGCCCGACTGTCGACCGCTCACCCCTGCGCACAGCTCCGCACGCCGCACCACCCCGTGACGCCATCACGTCCCCCGCCGGCCCCACCGGCGCGTGCCCGAAGGGATCCACCATGCGCAAGAGGTTCCTCGTGTCCGTCTCCGCCTGTGTGCTGGTCGCCGCCGGCACCCTGTCCGCCTGTTCGGACACCTCCGGCTCCGGGTCCGGGTCCTCCGGTGCCCCCGGCGCGTCCGGTGCCCCCGGCGGCAATGGCAAGAAGGCGAAGATCGGCGTGATCCTCCCGGACAGCAAGACCTCGGGTCGCTGGGAGACCAACGACCGCAAGTACCTGACCGAGGCGTTCAAGGCCGCCGGCGTCGACTACGACATCCAGAACGCCCAGGGCGACAAGTCCCAGTTCCAGACGCTCGCCGACCAGATGATCACCAACGGCGCCACCGTCCTGATCATCGTCAACCTGGACAGCGGCACCGGGAAGGCCGTACTGGACAAGGCGAAGTCGCAGGGCGTGGCGACCATCGACTACGACCGGCTGACCCTGGGCGGCAGCGCCCAGTACTACGTCAGCTTCGACAACGTGAAGGTCGGCACGCTGATGGGCCAGGGCATCGAGAAGTGCCTGTCCGCCGCCGGTGCGCAAAAGCCGACCATCGCGATGCTCAACGGCTCGGCCACCGACAACAACGCGACGCTGCTCAAGCAGGGCTACGACGGGGTGCTCAAGCCGAAGTTCGACTCGGGCGAGTACGTGAAGGGCCCGGACCAGGCCGTCCCGGACTGGAACAACACCGAGGGCGCCAACATGTTCGAGCAGATGCTCACCCAGTCGCCGAACATCTCCGGTGTGGTGGCCGCCAACGACGGCCTGGGCAACGCGGCGATCTCGATCCTGAAGAAGCAGAAACTCAACGGCCGGGTGCCGGTCACCGGGCAGGACGCGGAGACCACCGCGCTGCAGAACATCCTGGTCGGCGACCAGTGCATGACCGTCTACAAGGCGATCAAGAAGGAGGCCGACGCGGTCTCCGGCCTGGCCGTGGCGCTGGCCAAGGGCCAAAAGCCCAGCGTGCCCGCCACCGTGCGCGACCCCGAGGGCAAGCGCGACGTGCCGTCCGTACTCCTGGAGCCGCTGGCGATCTACAAGGAGAACGTCAAGGACGTCGTCGCCGACGGCTACGTCACCAAGGACACGCTGTGCACGGGCGCCTACGCCGCCAAGTGCACCGAGTTCGGCATCAACTGACCGTTCGGGCCCCGCGATCGTGCCGGAACCGACACCCACGAGGGTCGGTTCCGGTCGGCGCGTCCCACCCCTGCCGCCCCCAAGCGAGGAGCCCGCATCGTGGCCCTGTCCCCCACCCCCGCCCCGCCGCCCGCGTCGAATCCGGTGCTCGAACTGCGCGGCGTCAACAAGAGCTTCGGCGCCGTCCACGTGCTGCGCGACGTCGACCTGTCCGTATACGAGGGCCAGGTGACCGCGCTCGTCGGCGACAACGGCGCGGGCAAGTCGACCCTGGTCAAGTGCATCGGCGGGATCCACACCGCCGACTCCGGCGAATACTTCTTCGACGGTGCTCCGGTCACCGTGCACAGCCCGCGCGACGCTTCCGACCTGGGCGTGGAGATCGTCTACCAGGACCTCGCCCTGTGCGACAACCTCGACATCGTGCAGAACATGTTCCTCGGTCGCGAACGCCGGCGGGGCTGGGTGCTCGACGAGGACAGCATGGAGCAGATCGCCGAGGAGACCCTTGCGGGCCTGTCCGTGCGTACCGTCTCCTCGATCCGCCAGCGCGTCTCCAGCCTCTCCGGCGGCCAGCGCCAGACCGTGGCCATCGCCAAGGCGGTGTTGTGGAACAGCAAGGTCGTGGTGCTGGACGAACCCACCGCCGCGCTGGGCGTGTCGCAGACCGCGCAGGTGCTCGAACTGGTCCGCCGGCTCGCCGACAACGGCCTGGCCGTCGTGCTCATCTCGCACAACATGAACGACGTGTTCGCGGTCGCCGACCGGATCGCGGTGCTCTACCTGGGCCGGACCGCCGCCCAGGTCAACGCGGGTGAGATCACCCATTCCCAGATCGTCGAACTCATCACGTCGGGACAGACCGAGGCATTCGGTCCCGGTGCCGGTCGAAACGGAGTGAACCGATGACGAGCAGCGCCCTGCCTCTCGCCGACGGCAACAGCGGGACCGGTGCCCCCGAATCACCGGTGGTCGCCCACGTGAAGGACTACCTCGCCCGGCTGCGCGGCGGCGACACCGGCGCCATGCCCGCGGTGCTCGGCCTGGTCGTGCTGTGCACGGTATTCGCCATCATGCGCCCCAAGTTCCTGAGCGCGGGCAACTTCGCCAACCTGTTCACCCAGGGCGCCGCGGTCACCGTGATCGCGATGGGACTGATCTTCGTCCTGGTCCTGGGCGAGATCGACCTGTCCGCGGGCTTCGCCAGCGGGGTGTGCGCGGCGGTGCTCGCCGTGCTGCTCACCGAACACGACTGGCCCTGGTACGCCGCAGTGCTCGCCGCGCTGGTCGTGGGCATGGTGATCGGCCTGGTCCTGGGCGTGCTGGTGGCCAAGGTCGGCATCCCGTCCTTCGTGGTCACCCTCGGCGCGTTCCTGGCCTTCCAGGGTGTCTCGCTGCTGCTGGTCAAGGGCGGCACCAACGTGCCGGTGCGCGACTCGACCATCCTGGCCATCTCCAACCGCAACCTCGCCCCGATCGTCGGCTGGCTGCTGGCCGCCGCCGCGGTCGCCGGGTACGGGGTGGTGCACGTGCGCCGCAACCGCAGCCGGGCGCGCCGCGGGCTGAGCGCCGAGCCGATCACGATCACCGGCCTGCGGATCGGCGTGCTCGCCGTGCTGGTCGGCCTCGCCGTGTACGTGCTCAACCAGGAGCGCAGCCGCAACACGGTGATCTCCTCGCTGCGCGGTGTGCCGATCGTGGTACCGGTCCTGGTGATCCTGCTCCTGGTCGGCACGTTCGTGCTGCGCCGCACCCCGTACGGGCTGAGCCTGTACGCGGTCGGCGGCAACCGCGAGGCGGCCCGGCGGGCCGGGATCAATGTGGACCGGGTGCGCATCTCGGCGTTCGTGATCTGCTCCACGATGGCCGCGATCGGCGGCATCGTCGCCGCCTCCCGGGCCAACTCGGTCGACTCCAACACCGGTGGCAGCAACGTGCTGTTGTATGCCGTGGGCGCCGCGGTGATCGGCGGCACCAGCCTGTTCGGCGGCAAGGGACGGGTGCTGGACGCGGTGCTCGGTGGCGCGGTGGTCGCGGTGATCGACAACGGCATGGGGCTCATGGGGTACAGCGCCGGCGTCAAGTACGTTGTGACCGGCGTCGTGCTGCTCCTCGCCGCCGGGGTCGACGCCCTGTCGCGGCGGCGGGCCGAAGCCGCCGGGCTGCGGTGACGCCGCCCTCCCCCTCGATCGACGCCACGGATGAGAAAGGCAGGGTCCGCAGCCCGATGCGCGCAGCGCCCACCCAGGAGGACATCCGCAGGCAGAACCTGGGGGCGCTGCTGCGCCACGTGCACGTACTCGGCCCCACCTCCCGGGCCCGGTTGACCGCCGGCATGGGCCTGAACCGCAGCACGATCGGCGCGCTGACCACGGAACTCGCGGCGGCCGGGCTGATCGTCGAGGAGGCGCCGCGCGACACCTCCGGCGGCGGGCGGGGCCGGCCCTCGCTCGTGGTGCGGGCCCAGTCGCAGCGGGTGTACGTGTACGCCTTCACGATCGGCGTGGACCGGCTGGTCGCGGCCCGGGTCGGGCTCGGCGGGGTGATCCTGGATCGCCGCGAACTCCAGCGCCCGGGCAGCGGGTTCTCGCCGAAGGAGGTGGCCGAGGCGCTCGGCGGGTTCGTCGCCCAGATGCGGCTGAGCGCGCCGCACGACGGGGTGTGCGTGGGCGCGGGCGTGGCGGTGTGCGCGATGGTGCGCGGCTCGGACGGCACGATTCCCGAGGGGCCCACCCAGGATTGGCGCAACGAACCGCTGGGGGAGCGGCTTTCGACCGCGATCGGGATGGTGGTCATGGTCGGCAACGACGCCGACCTGGGGGTGGTCGCCGAGCACACCCGGGGTGCGGCGGTGGGCTGCGACGACGTGATCTACCTGCACGGCGACGTGTGCATCGGCGGCGGCATCCTGTCCGCCGGGCGGCCGGTGGCCGGCGGCGACGGGTACGCGGGCGAGGTCGGGCACATGGTGGTCAATCCGGACGGGCGGCCGTGTCGGTGCGGGGCGCGCGGGTGCTGGGAGGCGGAGATCGGCGAGTTCGCGCTCACCCGGGGCACCGCGAAGCACGCCATCGGCGGTCTGGCGGACGCGGCGGCGCGCGGCGACCACGACGCGGAGGAGGGGATGCGCCGGGTCGGCGACTGGCTCGGCCTGGGCGTGGCCAACCTGGTGAACATCCTCAACCCGCAGATGGTGGTGTTCGGCGGCACGCTGCGCGAGGTGTACCTGGCCACCGCCGCGCAGGTGCGCAGTCGGCTCAACCGCACCAGCCTGTCGGTCACCCGCGAACACCTCAAACTGCGCACGGCGGCCCTCGGCGACGACGCCCCGCTGTACGGCGCCGCCGAACTGGCCTTCGCCCGCCTGCTGGACAACCCCCTGGAATCGGGGCTGACGCCGGCGGCGGGATAGGCGGTCGGCAGGCGGTCGGCGGCGGGACAGGTGGTCGGCGGCGCGATAGGCGGTCGGCGGCGCGCCCACGATCGGGTGGACTCGGCGCGTCGAATCCGCCGTCCGGGTGACCTTTCGGGGCACCCGGCGTGGCGCGCCCTGTTTCATGGTCCTCGTGCGGGCCGCCGAGTCCGGAGGGTGCATCGCGCCCGAGCATCCCCCGAACCCGGCGGCCGACACTCCGAAGCCCCTGCCGCCCCATCGGCGTTCACCGCCGGCGCCGCGCCCGTCCGACGCGGGTCCGCCGCATCCGATCCCGGGCAGCGGCCGACGGAGCAGCGATCCACGAGCAGCACCGGGAGTCGGCATGGCCACGAGCACCCTCCGCGACCGGGTCGCCCTGGTCGCCGGAGCCACCCGAGGCGCCGGACGCGGCGTCGCGGTCGAGCTCGGTGCGGCCGGCGCGACCGTATACGTCACCGGCCGCAGCACCCGCGGGCAACGCTCCGAGTACGACCGCCCGGAGACCATCGAGGACACCGCCGACCTGGTCACCGCCGCCGGCGGCCACGGCATCGCGGTACCCACCGACCACCTGGAGCCGGCCCGGGTCCGAGCGCTGATCGAGCGGATCGACGCCGAGCAGGGCCGCCTCGACGTGCTGGTCAACGACATCTGGGGCGGCGAGAAGTTGTTCGCCTGGGACACCCCGATGTGGGAACACGACCTGGACGACGGGCTGCGGATCCTGCGCCTCGCCGTGGACACGCACGCGATCACCGGCCATCACGCCCTGCCGCTGCTGCTGCGCACCCCCGGCGGCCTGGTGGTGGAGATGACCGACGGCACCAACGAGTACAACCGCGACAACTACCGGGTGTCCTTCTTCTACGACCAAGTCGGCGGTGTTGCGGATGGCCTTCGCACTCGGCCACGAACTCGGCCCGCGCGGCGCCACCGCCGTCGCCCTCACCCCGGGGTGGCTGCGCTCGGAGATGATGCTCGACGCGTACAAGGTGACCGAGGCGAACTGGCGCGACGCCCTGAAGGTGCAGCCGCACTTCGGCATCTCCGAGTCCCCGGCGTACGTGGGCCGGGCCGTGGCGGCGCTGGCCGCCGACCCCGACGTGGCCCGCTGGAACGGGCAGTCCCTCTCCAGCGGGCAACTCGCCGGCGTCTACGGCTTCACCGACACGGACGGCAGCCGCCCCGACGCCTGGCGCTACCTGGTCGAGGTCCAGGACCGCGACCTCCCCGCCGACCAGACCGGTTACCGCTGAGCCGCGCCCGGGCACGCCGGGCTGTACCGCAAACGTCCCGACCCCGCCCGATGCCCCGGTCACCCCGACCCGGGTACCGTTGAAACCCACCTGCCGTCGAAACCCAACTCCCCTGCCCCCGAAGGCATTCCGCCCCCGCCGGGGGCGACCGCGCGGTCCGCGACGGCGCTGTGGTCCCGGACGGCCGTCCACCGTGTGGCCTAGCTGGGGGTGGGGTGGACCGGGAAGGGGTTCCGAGGGGCATCGCCCCCGGTGGTCGACCGATGACCGATCCACTCCGGGTGTCCCGCGCGGTGCCCGCCCGACGCAGGACGGTGCCCAGCCGATGAGTGAAGCCGCGGTGGTCGAGGTGGAGCGCGGGCCGGCGCTGCGGCGGGTGATCCCGCTGCTTCCGGCGCTGCTCTACATCACCATCGTGGCCGTCGACTTCGGCACGCCGGACGAGTTCCGGACCGACACGATGTTGTGCCTGGTGCCGATGACCGCGTCCGCGCTGATCCCGGTGCGTCCGACCGTGGTGTACGCGATCCTCGCCACGGTGACGTTCCTGATCCTGGACCCGTGGCTGGCGCCGGTGGGGTACGAACACGACTGGGCCGGGTTCGTGGTGGTCGTGCTGGGCGGGGCGATCGCGGTGACGACGGTGTGGCTCCGGACCCGATTGCAGGATCGGGTCTCGCGCCTGGGCAACGTGGTCGAACACGTCCAGCGCGCACTGCTGCCGCCGGTGCCGCCGGTGGTGGGCGGAGTCCGGGTCGAGCGCAGCTATCTGGCCGCCGAACGGGACGCGGAGGTCGGCGGCGACGTCTACGACGTGGTGGACACCCCGCATGGGACGCGCGCGTTCATCGCCGACGTGCAGGGCAAGGGGCTGACCGCGGTGGGCGCGAGCGCGGCGCTGGTCGGCACGTTCGACGAGGCGGCCCACGCCGAGCCGGACCTGTGGCGGGTCGGGCGGCGCATGGGCGCGGGGTTGGAGCGCTTCGGCCGCAACCAGGTGCTGCTCGGCGAGCCGGACACGGACTGGTTCGCCACCGCGCTGATCGTCGGCTTCGACGGGGACGGCCGGGTCGAGCTGACCAACCACGGGCACGAGGCACCGGCGGTGATCGGCCCGTCCGGGGTGCGCTGGTTGCAGGTGCCGCCGGAGTTGCCGCTGGGTCTGGCCGGACTGGTGCCGGCCGAGGACCGGGCGCCGACGTACCGGTTCCGAATGACCCCGGACGAATCGTTGCTGCTGTACACCGACGGCACCACCGAGGCGCGGGACGCCGCCGGCCGGTTCTTCCCGCTGCGCGACTGGGTCGCCCGGCACGCGGATCCGAACCGGTCCGCGGCCGAGTTGTTGGCCGGTCTGCAGAAGGCGCTGCTCGCGCACGTGGGCGGGCGGCTCACCGACGACGCGGCGCTGATGGTGCTGCGCCCGGTGGGACCGGAGCCGGCGGGCCCGTAGGGGTCGCGAGAAAAACGCTGCGGTCGGTTGGGCGCCGGGACTACCGTCGGCGCAGCGACACGAACGCACAACACGGCCGATGCGGGGCCGGGGATGCGACGGGGGCAGGCCGTGCGAAATCGGATGCGTGGATGGGCACGTGCCCTGGTGGTGCTCGTCCTGCTGGGCGCGGGCACCACGGAGAGCACGCGCGTGCCGGACGGTCGGCCCGTGATCGAGGTGGACGCGCCGGCGGCGCTGGTGGATCAGGCGGTGCACATCCGGATCGGCGGGTTGACGGCCGGGGAGAGGGTCGGCGTCGATCTCGGGGCGGTGGACGCCGAGGGTGAGCCGTGGCACGGCCACGCCACGTTTCGGGCGGACTCGCACGGGGTGGTCGACCTGGACACCGCGACGCCCCTGTCGGGTACCTACCGAACACCGGACGGCATGGGGTTGTTCTGGTCGATGAACCCGAGGTCGGGCGATCCCGAAGAGGCCTTCTTCTTCGCACAGGACTCCGGGGACCATTCCTTCGACCTCACCCTCACGGCCGCAGTCCCCGGTCGCCGTCCCGTCTCCCGGACGCTGACCAGGCAGTGGATGGCACCCGGGGTCACCACCCGGATTCTCGCCCCCGCCACGGACGGGGTGAGCGGGATGTTCTTCCTGCCCGCACCCGGTACCCCTCGACACCCGGCCGTGCTCGCCTTCGGCGGCTCGGAGGGCGGACCCGGCCCGATCACCGACGCCGTACTGCTCGCCGCACACGGCTACCCGGCGCTGGCTCTCGGCTACTTCGGGCTCCCGGGTCTCCCCGGCACGTTGGACAACATCCCGCTGGAGTACTTCGCCCGTGGCGCCCGCATCCTGGCCGCCCAACCGGGCGTAGATCCCGAACACATCCTTGTCCAGGGCTATTCGCGCGGCACCGAGGCCGCCCTGCTCCTCGCCCAGAACCACCCCGATCTTGTGCACGGCGCGATCGTGTACGCGCCGTCGACGAGGGTCTACGCCGGCTTCTCGGGTGGGCCTGCCTGGACCAAGGACGGCGGGCCCATCGCCGAGGAACACATCCCCCTCGACCGCATCGACGGCCCGGTCCTGGCCATCGCCGGCACCGACGACCGATTATGGCCGGCGGCGGATTCGGCCAGAGCGATCGTCGACGAACTCGGCGCCCGTGGCAGCCCCTATCCGCACCGGGCGCTGATCTTCCCCGATGCGGGGCACGGCGTCGGCACACATCCCTACGTCGCCGCCGGCACCCGACCCACCCACCCGGTGACCAAGGGGCCGCTCGACCTCGGCGGCACCCGGGCCGCCAACGCCGCCGCCCAGGCGCAGGGTTGGCCGCAGGTCGTCGCCCTGCTCGCGTCCCTGGCCCGCTGAGCGGCGCCGACGACGACCGACCAATCAGCGGATGCGCAGTACCAGCTTGCCCGTGTTCGCCCCGGTGAACAGGCGCAGCAGGGTCTCCGGGAAGGCCGTGACGTCGCCCTCGACCACGTCCTCGCGCGCGCGGAGTCGGCCGTCCGCGAGCCACCCGGCCAGCTCCGCCGTCGCCTCGGGGTAGCGGTCGGCGTAGTCGAAGACCACCATGCCGGTCATCGACGCCCGATTGACCAGCAGGGAAAGGTAGTTGCTGGGCCCCGGGCCGGGTTCGGTGTTGTTGTACTGGGAGATCGCGCCGCACACGATCACCCGCGCGCCCCGGGCCAGCCGGGTCAGCGCGGCGTCCAGGATCGTGCCGCCGACGTTGTCGAAGAACACGTCCACGCCGTCGGGGCAGTGCTTGCGCAGCGCGGCGGGCACGTCGTCGTTCTTGTAGTCGACGGCCGCGTCGAAGCCGAACTCCTCGGTCAGCGTGCGGCACTTGTCCGGCCCGCCGGCGATGCCCACCGCCCGGCAGCCCTTCAACGTGGCCAGCTGGCCGACCACGCTGCCCACCGCACCGGCCGCGCCGGACACGAGTACGGTCTGCCCCGGCTGCGGACGGCCGATGTCGAACAGGCCGAAGTACGCGGTCAGTCCGGTGGTGCCGAGGACGCCCAGATGGGTCTCGGGCGGGGCGATGCCCAGGTCCACCCGACGCACCCCCTCGCCGTCGGTCTCCGCGTACTCCTGCACGCCGAACCGGCCGAACACGTGGTCCCCGACCGCGAAGTCCGGATGCCGCGAGGCGAGCACGCGGCCGATGCCGCCGGCGCGCATCACCTCGCCGATCCGCACCGGCGGGATGTACGAGCGCACGTCGTTCATCCAGCCGCGCATCGCCGGGTCGAGCGAGATGTGCGAGACCTCGACCAGGAGGCGCCCGTCGGCCGGTTCGGCCACCGGTTCGGTGGTCGGCTCCCAGTCGGTGGGCACGGGCAGGCCGGACGGGCGCGCGGCCAGCCGGATCTGACGGTTCGTGGCGGCGGGCGTGGTCATACGGGACGCAACTCCTTGGTCGTGGGCGGGCGGTCGGACGGGACCTCGTGCGCGGTACGGATGCCGGACGGTCAGGGGACGAGCAGGGAGAGCGTGTCCGCGACGCACGCCGGCTTTGCGACGCCCTCGATCTCGATGGTGTGCCGCACCGTCAGCCGCACGCCCTGCGCGGTCCGTACCGCGTCGACCAGGACGGCGTGGTCGCGGATCCGCGCGCCGACGGGCACCGGGGCCGGGAAACGCACCTTGTCCGAGCCGTAGTTGACGCCCATCCGCACCTCGCGCACGGTGAACAGGTCGGCGGCCAGGACGGGGATCAGCGACAGGGTGAGATAGCCGTGCGCAATGGTGGTGCCGAAGGGGCCCTCCTTGGCCCGTTCGGGGTCGACGTGGATCCACTGATGGTCGCCGGTCGCGTCGGCGAAGGTGTCGATACGTTCCTGGTCGACGGTCAACCAGTCACCGGTACCCAGTGGTTCGCCCTTGGCCGCGAACACCTCGTCGACGTTCTCGAACACACGCATGGTGGATGCTCCTTCGGGATGGACCCGGGCCGGGGGTGGCCGGCCCGGGCGCCTGGGTGGTGTGCCCCGCGGTCAGCAGAGCGGGCCGCCGGCGACGTAGATCACCTGGCCCGAGACGAAGCCCGCGTCCTCGCCGGTCAGGAACGCGATGGTGTTGGCGATGTCCTCGGGGCGGCCGACCCGGCGGACCGGGATCTGCGCGGCCGCGGCCTCCTGGAACGCCTCGAACTCCATGCCGACGCGGGCCGCGGTGGCCGCGGTCATGTCGGTGACGATGAAGCCCGGCGCCACCGCGTTGGCGGTCACCCCGAACTTGCCCAGTTCGAAGGCGAGGGTCTTGGTGAAGCCCTGGAGTCCGGCCTTGGCCGCCGAGTAGTTGGCCTGCCCCCGGTTGCCCAGCGCGGACGAGCTGGAGAGGTTGACGATCCGGCCCCAGCCGGCGGCGGTCATGTGCGCCTGGACCGCGCGGCTCATCAGGAACGCGCCGCGCAGGTGTACATCGATGACCGTGTCCCAGTCGCTGTCGGACATCTTGAACAGCAGGTTGTCCCGGATCACGCCGGCGTTGTTGACCAGCACGGTCGGCGCGCCGAGGGTGTCGGCCACGCGCGCGACGGCGGCGTCCACCTGGTCGCCGACGGTGACGTCGGCGCCGACCGCGAGCGCCGTGCCGCCGGCTGCGACGATCGCGGCGACCGTGTCGGCACAGGCGGCCTCGTCCAGGTCGAGCACGGCCACGGCCCTGCCCTCGGCGGCGAGTCGGCGGGCGGTGGCCGCGCCGATGCCGCGCGCGGCGCCGGTGACGATGGCCACGCGCGGGGTGGTCGAGGTCGCGGTCGCGGGGGTGTTCTCGGTCATGGGTGCGGGGTCCTCCGGGTCGTCGCCGGCACGGGAGGGCCGGCGAATACGGCGCTTCCGACCGCCCCTTGGGCGACCCGCGCCCGTCCGGGCGAAGGCGCCGACCGGGCGATGCTCGCGGGTCTCGGAGCGTGGAGTAGCGGGATTCTGCTGTGCGGTAACGGTACCGACCGGTCGGTATCAAGGCTAGAGCGCGCCACGAACTCGTTCGGGTCGAACAGGCGCCGGGGGTGCGGGCGCCGGGAGGCGCGGGCCGGGGCCGGGGGATGTCAACCGTGGCGCAGTACCGCGAGTTCTCGGCCGAAGGCGACGACGACACGGCCGCCGGGGGCCACGGTCAGAGCGCCGACCGGGAGGGGGAACAGGAGGCGGGGGCCGATGGGGGTGTGGGTGGTCAGGTCCCAGACCTGTACCGTGCCGCGCTCCTCGGTCGGGGCGGTCGGGGCCGTCGGGGCGGTCTCGTCGATCGGGGCCGTCGCGGCGGTCGCGCCCGTGGAGCCCCCGACGACCACGATCGGGCGGCCGGCGAGTAGGCCGGTCGCAACGGCGCAGACGTCGGCGGCGAGTGGTGCGCCGATCGGCTCGCGGGTGACCAGGTCCCAGACCCGCGCCGCCTGCCGGCTGCCGGTGACCGCGACCGGGCGGCCGTGCACGACGGCGGTGGCCACGTCCGTCACCGCGCAGGAGTGTCCGGTCAGCGGTGCGCCGAACTCGGCGCCGGTGGCCAGGTCGATCACCCGTACCGCGTTGTCCGCGTCGCCGTTCCGGGCCGTCTCGGGGCCCACGATCGCCACCGGACGCCCGTCCAGTTCGGCCGTCGCCACCGCCCGCACCGATCCGATCAGCGGTTCGCCGATCGGCAGACCCGTGGCCGGGTCCCACACCCGTACACCGGCCGAATCCCCGGTGACCGCCACCGGGCGGCCGGCCACGGTGGCCCGCGCGGCGCCCACCCACGCGGTCCGGCCGACCAGGGGCCGGCACACCTGGCGGCCGCGGTCCAGGTCGAACACCCGTACCGTGGCGCCCCACCCGGCCGTCCCGGCGACCACCACCGGCCGGCCGCCGACCAGCGCGGTCGTCACCGCGGCCACCCGTGCGTCGTGCCCGACCAGGGGTTCGCCGGCGGATCGTTCGGGGAGCAGGTCGCAGATCCACACCCCCTCGGGCCCGCCGTCGGCCCGGCCGGTCGTCCGCGCCGGCGGGTCGGTCGCCGCCCAGGGGCCCGTCACCCAGTCCGGCCGCCAGCGCGAAGGCGGTTCGCGGTCGGCCGGAGGGGAGGTCGCCGACGTGTCGTCGTCGATCGTCGCGAGCCAAGAAATATCGCCCTGCGCAACGTTGGACATGTCACCATTGTGCCCATCGGCACCCGCCACGTGCACGGCCTCCGGCCCGCTGCGCGGGCCGGAAACCGGCGCCACCGACGGGGTGTGACCGCGACCGGAACCGCGGCGCTCAGGCCCCGACCGTCAACACCACCTTGCCGTCCGTCGCGCGGGATTCCAGTGCGGCGTGCGCGGCCGCGGCCTCGGCCAACGGGAAGGCGGTGATGGTCGGCACCATCGTGCCGTCGGCGGCGGCGTTCAGGGCGCGGGCGGTCAATTCCGGCCAACCGCCCGCCGGGACCATGTTCGGCCCGATCGCCCACGTCGCGGTCAGTTGCCGCTCGACCAGGTCGCGCGTGGTGATCTCGGTCGGCTCGCCCGCGGCCCAGCCGTACAGGAGGAACCGGCCGCCGGGGCCCAGGAGTTCGAGGGCCTGCCGGCCGAGGGCGCCGCCGACGCCGTCGAGCACGGCGGTGGGTTCGCGGCCGGCCGACGCGGCCCGTACCCGCTCGGGCCAGTCCGCGTCGCGGTAGTCCACCGCGATGTGGGCGCCCAGCGCACGTACCTTGGCCACCTTCGCCGGGCCGCCCGCGACCCCCACCACGAGCGCCCCGGCGGCCCGCGCGGCCCGGGCGAACAGGCTGCCCAGGCCGCCGGCGGCGGACATCACCAACACCACGTCCCGGGCGTCGATCCGGGCCACTCCGAGCACGCCCTGCGCGGTGGTGCCGGTGGTGATCGCCGCGACCGCCTCGGCCGCACCCAGGCCGTCGGGGATCGGGTGCAGCGCGGCCAGGTCGGCGACCGCCCGCTCGGCGTACCCGCCGCCGTCGCCGAGCTGCGCCACGACCCGACGGCCCAGCCACTGTGCGGCCACCCCGGGCCCCACCGCCCCGACCACGCCGGCCACCTCGCCGCCGGGGGTGGTCGGCAACACCGGCGGCCGGTGCGGGCCGACCGTCTCCCCGCGCCGCAGCCGGGCCTCGATCAGATGCACACCGGCGACCTCGACGTCGATGCGCACCTGCCCCTCGCCGACCCGAGGGTCCGGAACCTCTTCGAACCGCAGATTCTCGGCCGGGCCGAACGTATGCAGTCGGATCGCGCGCATGGGGTGACTCCCGAGTTCGAAGTGGGCGCCCACGGTCCGAAGGACCGTCGTGCGCCGCGTACGGAAGCCACCATGAAAGATGAAGCCGACTTGAGGTCAACTCGCCCGTGAAGCACACCCGAGGGCGCACCCGGGGCGCGGCGGGCGGGTCGCGCCGACGCCGACAGGCGTGGACGCCGTGCACAGGGTCGCCACCGCCAAGAGATGATCTTCATATGGATCAGATCATCTTGATGTCCGACCCGCTCGTGGCCGCCATCCCCGTCCGCGATCGTGGCGAGCCGCTGGTGGATGTGCGCGCGGACGGGTCGTTGCCGGTGGATCCGCGCCAGGCGGAGTGGGCCGCCGCGTACACCTTCCTGCGCGTCGGCGTGCTCGACCGGCTGATCAGGGCGCAGGCGGCGCTGCCCGACGGGCTGCGCCTGCTGTTCGTCGAGGGATACCGGCCGCCGGCGCTGCAACGTCGATACTTCGAGGAGTACGCCGCCGAACTGCGCGCCGCGCACCCCGACTGGGACGCCGACCGTGTCCACGTCGCGGCCAGCCGGTACGTCTCCCCGCCCGAGATCGCCCCGCACAGCGCCGGCGCCGCGGTCGACGTGACCCTCGTCGACCCGACCGGCCGCGAACTCGACCTGGGCACCCCGATGAACGCGAGCCCCGAGGAAAGCGCCGGCGCGTGCTACACCGCCGCCGAGAACATCACCCCGCAGGCCCGCGCCCACCGCGCCATCCTGAGCACCGCCCTGACCGAGGCCGGCCTGGTCAACTACCCGACCGAGTGGTGGCACTGGTCCTACGGCGACCGCTACTGGGCCCTGCTCACCAACACCGAAGCCGCCCTCTACGGCCCCCACGAACTACCCTGACCCACCCCCGCCGGACCCGAAGCGCGAACGTATCCCGCCACTTCGGTCGGAATGCGCGGTTCGGACATGGGAACGGACATTCGGGTGTACGCGACACGTCATCTGTTCTTCGCCCCTTGGTTCCCCCCGGGCTGATGGACTCGGCATCGTCGGCAACGCGTCGACCTCGAAGGAGGAAAAATGCCGGATCTGCGTTTGTCCCGTCGTCATCTCGCGTGGGGGGCAGCCGCCGTGTTGGCCGCCGGCGTCGCCGTGCCCAGCGCGGCGTCGGCGTTCGGTCAGGCGGATCAAGCCCGGCACGCGATCAAGGACGGTCAGGCCAAGAACGTCATCATGCTGCTCGGTGACGGGATGGGCGACTCCGAGATCACCTTGGCCCGGAACTACTCGGTCGGCGCGGCCGGTCGACTGAACATGGACGGGTTCCCGCTCACCGGCGCGTACACCACGTACGCCGTCGACAAGGACAAGCGCCCGGACTACGTCACCGACTCGGCCGCGAGCGGCACCGGGTGGGCGACGGGGCAAAAAACGGTCAACGGCCGCATCTCCAAGACCCCGGACACCAACAAGGCGCTGCCGACGATCCTGGAGCTGGCCAAGAAGAACGGCTACGCCACGGGCAGCGTCACCACGGCCGAGCTGACCGACGCCACCCCGGCGGTCCTCCAGGCGCACGCCACGGACCGCAGCTGCCAGGGCCCGGCGGACATGGCCAAGTGCCCGACCGACACGATCGCCGCCGGCGGCCCCGGCTCGATCGCCGAGCAGAGCGTCGCGGGCAAGTTCGACGTGCTGCTCGGCGGCGGCAAGGCCCGCTTCGACCAGACCATCACGCAGGGCCCGTTCGCGGGCAAGACCGTGCTCCAGCAGGCGCAGGAGTCGGGCTACCAGATCGCCACCGACGCCGACTCGCTCAAGGCCGCGCGGGCCGGCAAGCCGGTGCTCGGCCTGTTCGCCCCGGTCAACGTTCCGGTCGAGTGGACCGGCAAGGCCGCCGCGGTCGGCGGTACCGAGCCGCAGCGCTGCGTCACCTCGAACCCGAACCGCCCGGCCGGCACGCCGACCCTGGTGCAGCAGACCGCCAAGGCGATCGAGCTGCTGGAGGCCAAGCAGTCCGGCCGCGGCCACGACCGCGGCAAGGGCTTCTTCCTCCAGGTCGAGGGTGCCTCGATCGACAAGCAGGACCACGCCGCCGACCCGTGCGGTCAGATCGGCGAGACCGTCGCGTTCGACCAGGCGGTCAAGCTCGCCCGCGAGTACGCGGCCAAGCACCCCGACACGCTCGTGGTGACCACTGCGGACCACGCGCACACCAGCCAGATCGTGCCGCTGGACGCCACCCCTCCGGGTCTGTCCTCGACGCTGGTCACCAACGAGGGTGTGCAGCTCAAGGTCAACTATTCGACCAACACCCCCGGCAAGTCGCAGGAGCACACCGGCACCGAGGTGCGCATCGCGGCCCAGGGCCCGCAGGCGTTCCGCGTGCTCGGCGTGACAGACCAGACGGAACTGTTCAACACGTTCCGGGCGGCACTGCGACTGCGCTGACGCGCGGCGCCACCGACAGGAACGGATGTGACAGCGCGCGGCCCGCAGGCTCTCCCGCCTGCGGGCCGCGCCGCGTTCGTGCCCGTGCGCCCCCGATAACGTTTCGATCTTCCGACGCATCGACAGGAAGAGGTGGCGCATGGTCGACATCGGCAGGCTGACCCCGGCGGATCGAGCCGACTGGCAGGCCCTGTTCGAGGGGTACAACACCTTCTACGAACGCACCCTCGCCCCCGAGATGTTCGACCGCGCCTGGAGCGCGTTTCGCGAGGACACCCGGATGCACGCGCTGGGTGCCAAGGTGGACGGGAAGCTGGTCGGCATCACGCACTTCCTGGTGCACGCGAGTACCACCGCGCCCGACGTCTGCTACCTCCAGGATCTGTTCACCGCGCCCGAGGCCCGCGGTCGGGGTGTGGCCCGCGCACTGATCGGCGCGGTGACCGAGTGGGCTCGCGAACACGAGTGTTCCCGGGTGTACTGGTCGACCCACCGGGACAACACCACCGCCCGCCGGCTCTACGACCGGGTGGCGCTGAACCGCGGATTCGTGCTGTATCAGATCAACCTCTGAGCCGCGTCGCGAGCGCGTCCCGGGTTACCCGTCGAACCGGCCGGCGGCGGCCAGTTGCCCGGCGAGCACCGCGGGGGCCGCCGCCAACGACGGGCCGTACCAGGTGAGATGGCGCCCGTCGACCAGTGCGACCGGAAGGCCGGGGAACGCCTCCGGGCCGTCCTCGGCGGTGAACCGGTAGGGCTCGTCCGGGAGCACCACCACGTCGGGCTCGGCGGCACGGAGTTCGTCGAGGGAGACCTTCGGCCAACGTTCCGCGTGCCGCGCGAACACGTTCGTCAGGCCGAATCGGGTCAGCACGTCGGCGGCGAAGGTGTCCCGGCCGGCGACCATCCACGGCCGCCGCCACACCGGGACGATCGCCCGACGCGGCGGGGCCGCCGGCAGTCCCGCCCACGCGGCTCGGCACGCGGCGAGCCAGGGCGGCGCCGGCAGTCGGCAGCCGAGCACGAGCATGCGCTCCAGCGCGATGAAGGCCTCGTCCAGGCCGCGAACCCGGGTGACCCACACGGCGATTCCGGCCGCCCGCAGCGCGGCCAGGTCGGCCGGGCGGTTCTCCTCCTCGTTGGCCAGGACCAGATCCGGGGCGAGGGCGCCGATGGCGTCCAGGTCCGGATTCTTGGTGCCCCGGATCCGGATCACGTCCAGGTCGGCGGGATGCGTGCACCAGTCGGTGGCGCCGACCAGCAGGCCGGGCGCGCTCATCGCGACCGCCTCGGTGAGCGAGGGCACCAGCGAGACCACCCGCCGCACCTCGTCGGGCACCGGCACGGGCAGATCGAGATCGTCACGCATGCCTCGACCCTACGGGGACCGACGGCCGGTTCGGGAGCAGCGCCTAGGGTGGCGGCATGATCACCAGCATTGAGAATCCCATCGCAAAGAGCGGTCCCAGCCTGTTCGATGCGTTGAGCGCGGACGCGATATCCGACGTCACGGGCCTGCGCGAGCTGTACGAGCATCCGGGCGCGGCCGCCGCGGCCAAGGAGATGGACCGGCTCACCGAGAAGACCCGCGCGCTGGTCGGCTGCGCGTCGTTGGTCTTCGTCGCCAGCACCGACGCGGCAGGCCGCTGCGATGTCACCCCGCGCGGCGGCCCGGCCGGTTTCGTCACCGTGCTCGACGACCGCACCCTGGTCATCCCCGACGCCACCGGCAACAAGCGCCTCGACACGCTGCACAACGTGGTGGCGACCGGCCGGGTCGGTCTGCTGTTCGTGATTCCCGGGCGCACCACCACACTTCGCGCCAACGGCCGCGCGTGCGTGTCCGCGCGGCCCGAGTTGCTGGCGCAAGTCACGCCGGTGGGCAAACCGCCGGTCAGCGCACTCGTCGTCGAGCTGGACGAGGTGTACCCGCACTGCCCCAAGGCGCTGTTGCGCAGTTCGGCCTGGAAGCCGGACGGTTGGTTGCCGGCCGACGCCCAGCCGAGTTCGGCCGAGGTGACGCTGGCCCAGTTGCGCATGCCCGGATTGACCATCGAGGCCGTCCGGCAGGCGGAGGAGGACTCGTTGAAGTACCGGTACGAGTAGCCGGCGGCCACGCCCGAGGTGCCGAATCCCGTTCCCCCGGCCTCCCGTCGGCCGGCCGATCCACCCTTGGAGTACGCCGTGGACGCCCAGACGCCCGCCGATCCCACCGTGCTGCACCCGATGCCGGGGCAGTCGCGCGTGGTCCTGCTCAAGCCGCTGGTGACTTCGCCGCTGATCGAGGTCGGGGACTTCTCCTACTACGACGACCCGGACGATCCCACCACGTTCGAGACCCGCAACGTGCTCTACCACTACGGGCCGGAGCGGCTGGTGATCGGGAAGTTCTGCGCGCTGGGCGAGGGTGTGCGGTTCGTGATGAACGGGGCCAACCACCGGATGGACGGGCCCTCGACCTTCCCGTTCCCGATCATGGGCGGGTCCTGGGCCGACCACTTCGACCTGATCTCCGGCCTGCCGGGTCGGGGCGACACGGTGGTCGGCAACGACGTCTGGTTCGGCTATCGGGCCATGGTGATGCCCGGGGTCCGGATCGGACACGGCGCGATCGTCGCCTCCGGTGCCGTGGTGGTGGACGACGTCCCCGACTACACGATCGTCGGCGGCAATCCGGCGAAGCCGATCCGTACCCGGTACAGCCCGGAGGACGTCGCGCGCCTGCTCGAACTGGCGTGGTGGGACTGGCCGATCGAACACATCACCCGGCATGTCCGGACCATCGTGTCCGGCACGGTCGCCGACTTGGCGGCGGTCGCACCGTAACCGAAGGCTCGACCGGCGCCCCTACCCGGCCCCGGCCCCGTCGGCCGCCAGCAGCGCCTGGGCGATCCGACGGGCCCGGACCGCCGGGGCGGGGGTGCGCTCGCGCAGCGCGGTGACGATCGCGCCGTCCATGAGCAGCGCGAACTCCCGGGCCAGGAGGACCGGTTCCGAGACCTGTGCGGCGGTCAGGAGCTGTTCCAGGTAGGCCACCACCCGCTCCTTGTGGTCGGCCGCGACGCGGTGCGCCGAACCGTCGGGGTCGGCGGACTCGACCATCGTGTTGATGAACGCACACCCCCGGAAATCGTTGCGCGCGAACCGCTCGGCGAGCGCGTCGAACACGGCCACCGGGCCGCAACCCAGCGCCTCGACCCGCTCCGCCAGCCAGGCCCGCCAGCGCCGATCGCGGGCCTCCAGGACGGCGACGACGAGGTCGTCCTTGCTCGGGAAGTGCCGATACAACGACGCCCGGCCGACGCCGGATTCGGCCAGGATGCGCTCGACGCCGACGGCGCGGATCCCCTCGGCGTAGAAAAGTTCCTCGGCGGTGGCGAGCAGACGGTCTCGGGCTTTGACGGGCACGTTCGGATCCTAACCCCTCTTGACCGGAAACGGTACCGATCAGTACCGTCTGCAAAACGGCACCGATCGGTACCGTTTTTTGGCGGCACATCGAAGCGAGAGAGCAACGGGGGTTCGCATGTCGTCCACACCCACACCCACACCCGCACACACACCGGCACCCGCGCCCGCGCCTTCGTCGCCCGGGGCGACCGACGCGCATGCCGACCTGCTGGCAAGGGTCGAAAAGCAGCTCGGCCGGGTGCCGAACCTGTACGCGGCCCTCGCGAGCGGCCCGGCCGCGCTGGAGGGTTACCTCGCGATGCGCGACCGGCTCACCCGAGGTGTCCTGCGGGCCCGCCTGCGGGAGCAGTTGGCGCTGCTGATCGCGCAGGAGAACGAGTGCACCTACTGCGTCAGCGCGCACACCTATCGGGGCGGCCTGATGGGCCTGACCGAGGACGAACTGCGGCAGACCCGGGACGCGCACGACGCGGATCCGCACGCCGACGCCGTACTGACCCTGGCCCGGCGGATCGTCCGCACCCGGGGCCGAGTCGGCGAGGAGCACCGGTCCAAAGCCCGCGCGGCCGGGGTCACCGAGGCCGAGGAGGCCGAGATCGTCGCGCACATCGCGCTGAACACGCTGTCCAACTACTACAACCACCTGGCTCGGCCCGAGCTGGACTTCCCGGAGGTGACCGCGTGACCCGCACCTGGCACACCGCGTCCGTCGAACTCGTCGACGGCTACCCGGTACGGGGCGCCGACGGCATACCCACCACCTCCGTCTCGACCGCGCGCGTCGCGATCGAGGGCGGCTTCGCCCACCTCGACATCCCCGACACCGGCGTCGTCCAGGTCGTCTCCGCGCCGGCGGTACGGCTGATCACCTACCGGGAGGAGCCGGCGGGCTGAGCGGTGGGGGGGGGGGCGGGGGGGGGCGGGGGGGGGGGCCCCCCCCGGGCCCCCCGCCAACACCAAGGCACGCGGGGGGGGTGGTGGGGGGTGGGGATAGACCAGAACGGTTAGAG